>JAYEHC010000079.1:0-9719 GCA_034659355.1 Patescibacteria group bacterium | reverse complement strand
TCATTGTAAGCATATGGTTTCAGATACTATTTCATCTCCCTTATCGGGATGCTTTTCACCTTTCCCTCACGGTACTTGTTCACTATCGATCATAAAAAGTATTTAGCCTTGGCAGATAAACTGATCGCTTTCTGATAAATCAGAAAACGAACAGCCTATTTTTAGTAGGACTGCCGGATTCCCATAAGATTTCACTGGTCCTATGGTACTCAAGAGCAATAACAGAAGTTTGTATTAGTTTTCGTCTACGGGACTATCACCGTCTCTGGTCAAGCTTTCCAGCTTGTTCAACTAACCAAAATACAATTATTTTGACTTCTTAAAATTGAAACTATAGCTCTAAAACTCAAGAGCTTTAGAAACTAAGGTTTCAATTCAATGTCATTGTCTTACAACCCCAATGTTTCGCAATGGAAATTTTAAAACATAAAATCTATTTACTACTTCTACCTGTATTTGTCATTCCCGCAGAGGCGGGAATCCAGTTTACCTCAATAAACAATACTTTTCGTATAACTTATTAAAGCAAGATAAACTGGATCCCAAACATTTTTTCTGGAGTTTATTCCGTACTTGATACGGGACTATCGCTTCAGAAAAAATTCTGGGATGACAATATTATTTTGAAATTGTGTTTTAATTCTTCCAATGCAAAACATTGGTTTGGGCTCCTCCCCTTTCGCTCGCCACTACTCAGGGAATAGAGATACGCTGATATTCTACTATAATAAATTATAATAGAAATATCAACATACGCTTATTTCTTTCTTTTCCTCGGGCTACTGAGATGTTTCACTTCGCCCGGTCTTCTTCTCATATCCTATATATTCAGATATGGATGTACTGAAATTAATCAGCACGGGTTTCCCCATTCGGATATCTCCGGATCAAACCTTATTTGGCAGGTCCCCGAAGCTTTTCGCAGCCATATCGCGTCCTTCATCGTCTTTTTATGTCTAGGCATCCACCATACGCTCTTACGAGCTTATTAATGCGTGATTAACTAGCAATTAATAATTGCTAATGAACCTATATATTACTTTTAGCAGATTTTACTCTGCTTTAGTAAAGATGATAATTTACTTGCTTGAAATCTACTTGAGTAGATTTCTATTTTTATTCAATTGTCAAAGGACAACTCTAGATTTTAATAATCTATTTTATTCCACAAGATAATCTTGTGGAATAATTTTAGATTATTACCTTAACCTGTCATTCTGAACTTGTTTCAGAATCTTTGTTATTTTAGGTCTTGACTTATATTACTTACACTATATTTTCATCTACGACACAAACACAATTATCTTTTTATAATAATACAGCTATTGCATTTTCAATTTATTCAAAGGTCTAATGATTTATAGGCTTGGTTAGATATAAAAGAAGGTAGATTCTGAAACAAGTTCAGAATGACAAGCTGTAATATAATTTAGTTTAGTTTAGTTTAGTTTTTAAAAAACCGCTTTTGAAGCGGCGTTCCCTGTTTTAATTTTTAAAGTAAATTAAAATTCAAAGGTATTTGCCAACTTCTTTTTCGCGCGCGTTTTTTGTTTGTCCATATAATTCACTAAAAATTTACTTCTTATTTTTAACTGCTATTTCAATCTTCTACTCACTCAAACATAATAGCACAGTAAAAAAACCTGTCAAGTCAAGTGCGGTCAAATGATTTTTTTTGACCAATTTTTAATTTTTTGCTATACATAATTTAGCGCCTTTAACAAAAGGGTGAAAACAATATAAGGAGGATAAGACCATGATCTGGCAACATAAGATCAAATCGTTCCTTGACAAAACTAAGCGCCGTGTTTGGAACAAGCGTTTGCAACTTTGGTGGTATAAGCTTTGGATTAGAGAGGATGAATTTCACAGCTCTCTGGATATAGATCCCGAAGCAATGATGGAAATGGACAAACGGGAAGAAGAAGAATATCTTGCTAATCTAAGAAAGAGAAGGAAGACAGCCCATCAAAAAGATTTAGTTAGATTTAAGAAGAACAAGAACAAACTGTCTTTTCTGCTGAATTCTTTCGAAGATGATCCGGGAAATTCTGAAGCGCTGAATGAAAAGCTTGAGAAAGATATTATTCAAGCGATAAGAAGAGGAGAACTAAATATCACAGAAGAACATTATCGCGCGATAATAAGAATCTGGGGCATTGAGGAGATTGAGACGATGATGAGAATAAAAATGAAAGATCCTCGAAGAGAAGGGCTGTAATAAATTTATCAGTCCGGAGGCTAAAAGGCATAAAAAGTAAGTTATACCCTCGGAATTTATTTCCCTGGGTATTTTTTCTTACTTTAAAAAATGAGAGTGATAGAATATAGATGATGAATAAGAACATCTTCGCCGTTTATAATCTCATAAAATTTCAATTATCTTCTCTTTGCTTTTCTCTCCTTTTACTATTTTAATTTTACTTTTACTAACGCTTAATTTTCCAGCTAATAATTTTATAAGCTCTTTATTCGCCTTTCCTTGAATCGGCGCAGCGGTCAAATAAATTTTTAAAAACGGCAGATTATTTTCACGGTCTTTTTCATCCGCAAAATCAAGGTCTAACTTTCCTAAATTATCAATTCCTAAAATTTCATTTCTGGAAGACCTTGTAATAACTTTACATTTAAATTTCATAAATAAAATAAACCGCTTAGCGCTTGTAAAGAAATAACATTTTCTAAGTTCGCTCAGCTTTATGCCGGATTGGTTTGAAAAAAGTTGAGGGATATTGCTATATGCTGAAAGTTTTTTCAAGACAAGATGGTGTGAAGATGAGATGAAATTAGAAAGGTTATTTATTTATAAGCGCTAAATACTTTCTATTCGTTCTATTGTTTTGCGCGCGCATTTTTCCCAGCTAAATCTCTTTATATTTTCCGCGCCAGACTTAATTAAATTCTTTTTATAATTTTCATCAGCAATTACTTTTTCTAAACTCCGACAAATTTCTTCAACCGTATTATTTTTAACAAATTCAACTGAGTCGCCTCCGACTTCCGTCAAAGAACTGTTATCGCTCGTTATTACCGGTTTGTCGAAAAACTGCGCTTCAATAACAGGCAAACCGAATCCTTCATAATCAGACAAATAGATATTAATCTCGCAGGAACCGTAAAGAGCGAGCAACTCTTCTTCGCTCACAAAATCAAAATGGATAATCGCTTCTCTGCCAAGATTTTTATTGGCGATTTCTATTTTGCTATTTATCTCCACGAACGGATGCGTATGATTTTTCCCAATTACCAAAAGCTGATAATTGCTGTACTTGCCAGCTATTTTTTTAAAGGCTTCAATAATTTCCGGAATATGACGGCGATTAAATATTGAGCCGACACACAAAATAAACTTGCCTTGAACGCTATATTTTTCTCTCACGGATTTTATTTTATTTTCATCATCAATTTTGTAAAAACCGCTATCAGGCGCTAAATGCGTAACGGTAATTTTATCGGGATTTAATTGATAATAGTCTACAATTTCTTTTTTGCTATAATTTGAAACCGTAAAAATCGCCTTGGTTTTTTTTGCCGAAAGTCTGGATAATGTTTTTAGAACAAATCTGTTTTTGCGATTAAACCATTCGGGACGCGCTTCGTAAGAAATATCATGCAGAACAATAGCAGATTTCACGGGGCAGTAAAACGGTTTTAAATAAAAAGGCGAAAAGAAAAAATCAACTTTATCTTTTTTTAAATGGTAAGGCAAAAGAAAATGCTGAAAGAAAAAATTGCTGGAAAACCCAAACGGATTTTTCAAAAGCTTCTTTGTAAAATTATCACTTTTAAATAAATCACTGTCGGGCAAATTGTCCTTAAAATAAAAAGTGAATTGATGCTCTTTATTATTTCGCCAATATTCAAGCAGATTAGACAAATATCTCCCGACTCCTGTTTTTGCTCCTTCTAAACTTCTGGTGTCTATCGCGATTTTCATAATTTGTTTTAATATTTTTTAGTGCTTGTAAAGAAATAATATTTTCTAAGTTCGCTCAGCTTTATGCCAGATTGGTTTGAAAAAAGTTGAGGGATATTGTTATATATTGAAAGTTTTTTCAAGCCAAGATGGTGTGAAGATGAGATGAAATTAGAAAGGTTATTTATTTACAAGCACTTAGCTCCGTTTTTTCTTTAATAAAAATATATATTTCACAATTTCAATCACCACTAATTCCACCGCACAAACAAAAGCGATAATTGTCCAATCGGCAAAATCCAGCGCGGTTGTTTTTAAAACCTTCTGCAAGAAAGGATGATAAATTGCCACCAACTGAAAACCAAACCCTAAAATTACCGCTCCGACTAAATACTTGTTTGAAAAAATATTTTCCTTGAAAACTGAATGTCGCAAAGAACGAATTGAAAAAACATAAACTAAAGAATCAATTGCCAAAATGGAAAAAGCGACTGTGCTTGCTCTGGTAAAATCTCCTGTCACATTAAGAACATACATAAAAACTAACAGCGCTAAAACTCCGCTGATAATGCTGATTGCGGCAATCAATAATTTAATCTCAAAATTTAAAAGCGGTTCGTCTTTTTTACGCGGCGGTTCTTTCATAATATTTTTCTCTTTCGGCTCCAAAGTCAAAGCGGCGTCCGGCAGTCCGTCTGTTACCAGGTTAATCCAAAGAATCTGCGCCGCGGCAAGAGGCAAAGGAATGCCAATCAATAAACTTCCCCCGATCACAATAACTTCGCTAAAACTATCTGAAACAAGATAAAGAATTACTTTTTTGATGTTTTCATAAATAACTCTCCCCTGTTCCACCGCCGTAATAATTGTTTTAAAATTGTTATCCAGCAAAACGATGTCAGCCGTTCCCTTCGCGACTTCCGTTCCACTGCCAAGCGCCACGCCGATATCCGCTGACTTAAGCGCTGGCGCGTCATTTACTCCGTCGCCCGTCATCGCCACGACTTCGCCTTTACTTTGCCAAGCGTCAACAATTCTTGACTTATGATGAGGCGCGACTCTCGCGTACACTTTTATTTCTCCAACCAGATTATTAAAATCTTTCGTACTTATTTTTTCAAGATCTTCTCCGTCCAAGATATTTCTGTCTTCAACTTTCATTCCCAGTTCATTGGCAATTGTTTTTGCGGTAAGACGGTTATCGCCCGTAATCATAATTGTTCTAACGCCCGCTTCTTTAGCAAGCTCTATGGTACTTTTCGCTTCCGGTCTTATTGGGTCTTTAAGAGCCATTAGACCGACAAAAATAAGTTCGCTAGCTAATTCGTCATCGTTTTCTTCCTTAAAACCATCCGCTATCTTTTTATCAACGCGTTTAAAAGCGACTCCTAGAACACGAAGTCCTTTCTTGCTTAAATCGTCTTGATTTTTTCTTAGCAACTTCAAATCTTCTTCTGTCATTTGCCGTTCTTTGCCTTTTATCAGCACAAATCTTGATCTTGAAATTATCTCTTCCGGAGCCCCCTTGACATACATTTCATATCTTCCGGAACCTGATTTGTTGAGAGTCGCCATAAATTTCCTCTCGGAACTAAATGGAATTTCGTCTATTCTGACAAAATCTTTTTTAATTTTTTGCGGATCAAATCCAACGCTTATCCCAGATTGCAAAAGGGCTCTTTCCGTATAATCGCCGTGAATTTTCATCTCCAGTTTGTCGTCCGGATTTTCAATCACGGCGTTATTGCAAATCATTCCAATCTTAATCGCGATAATATGATCCAGTCTGTTTTTCTCTTCGTTGATAATTTTATCGTCTTTTCCATCATTTAATAAAAATACGGAATCAAGAGTGACGATGTGATCAACTTGCATTTTTCCTTTTGTAAGCGTTCCCGTTTTGTCGGTGCAAATTATAGTTGTGCTTCCCAGCGTTTCCGCGGCGATTAATTTTCTTACCAGCGATCCGCTTTTGAGAATTCTTTGCATTCCAATCGCTAAAATAATCGTTACCGCTACAAGCAATCCTTCGGGAATAGCCGCCACGGCAACGGCGACCGAAGTCGCGAACATCTCTTCTGGCTTATGATCTTTTAAAATTCCAATTACAAAAATTACCACGACAATTATAAAAATAAGGATGCTAAAAAGCTGGCTGAATTTTGCCAGTTTAATTTGCAAGGGCGTTTTTTCTTTTTTGGTCTCTTTTAAAAGTAGCGCGATTTTCCCAAATTTAGTATTGATTCCAGTTGAAGTTATCACCGCCAGCCCCCTCCCCTTAACAACAGAGGTTCCCATATAAACCATATTTTCTTTGCCTTGCGAAACTCCTTTTTGATCCAATGTCTTCACAACTTTGGCAACCGGCACCGACTCGCCCGTCAGCGCCGATTCGTCAACTTCAAAATCATGAATTTCCAAAATTCTTCCATCAGCGGGAATTTTATCGCCCGCCCGCAACATTATTATATCTCCCGGAACAATGTCCTTCGCGTTAATTTCTTTTTCAATTCCATCTCTCAGTACATTTGATTTGTGTTCAATCATCCGCTTCAACTTTTCCAACGCCTGCTCCGCTTTTGTTTCCTGAATAAATCCGACAACTGTATTTATTAAAACGGCAACTAAAATAACTCCCATATCCACAAAATCTTCCAGAAAAAAAGTTATCAGCGCCGCTATTAAAAGAATATAAACCAGCGGACTTTTTAATTGATTTAAAGCAATTTCCAATTGCGAAAATTTCTTTTTTTCCGGCAGCTTATTTTTTCCATACCTCTTAAATCTTTCTTCCACTTCCTGCGTCGTCAATCCCTTTTGTGATGACTTTAAAATACGCAAAACTTTATTTGCGTTTAAATTATGCCAATTTTGAGTTTTCATTATTTTATAAATTAGATATTTTTATATACTTAGGCTCTGCTAATTTTCTCCAATTGTTCCCCCTTTGTAAAAGGAAGCTAGGGGGGGGATTTTCAGGCAGGATTAGTTAAAATAAGCTAAATTATTTTTTTAAGGCATATTCAAGTTTATCTCTTTTTATAAGAAATAGATGAAAATCAGCAGAGCCTAACTAGACTTTATTTATTTAAAAACCTCAAAATAGCTCTGCGGATGATCGCAAGACGGACATTTTTCTGGCGCCTCTTCTCCCTCGTGAAGATAGCCGCATTTTCGACAAATCCAATAGACTTTCTTCTCTTTTTTGAAAACTGAGTTTTCTTCAACTTCTTTTAATAATTTCCTGAATCTTTCTTCGTGATGTTTTTCCGCAACGGCAATCGCCTTTAATCTCTCCGCAATTTCCGTCAATCCTTCCGCTTCAGCTATTTCCGCAAATTCCGGATACATTTGTGTTTGTTCAAAATTTTCTCCCGCAATTGATGCTTTGAGATTTTCAACAGTATCACCTAATGTTGTCGGCACGCCCGCTTCTATTTTTATTTCATCTAAATTTTCACCACTCTTCTTTTTTAATTCATTGATTAAACGAAACAGCCACTTAGCGTGTTCTCTCTCATTTTCCGCCGTCAGCAGAAAAATTTCCGCGATTTGCTCAAATCCTTCTTTTTTAGCGATTTTAGAATAAATCGCATACCTATTCCTCGCTTGACTCTCGCCAGCAAATGCTTTGGCGAGATTCTCAATTGTATTTTTCATAGTTTTTTGTTAGTTGATAAAATTATTATTTTACTTTGATATATTTTTTTAGAGCATTATAAATCTTTTCTTTATTATTGTCATTGCATCGAACAGCCAAAGCGATAATTCTTTCAAAATTTCTATTTCCTTCGTTTAAACATAAATGCAACTTTTTATTTCCGCTGGTTTTAACTAAATTTTTCATTTCTATAGACGCTTTTTCTAATTTTGACTCTTGTTTATTGATTGATGGCATAAAAGATCCATAAAAAATAATTTTATTTTTTAAACTATTAACATAAATTATATTAAAGCCAAAAAGCTGATGTTTTATGAATAATAGAAAAAGCAGTATCACAAACCAGTTAACCATAAATCCAAGAAGGTTAATCCAAAAAATAAGTGAAACCATATTGCCGGAAATTATATTTGCTATAATTATAAAAATTAGTTTATCTGGTCGAAAAGTGCTTGGTATCGTTAACAGGATCAAGACAATTAGACAAAAAATTACCGCAATGATTACCAAAAAAATATTTCTTCTTTCTAAAAATTTTTGTAAATTTCTATTTTTACGTGAAATAAATATAATAATTTCATTTGTCGACTTTTTAATTATTTCAACTTCAGAAAATTTTCTATGATGATCCTTAAAAAAATTACTATAATTTTTAAAATCTTTATTTTTATTTCTAAAGCGAATAAATTTTAAAACTATCATAAGTAGAAATAATAACGGAATAATAATCTTAGTAATGTGCATAAAAGGCAACATTTCTGGAAAATAATTTTTTATAGTATCTTCAAATGACATTTGGGAAATTTGCTTTTCACACTCCCTTTCTTGATAGCTATATTCCTTTTCAGAAAGCCATTTTTCTGCTTGATAATCATAATAAAAATAAGTGTGATTTAAATCCCAATCTGAATAACCAATAACATTTCGATTTTCTAAATACTTTGATTTGATACCATGGTATTCATCGCGAAATTCAGAAACATCAGGAATACCAGTAAATTTAAGATTAATTCTAGCACTGGTATATTCACTGGCACATCCTTTTAAAATGTTTTTTTCTATTTCAATACTAACCACTTCCAGATCATCATCAAACGAAAACTTATTCGTTTTAAAGTGATATTTCCTCTCTTCTATTTTTTCAAAAACTATTGTCTCAGAATCATTTTTAATTCTCTTCTCCCACATTTCCATAAAACTTTCTTCAATAGGCAAAACTTTATTTCCAGTTTCTTGTGATTGAGCAAATATAAGTAAAGGAATAAATAAAACCAAGAGAACAAATAATTCTAGAAACGGCTTGACTCCAAAAGCTTTAGCAAAATTTTGGATTGTGTTTTTCATGGTTTTTTTATTTTAAATACCTTCTTATATTAAACGGATTTATAATTAGAATTAAAAGAATTAACAATATTATAAATGGCATTATCATAAATTCAAAAATTGTAGAATATTCATCTGGCTCCTTTTCCCTGCATTTCATTTTTTTATGCTCATCGTAAGTAAGCCATTTTTCTGCCTGATAATCGTAATAAAAAGAACAACAATTTTTTTGGCGCCATTTCAAATACGCTTTTACATTTTCGTCATTGCGATATTCCTTTCTGATATTACCATGTATGCCATAACCTTCATAATAAAATCTACTTTCAGGCACATCAGCTAATTTAAGTTTAATTTCAGCGGCAATACATTTATCTTTACAAAGATAGTCCGTGTAATCATAGTCTAAATAAATATCAAATATTTTCAATTCTCCGTCAAAAGGAAATTTGTCTGTCTTAAAATGATATTTCCCTTCTTCTATTTTTTCAAAAATTATTGTATCCGGATCGCTTTTAATTCCATCTTCCCACATTTTTATAAAATCTTCCTCAGTCAACAAAGAATTATTTATTGTTTTTTGAGGTTGCGCTTCTTGAGATTGAACAGAAATTAAAAATGGAGATAGAATAAATGATAAAAGAAATATTGAAATAAAAATAAGTTTTTGATTAAGTTTTTTCATAGTAATATGTAAGAATTGCTAGCGTTGTTTATATTTTTAAATATTCCTTGTAATGCTCAAAATTAGATTTAGGGAAGTTTTTATCCTCAAGTCGGATAAAATTACTATTTGGCGTTAAAATCTTTTTTTAGAAA
>JAYEHC010000078.1:0-9801 GCA_034659355.1 Patescibacteria group bacterium | reverse complement strand
TCTATTTTATATTTACAAATATCTCCAGTTGATTTCAGTAACGGAATATTATCAACATATCCATGCGCATAAGCATAAGAGTTAGGATAATATTCACCGCCATATTGTTCATTAAAAAAACGAAGAGAAATATTTTTATTATTTTCAAATTCAATAAAGAAAGAATTATAATTTCTATTATGTTCACTATCAAATTCACTTACGACATCTTCAATTCTAGTTATCTCACTCTTCGGACTTGTTGTCAATCTTCCCCACTCTTCCGGATAACAAAATTTTATCCCGACAATATCATGTTTATATTCCTTCCAATTTTCGGGACATTTTATTTCTTTTTTAATTATCGGCTTTTCTGCTATTTCAGTGGTTTTATAACCATTTTTCGGTATTGTTTTAAAGTATCCCAATATTCCAAATACCGCTACAATCCCGATAATTAAAATAACCGCCATAATTAATTTCGGTATTAATATTAACAAAGATTCTTTTTTCATTTTTTTGTTTTAGAAAATTACTGTTTACTATCACTCTCCCAGTACACACCAAAAAAGCGGATGTTTCAAATGAGCTCTATTTTAGCTTCTCAATTTTCTCCACTGCTTCGTCAATTATTTTTTCTAAATTTTCTCTATCCCAATTTATTTCGTCAATCATTTCAACTAAAATTACATCAATCCGATCATCAAATTTGTGATAGCCAACCGCGCTTTCCGCTTGAGACGCAAAAACGCTTATTTTATTATCTAATTTAATTTGCTCTGCGATTAAATCTTTTCTCGCGGAGGCTTTTTTCGTGGAAGCCAGATATAGTTTCGCGTTTTCCTTTTCATTCGCAAAACTTAGAAAACTCCAGGCGATTTTTGCGCAGTCAACTTTTGAGCGCGCTTCGGGAGGATAAACTTCGCAATTATTATTTTTTGAAACAACTGGCGTCCAAGTATTCGCAAAATTTACAACGGTTGAATTTTCAAGCTGTGGCATTGGAGAAACGCCATAATTCAAATTATGGTTAAGAACCAGCAAATTTTTTATCTGATAGTTGTAAGCCATTATCATCGCCGCTTTTCCTTCCGCAAACGATTGAATAGAATCGTTCTGTTCGCTGTCCCAAGTGTAGATGTTCTTTTTCGGATTTGAAAACTCGGTATAAAATACAATCGCTTTCTTGCTAGGATTCCTCTTTTCAATTCCCGTTAAAGTTCTTACTTCTATTTCTTTGCCCAAATCAATATTTTTATCTTCATCTATTATTTTCGCTCCGCCTTGCATTATCAAAAGCGCTAAAATATCAGATGCTCGGTTGATATTTTCTCCACAGCCAAGCGCGGCGCCCGGCTGAATGATTTCATTTTTTCTATTTAGATCCGTAAGTTTTTTGGTAGCTATTTTAAACTCAGCCCATGTTTTTGGCGGAGAATCTATTTCTGCGTCCGCGAACAAATCTTTGTTATAAAAAAGCGCTAGCGAATCAGAATATAATGGAATGCTATATAATTTATTGTCAAAAAATAAACCTCTAATCGTTTCTGTTGGAAATAAATCGGTCACTTCGCCATATTTAATCAATCCATATTCTTCCGCGTAGGCGTTATTTTCATTCAACGATTCAAGCCAGCCAGCATATTTTTCCAGCCAGTTACTGTCAATTACAAAAATATTCGGTTCACCGTCCTTTTGTTTCAAATACGCCAGTTCATCTTCATATTGATCGAATTCTTTTTTTGTATAATTTATGGAAACGGCTACTTCCTGTCCATTAAAATTATAAGTTTCGCTTTCAAATTTCTCTATAATCTCGCTCCAATCATCAGAGTTATCCCAAAGACCCCAAAATTCAATAGTTACCTCAAGCGGTTTTTTATTTTCTGATAAAGAAACAGGGGCTTTAAAATCAGGATAAATCATTAGAAGAGCATAGCCAGTCACAAAAAGTATCGCCGTTAAAAACATAATCGCTAGTATTTTTTTCATAAATAGGTAATTTTTAATAAAGAGAAGTATTAACTCCCCCTTTGTAAAAGGGGGCTGGGGGGATTTCTGGGCAGGATTGATTAAAATAGGCTAAATTATTTTTTTTAAAGTATTTCTAAATTTATCTCTTCTTTATGACTTCCTCGTTTTTGTCGGAATTCCCACCAGTTTCCACTAGTTTCTACAAATCACAATTCTTACAAATTAAAACCTTCCAGCTTAAAATCAACGCGCTAAAACAAATTGCCAAGTCTGCGATGTTAAAAGAAAACAAATTGAATAAATCAATGTAGTCAATAATCTGTCCATATAAAATTCTATCAGCCAAATTGCTTACAATTCCTCCCAGCATCAAGTAAAAAGCGGCAATTGAAATCGCGCTGTTTTTAAATTCATCCTTTTTGAAACTAATTATCGCGACAAATAAAAAAACGGCAAAAAAGACAAAAACAAAACTAGTGCTTAGCTGAACCCCAAAAAGCGCGCCGCTGTTTCCGCTAAATTCCAAAGCGATTATTTTCTGTATCGCCAAAAATTTAATTATCTGATCTAAAAACAAAACAAACAAAGCTGGCGCTATAAATTTATTTGAAGGCAATCTCATTTATGTTTCTTTTTGCTGCATTCTATGCACAGCGTTGCTTCAGGAAGAGCTTCTAACCTCTTTGGATTTATCGGTCTTCCGCAATTTGAACAAATACCATAAGTTCCTTCAGATGTTTTTTTAAGAGCATCGCCAATGTTTTCAAGCTCTTCTTCTAAATTGTGCTCAACAGAAAGATTGTTTTCGTAATCCGATACCTCAATTGCGTTTTCGTCTTGATGATCCCCTAAATGCGGAAATTCAGTTTCATAATCGTCTTTAATCTTCTTATTTTTTCTGGCAAATTTCTTTAACTGATCTGCGATATATTTTCTTTGAGTAATTAATTTGCGCTTTATTTTTTGCAATTTTTCAACTTTTTTCATAATCATTATTTTAGCTAATAATTCTTCCACCTTTATATTACCATATCTATTGCAGAAATTCAAGAGACTCAAAAGTGTTTATTGCCCACAAAAAAAAGACACGCTTGCATCTTGATTCTCAAATTTCTTTTTCAAAGAAAGTCCTAAAAAATAAAAGTCTATTCTAAATACTCCGTAAAAATTACTAGGCGTTCATCGTAAGTATCTTCTGCCCTATCCCATAATCCGCCACAAGTTATTAAGTTGAGATAAGTTCCGTTTTTCAGCCCGAATATTTTTTCCATTGGAGCGGAATTTGTCCCGTATTCTTTAACAGCTTTAACTTGAAAGTATTTCTTATTTCCGCCCTTATCAGTAATATAAAGACCGTCTCCAACTTTTAACTTATGCAAATCCCAAAAAATTGCCGGTTCTCCGGATCTTCCATTTAAATGACCAGCGATAACAGCGCTTCCTTTTTTTCCGGGAATAGTACCGAGGCTAAACCAGGCAACATCGCTATTATTGCTTGGAACGGCCATTTCATCTTCAGCGTTTAAACCGACACATTGAACCGGGGCGTTTATTCCTAACTTGGGAATACTCAAAATTTTTGGCAGTTCTTTTTCATTGTCTGTATTTGCTATGTCGCTTTTTGAATTGTTCGCGCTATTATTTTTATCAAAAAGTTGATTAGATATTGCCTCGTTTTCATTGTCACTCACTACTTCAAACTCCTCGTAACTTGAAAGAATTTGCTTGTTCTCATCTTCCGGCGACCCCTTTTCAAAATCCTGCGATTCAGATTCCAAATATGAAAAAGCGGGAATCTCAATAAGATTCCGCTTCACTTCAAAGAAACGAAAAATGAATATCAAAAACAACAAAACAAAGAAAAGCGCGATTGCTTGATGAGACTGTTTTTTGGGATATAAAATCATATGAAATTTACAAGGGTTGTGAAATTATAAAGCCAATATAAAGACTTTTTACTTGATAAACTTTAATTAGGCTCTGCTGATTTTCTCCAATTGTTCCCCCTTTGTAAAAGGGGGCTAGGGGGATTTCCGGGCAGGATTAGTTAAAACAAGCTAAATTATTGCTGTCGTGGTGGCTTAGCTCCGCGACACTCAATTTCTAAGTTTATCTCTTTTTATAAGAAATAGATGAGGGTCAGCAGAGCCTAACTACATTGATAACCGGTTCTTGGCAATCCGGAAGGAATGATCGTGGAAGTTCCTTTGACCTCTCCTTCTTCCTCAATCTCTTCTTCTTTCTCTTCCTCTTCCTCTTCCTCCGGTATTGAACAAATTACTTCTTCAAAAACCGTGCTTGAACTATTAGAAGAAATGACGCGGCAATAATAATTTTCGCCCGGAACAAGTCCTGAAATTTTTACTTCGTGATTTAAAACTTTCGGGCTTAAATTATATTCATCTGTAAAGAAGAAATAGCCATAGTCAGGAGGAGTTCCCCAGTTTGGATTAGGTTCTGTGTCGCAAACTACACGGCTGCTTGAAGCCATATTTGTTCTCCATGAAAAATATGTTCCGTCTTCGGCTAAAACACAATCTTTAGCATCATTAATCTGAAGTGAAATAATCACAGCGCCTCCGCCTCCGCCTCCTCCGCCTCCTCCTTCATTTTTGCAATCAGCGGAACAGCCATCGCCATTTATATTATTTCCGTCATCGCATTGCTCGCCCGGATCTAAATTGCCATCACCGCAATAGGGCTTTTGATAAGTATTGAAATTAGCAAAATCAATTGTTGTTTTGTCTTCACCAAGATCTAAAGTAAAATAATAAAATTTATTATCAGCTGGATAAGTTTGGGTCCAGTTTTCTTGCGCCACTTCATTAACGCCGTAGTCGCCTTTTTCCAGATCTGTAAAAGTATAGCATCCTTCGCTGTTGGTTACGGTTGTTTGTACTACCGAGCAATATCCGGTTTCTCCTTGTTCAGGGTTTTCATTAATACGGCTAATTGGCAAAAGTTCTAAAGTTCCCTCTGCTAAAGGCGGATAAGAACAGCCAATTAATTGGATTTCCCAATCGCTTAATTTTTCTTCGCCTTCATCAATTAAACCGTTATTGTTAGCGTCATTATACTTACAACCAGAAATTGACCCTTTTGGAAAAACATTAACCTCAAAGGAAAGATCACAGCCATAATCACCGCTTGTAGAAATTATTCCCCCTGTGTGATCTTGAGAAATTTCTCCCGCGATGGCTGGCGAATCAAGATGGACAATCCAAAGATCAGAAATATCGTCAGCGCTTACTGAAGCGCCATTTACAGTATCGCCTTCATCTTCCTCGCTGTATTCTATTATATACGGACAAAGATCGCGATAGCATCTTTCTAAATCATCCGGATGTTCTTGGCAATAATCGCTAATATCTCCCCCTTGATAATCAGCTGGTATTTCCGCGTCTGGCAATGGCTTGTATTTTTCAGTAATCGTATAACTGCCGTCTCCGGAACCGGAGTATAAAACGGTAAGATTTTTTTGCAACTGCTCGCCGGGAAAAACCGTTCCAAATGCCAAATGATCAACGCTTACCGCTATTGACCAAGTGTCCGCTTTAATTTTGATGATATTATTTTGAAACAAAGCGACTAAAAATCCGCTCAACATCAAGAAAGATATTAAGAATAGAGTTAATTTCATTTTTCGGATTTTTTGAACAGTCATAATATATTGTAATTTTATTTTACACTAACGCTTATGCATTTGAATTTGTTATTCCGAAAATTTTGTTATTCCGACTGGAACGAAGTGCGGTACGAACAAGTGGAATGGAGGAATCTGTAAGCGCATTATGCTTGCTTTTTATAAATTAAATTCTATTTCCGTAGAATCGTCGTCTTCTTCTATCGGCGCGTCGTCAGGAGAATCATCGTCATTATCAGCATTATCATCATCGCTATCATCATCAATACTCTCATCGTTGTCATCATCATCTACATCGCTATCAACATTTTCATTATTATTTTCTTCCTCGCCGTCTTCGTTCTCATCATCATTATCATTTTCTTCCTCGTCAAAATCTTCTTCTCTATCCATAATTATTCCGTCATCTTCTAAAACGACATCTTCATCACTTTCAATAGTTTCTTCATCGCTACCTTCGTTCCCATTATCACTTTCTTCTTCATCGTCTTCATCATCATCAACATCTTCATTCCTAATATCTTCTTCTGTGTCATCAGCGTTATCTTCATTATTCATATCAACATCATCCGCATTTTCATCAACGGCGCTCTCACCGCTTTCATTCTCAACATCTTCGTTATCGGCGTCGCTGTCATCAACATCCTCATTCCTAATATCTTCTTCTGTGTCATCAGTATTATTATCATCAGTATTTTCGTCTTCAATGTTTTCTTCATCAACCACAGGCTCGGGTTCAACATTTACATCAGTAGCCACAGAGATATTGCTAGCAGAGGAGGCGTCGCAAGAATCACAAACCATCGGATCAAAAATCCTGCCGCTAATGCCGGAATTTTTACAATTATCCGTATTTGGGTCTGTGCTTGATTCCGTAACAGTCACTTCCGCCCAACCATAACCATAATAACAATATTCTTTAATCAATAAGAACGGATAACTTCCAGTCGTTCCTGTTAGATTATTGGCAATTAAGAATCTGTTGTCTCCCTCGCTAATTATTCCGTTATTGTCGTTATCGGTAATATAAACAATGTCAACGCTTAGCTCATCGGCGTTTCTATAGTTTCCAATTGTCCATTCAATAGGATAAATATTTGGATTATTTGGGTTACAATACCAAACTGCTCCATCTACGGGTTCGGTTACAATCACACTCGGCACTGAAGCGTCAAATTCTTTCATCATTATAGCGCTCTGCATAACAACAGGATGTCCATTGCGCAACTCTTCATGGCATGCCACAGCTTTAACCGTTGTAACGCCAGCGGGCAATTCAAAAGGTTCGTCGTTATATTTAAAGTTTTCGCTATTTTCTCCGCAAATAGGATTATTTCCATTAATCGTATAATAAATATCCGCGCCTTCTAAAGCAATACTCAGCTCAACTTCTAATCTACCATCAGCGCAAAATTCCCCGCCTGGCGGATTAATTCCGGGAATATCATTGACAATCCTCGCTGTAACATTTACAGTATGCGCCTCGTAAGCGAAAACGAGAGGAGTGTTGGTAATCATAACAATCCCGGCGACACAAGATACCGCCACCGTTTTTCTGCACACCGAAAAAACGCGGGATTTAAAGCCTTTTTTAATAAACGGATATTTTTTAATTTGAGTAAGCATATTTTAAAAAATATATTTAATCTCTTTTTCCTAACCCCGACGCCCAAATCGTTACTTTTCCAAGTTTTGGAATTCGCAAGGGCTTTCCAAAAACATTAACCATTTTTCCAACAACTTTTTCGTATTTAATTGGTTTGTCAGAAATATTATTTGCGTCTCCTCTTGTTTTCAACGATTCTTCGTTTAACTCTACTATCCGATGAATTGTAAATGCTTCCACCTGTTTTGATTTAATTGAATTTTCATAAACGATTATATCGCCAACTTCCAACTCTGATTTGTCCACACCTGCGATTAAAACAAGATCGCCCTTTTTTAACGCCGGCCACATAGAGCCGGAAGTTATAGATGCTACCGGATGTTCTGTTTTTAGAATATAGCAAAGAGCTTTTGGCGTTCCAACAGCAAGCACTATCATAATTATTATATATATCAAAGTTTCAACTATTGATTTTGTTTTTTTATTCATACAATTAAAACAGTTTCGGCAACTTAAAAATTATAACTTTGCCTTTGTATTCCTCTTTGTTCGCGCTAATCGGCATCTTAAGCAAAAATTCAATTTTCGCGCTGTCGCCTGAAGATAGGACAAAGTTATTTTTGTTTATTTCTATCAAATCGGAAATGCTTCCGGTTCTAACAATTTTTACATAAACATCCATCTCTCCGCCATTTTCAATTTCTACAAATCGCATCAAGTTATCGCCTTTCGGAAGATCGCCAAAATCAAGTTCTTCTGTTGTTGGATTTACTCCAACGCCCTGACCTTCTTCTTGAACTTTTACCACCGCGTTATATTTGTCCGCCGCGAAATACTGAACCGCTCCAATCCAAACAAACGCTAAAACTATAACCATCACAATCATCTTTAGAATTTTTCCCGTCGTCCACTTCTTTTTCTTCGTTGTTTGATCTTTTACATTTCTCAATTCTTCCAATTCCGACTGCGCGCTGTTTAATTTTTCACCATTTTTATTTTCCATAGTAATTTTATAATTTAATCTCTTCATTTCTTCCGCTTAAATATTTTAGGCGGAAGTTTATCAAGAATCAAATTATCTTAATATTTACGGATTTACATTATAAATCCCAGTCACTTCAATCCAAAGATCGCATCCGTAATCAAATTTATTTTCTTCTTCTTCAAGTACCCAGTTTTTACAAGATTCCGGCCAATCTTGTCCAATATGATTCACAAATGGAGGAACTTTCAAATCAATTGTCCAGTTATCTACTAAATCTTTTTGACACGCCGCTAAGCTTCCCGTAGCCCAATCAATATCATCAACATAGGGAGGATCAACAATTTCACATTTGTCATCTTCGCTAACGCTAGTGTAACCATTTACGCTAGTGTAATAGCTTGGTACTCCAACATCCGCTTTATTATAACCCCCGGTTTCTTCAGCAGGCATTTTTGAAAGAAACTTGCAAAGATCTTTCATTACTACATATTGCACACCATCAATCGTAGGACATTCGTGTGTAGCAAAATCAACTGGCGCGTATTCAGGATTTTCAGAATCATCGTTCCAGCATTTTGGCTTGGAAACAATTTTGTAATCAACAAATTGCACTCTTTGCTCTTCGCTATTAAATGCTTCCACAAAAGAATCACTTAATCTAATCTCTAAAGGTTTTTCCAAATACTCTTGCGGAAAGACTGTTCCAAATTCAATCGCTTCTGTGTCAACCGCCAAAGCGTTTTCAATGTGAGCTGTTACATTCACAACATGCGCTTCAAAAGCCGCAAACATTGACGCAGAGAGAGTAACGACGGAAACCATTGCTACCGCCATTATAATTTTTTTACCGTACATATTTTTTCTCCTCTTCTTCTGTTCTTTCTTATCACCCTCCCGCCCTAAAGAAATCTTACAAAAGAAAATTTAATTTATTAAATTTTTTGATTTCGACCTTTTAGTTTATAGTAAACACTTTATTTAAAAAAAATTAATTAAAGCGTTTGTTTCAAAATTTTAGGTCAATAAAAAACGCTGTATTTAAGAAATTATTAACCGCGCATCCGCCTTTTGTTTTTGTTTTTAAATTTAAATAATTTCTCTAAACAACGCTTTTTATGTTTTTTGTATTTTTGCTTTTTATTTTATTTTTATCTTTATATACTACACCTTTTGAAAGTTTTGTCAAGGCCTCTTAGTAAAAAATTATTTACAAAAACTTTGGCTAATTACAAACAAAAATCACTGTTTCAAACAATTTTAGATTATTACGCTTTTTTAATTTTAAGCGTTTATTCTATTTTTACCCATTATATACACCACTTATCCACAACTTATTATTACTTTTATTTAGGCTCTACTGATTTTCTCCAATTGTTCCCCCTTTGTAAAAAGGGGCTAGGGGGATTTCCGGGCAGGATTAGTTAAAACAAGCTAAATTATTTTTTTAAGGCATATTTAAGTTTATCTCTTTTTATAAAAAATAGATAAAAATCAGCAGAGCCTAATTAAATTCCAGATAGTCGCCTTCTTTCAGTTTAATCTCCCTTGCCAATCCACCATTCAATTCTAAAATATATTTCGCCTTTTTGCTTGACCCAAAAGTTTCACACGGAT
>JAYEHC010000077.1:0-2284 GCA_034659355.1 Patescibacteria group bacterium | reverse complement strand
AGTTAATTCGGGTAGGTACCAAAGCGGTCAAATGGGACTGGCTGTAAACCAGTTGGCTCTGCCTTCAGGGGTTCGAATCCCTTCCTACCCACATTTTATTTAGACGTTATCACGGAATTTATCCTTTAGGATTTCATAAATATGAAAGCATTTGAAGAAAATATCGGAATGGCTTCAAACCCTCTGTCGTCGCCGCATGAGAATGACCCGTTTAATATTCCTAAAGATCCGCTCAAAGAAACAATAGATAAATTTGTAACCAGAAAAAAAGAAACGACCGGACAGCACAATGAGAACTTTACAGAAAAAGATGCAATGGAATTAGTAAGAAATGAAGTAAATGATATAGAAGTAGATCTAGAAAATCCAGCGGCAGCGGTTGAGGAGATTATTCAGTGTTTATTGGAACAAGAAAACATTGAAATTTCAGAAGACATAAAAAAATATATTGAATTTGCCGTTAGCGAAAAAACAAATTTTCTAAGAAATTTAAAAAGGCTTGAAATTGACAGAGATAATCCTAACAGAGAAGAAAAAAAATTGCTTAGAGAAATGGCTTTGGAAGACGCTGAGTGGATAGGAGATGTCGTTGAATATATAAGAGAAAACAGAGACAATCCAAAAGAGATTGAAAATTTTTGGGAAGAATACGACAAAACTTTTTTGAGTTTCAAAGAGCATAAGAATAATAAAAACTTTACCGAAAAGTATAATATTGAGCAAGGACCGGAAGTTGTCAAACGAGGAATTTTAGCGGAAATTGCCGCAATGGATTTATTAGAGAAAATGGCAAACGGTTTTGAAGAATGCGAAAAAGATGAAATAGAATATTCCACTCCCGAAGAAGATGTTCACAAAAAAATTGATTTCTTTTTAGTTATGACTTTTAAAAATAGGAGAATTAAAAAAATTCCTGTTCAAGTTACATCATGTGATCTTTCTACGCCCATTAATAATCCTTTAAATGAAAAGAAAAAAACTGGACTAGATAAAAAAAGAGAAAGGGAGGGATTAGATAGAAAAATAGAATTTGTTCTTCGTAATACAATACACACCGGCGTAACAGCAGAGGATATTGAAATAAATCCGAATTATAACTATCAAAAAAGGATTGAGGATAAAATGAAAAAATTCTTTGATGAAAACGAGAGTGGAGTTTTCGTCTTCGTTCCCTACGGAGAAGTTATTGAAGATAAGATTGATTCAATAAAAGGAGAGCACGCGAGAAAAAAATGCGTTCACGAAAACGGAAAACCATCTGGAATGCTAAAAAATCATTTTAGCAAAAGCTCAACGATAAAAAGTATAGAAACAAATTTAGCGCAAATAGTACAATAAGCAACAATAATATGGAAGAAAAAAAATCAGCAAAATCTTTGCTTGAAATGGACTGCGTAGAAGTAGAAGAAATTATAAGGCGAAGAAAAGATGACAGAGACTATCCGGTTTCACAAATTCAATTTGGCAGACTTGCAAAACATTGCTTAAACTGCGATAAATGCAGAGTAAAAGCAACAAAAGTTGGTTTTTTGGTTGCCAACAAATCTTAAACGGGCTATGAAAACATAGTCCTTTATTTTTTTCCCACTACCATTGTTATCCCGGAATTTTCCGGAATGACAAAGACATTATATTTATATATTTTAAAATGGAAAAAACAAAAAATCTCCCAACTCATATTGCCATTATTCCCGACGGAAATCGTCGCTGGGCAAAAAAACATCAGCTGGAAGCTTGGTTTGGACATAAAAAGGGAACGGAAGGATTAGAAAAATTATTAGCCGTTATCGTTGATTTGAAAATTCCATATCTCTCTTTTTGGGGATCTTCAAAAGATAATTTAAAAAAACGCTCCAAGCAGGAAGTGGCGTTTTTGTTGAAATTATTTAAGGAAAGATTTTTGGAATTATCTGAAAACGAGATTGTCCATAAAAATCAAATTAAAATTAATATCTTTGGCGATTGGCGAGAGCAATTTCCGGAAGATGTAAAAGCGTCTTTAAATCAAGCGATAGAAAACACAAAAAATTACAGCAAGTTTTGCCTAAATTTTTTCATCGCTTACAGCGGAACCGGGGAAGTCTTGGACGCGATAAAATGTATCGCGGAAAGAGCGAGAAGAGATTTATCATTAGAAATAAATAAAGATCTTTTAAAAAAATGCCTTCTGACTCGTGAATTGCCACCTGTTGATTTAATGGTCAGAACAGGCGGCGAACCGCATTTAAGCGACGGGTTTATGATGTGGGACACAGCCAACGCCCAGCTTTATTTTTTGGATAAA
>JAYEHC010000076.1:0-10109 GCA_034659355.1 Patescibacteria group bacterium | reverse complement strand
TAAATCGAGACGCGATAAATCGAGACGCGATAAATCGAGACGCGATAAATCGAGACGCGATAAATCGAGACGCGATAAATCGAGACGCGATAAATCGAGACGCGATAAATCGAGACGCGATAAATCGAGACGCGATAAATCGCCGTCTCTACGGGGGTGTGGTATAATTCATTTATGGAAACAGAAAATAAATTTAAAAACAAATACAGAATAAAATCAGCGCGGAAATTGGATTGGGATTATGCCAGCGACGGCTGGTATTTCGTGACAATTTGTACAAAAAACATGGAACTATTTTTTGGAAACATCACAGACGGAAAAATGAATTTATCGGAAATTGGAAAAATCGTAGAAAATTATTGGCAAGAAATTCCCAAACATTTCCCATTCACAGAATTAGACGAATTTACTATAATGCCAAATCATACCCATGGCATTATTGGGATAAATAATTACGGTAGAGACGGCGATTTATCGCGTCTCGGTTCGCGCGACAAATGTAATTATTTGGACGCGAACAACCGAGACGCGAACCGAGGCGGTGTTACTGGGAAAAATAATCCGATGGGTAAAAATGGTTTAAGTGAAATTATTCGTTGGTATAAGGGGAGATGCAAATTTGAAATTGGTAGAGACGGCGATTTCGCTTGGCAACCGCGGTTTTATGATCGCATTATCAGAAATGAAAAAGAATTAGACAAAATCAGAAAATATATTTTTGAAAATGTTTTAAAATGGGAATTTGATAAAAACAATCCCGAGAATTTTTAAAATATTATGTGTAGAGACAGCGATTCATCGCGTCTCAACCATTTGAAATCTCGGAACTTAGTTCAGAAAATGTACGCGACGCGATAATAATTTTTTTCTTGACACAACCCCTCACTCTCGTATAATAAAAATAGAGATAAAATAAAAAATGAGAAAAGAAGATGTTAGAAAATTAGTTGAATACTGGCAGGCGACAGCTGAACACGATTATGAAGTTATGCTTTATTTATTCAAAGGGAAAAAATATCCCGAGTCTTTATTTTTTGGACATATTGTTTTGGAAAAAATATTGAAGGGATTGGTGGCACAAGAAACTAAAAAACAGTCGCCGTATATACATGATTTAATTCGGCTCAGAGAAATTGCCAAATTAGAATTATCACAAGATGAAATAAAGTTTTTGAATAAAGTAAATGATTTTAATATCCGCGCTCGTTATCCCGAATATAAATTGCAATTTTATAAACAATGCGATAAAGAATATACCAAAAAATATTTTGATGAAATTATTAAACTATACAAAAAATTATGTCAAAAGTTGAAGCAAAAAAAATAGTCAGAAAATACGCGGAGAAATTAAAAAAAGAAAATTATCCTTTTCAAACAATTTATTTGTTCGGATCTTTTGCCCAGAATAAAGCGCATAAATGGAGCGACATTGATGTCGCAGTGATTTCAGATAAATTAAAAAGGAATAGAGACAAAAACAGGTTTTTGTTATGGGACTTAAGAATGGATATAGACACTAGAATTGAACCGCACGGTTTCACGGTAAAAGATTTTAGAGACAACAGCGATCCGATGGTTTCTGAAATTAAAAAAACAGGCATCAAGATTGTTTAACAGTTTCCCGATAGCTCAAATCGGCGGTTCGGAAATAATACTAAAAATTATTTCCCCAACCAAAAAACACCCCGAGAAATCGGGGTGTTTTTGAATGCGGGAACATTTTCTGAACTAAGTTCCGAAATCTCGGAACTTAGTTCAGAAAATGTACGCGACGCGATAATAATTTTTTTCTTGACACAACTCTTCACTTTCGTATAATAAAAATAGAAGTAAAAAGTTAAATTAAAAATATGTTAGCATTTAACGAAAAAGAAAAAGTGATAATTCCCGTGTCAGAATATAATCTTTTGAAAGAAGTCTATGGTCAATTCAAAAAACAAGCTTTGCTTTTTAGAATAATAGAGGCTGAGAAAAATTTAAAAAGCAAGAAAGTGAGAAAAACAGACATTGATAAATTTATTGAAAAGGTTTGATTATGAAAATCCATATTAAAAAGATTGTTTTTGATGCGTCTTTTGAGAGAGATTTTAAAAAATATAAAAAAAGATTGTCAGATAAAAAAATAGAGCGGCTGAAAGAAAAATTGTTGATTTTCAAAAAAGATCCGTTTAATCAAAAATTAAAAACCCATAAATTAAAAGGTAATTTAAAAAATTATTGGTCGTTTTCCGTCAGTTATTTCGACCGAATACTATTCCGTTTTTTAGACAATGAAACAGTATTTTTTATTGACATTGGAAATCATGATATTTATGGATAACAGTTCTTCGCGGGAACTGTTTTGTAAACAGTTCCCAATGTTTCCCAAGCAAATAATATCATTGTCATCTTCAAAACATCAGGAACCGGTTAAAAAAACCAGTTCCCGCTAGTGTTATATATCACCAGACGAGGCACTGCCTCGTCTTTACACTCTATTCATCTCTGTCTCGGAAAATAAAACGATCTTTTTCTTTGGCGGCGCGGTAGAGTTTTGTTATCTGCCTTCTTGCCGTAACAGGATGAGGAACTGCTTTCATATCAAACTTGCTTTTCTCGGCGGCGGTTTGAATATGGATATTTCCAAATCCGAACATTGTCGGCAGTATTCCGTGGACGCGGCTGGTAATATCTTGAATCCTTTTTAGATCAAGTTCGGAAACAATGCGATTGAAAAATCCAACCTGTTCAATGTCTAGCAGCCGTTCGTTTGTGACAATCCAAATATCCAGATAATAATCAACCCAAATAGTAAAAACGGCAATCCAAATAAATCCGTAATAAATGAGCGCTAGAACAACAAACAATTTGTCGTATGGCGCGCTTAAAAAAGCTGGAAATGCCGTAGGAATAATAACAATATAAAAGGCAACAGGAAGAAAAAACATCAAGGAAATATAGATAAGATGCGGCAACAGCGTAACTAGATGTTTCCTTAAAATAAGTTTAATTTCTTCGCCTTGATGCTGTCCCGGAAAACTGTGATTTTTGTATCGGTCCTCTTTCTTTTTTTTATGTTCACTCATATTCATATTCTGTTGGAGATAAATTTATATTTGATTTTTCAATGAGATCTTTGATAGCGATATTGTCCCAGTCCGTAAAAAAGAAAACCGCGATTATTGTCAGAGAGATAAAAACTATTCCCAGTCTGAAAAGAGTGGCGGTTTTTTTTGTAGAGTCGCCTTGCAAGCCGTACTTTTTCAGATGATAAAAAATAAGCCAGCCAAACAGAAAGAATATTCCAAAAGGGATAACAAGAAATGTTAAAGCGGCAATAATGAATGATTGAGACATAGCTGAAGGTTTAGTATTTAAGGCTTATCTTCCCTCTTTGTAAAAAGGGGGGGGATTAAGGGTGATTTCCGCATTGCGCTTAAGAAGCAAAATAAACTTAATGTTTTTGCTTGAAACTGTATTTTTTACAAGGTAAACGAAAGATATTGTTTTGATAATTCATTTATAGTCAGACGAAGAAATGCCCCTAGCCTCCTTTGATAAAGGGGGAAACTTTTTTGGTTCCAATCCTTTTATCTTTGTTAGCTTGATAACATCAATGGCAAAAGCGATTGACAAGAGAGTGTGTCCAATAAAAGTGAAAATGCCGGGAATTTCCAGCCAGTTCATTTCATAAAACAAGGGCAGGTGAACGAAGATAAATCCCGCGAAAACGAAACGGCCGAAAACGGTTCTTTTTCCGCAATAGACATAACCCAGTCCCCAGAAAAAGAAATTTATAAGCGCTGCTGTGAAAGGATTTTTGTTGTCCATAGTAACAAATTAACAGTTTGTTCTAGTCGCAAGTCACATCCCATTCTCCGCCGAGCGGGTCCAGATATCCCCAGCCGATTAAAAGAAAATCAACTATAATCCAAGAAATAAGAATTATTATAAATCCGATAATAACATATTTAAGCGCTGTTTTCGCTTGGCTCTTTCTTTCGGAATTTCCCGAGGAGGTTACAAATAATAATCCCGTTACAATCAGCGCCAAGACGGCAATACCCGCCATTAGCATCAGCAGGAAGTTCATTATGTTATTTATCATCAAGAGAAAAAAGCACATATCGCAGGAAAGTGTGTCGCTCCACGGGGTTCTTGGATCATTCCAATTTCTGCCACAGGGAACAAGTCCGCCGATCGTCATTGGAACTTCCTTGCCGTAAATTATCTCTAAATTGCTAAGCGTATAATTGCTCGCCGTAATGGAAAAAATTCTGAGCGGAATTTCGCAATTTCCCATCGCGTCTGGAGTGGCGCAGATGACAGGCGAGACTCCCTTAGAAGCGCAATCTGCTGAATCTGTAAGCGGATTTGTGCAATCTTCTATTCCGTCCGTGCAAATTTCAAATGTATTTGTGCCAGAAAGAGGTATTCCCTGGCTTGAACCAACTTTCAGAGATTTAGGGACTGTTCGAAGACCGGTCATATCGGAATAACAATAGGGATTATTACCACAAGTGCTGTAGGTGGCAATATAGGAACCATCGGAGGCTAATTTAGTAACAGATCCTGAACCACCGCAACCGCTTGGATTAAGCACCGGATTTCCACCTGGGGCGCTACCGCTTCTGTTTACTGCCCAAATATTACCGTCAAAATCAACCGCTATTCCTCTGGTACGATTTCCTGTTCCAAAGGGGCTTCCTGGTAATTGAGTTCCGTTTTGTCTTATAGCCCAAACCTTTCCAGGACTAACACCGCAATGAGTTACCCAAACAACATTATTTTGATCAACCGCCAATCCGCAACTATATCCGCTTGCGGGATATCCAGGCGAACCTCCTGGCGTTATATTAACTCCAATAACTCCAGAATCAGCTCCTCCTACTTGGGTAGCTATTACTCCTCCTCCGGAAGAATTCCCAAACCAAATATCACCCTCATTGTCTATTCCAATTCCATAAGGACGCGGTATGTCTGTGCAATTAATTATTTCAGTACTAATATCTATTCTACAGGCTCTATGTTCGCCATCTTGATTGTCAACTATCCAAACATAACCTCTCGCATCACCAATTGTTCCGTAAGTTTTAATTCCAAAAGATCTTGGTCCCCATACTAAACTTCCATCAAGGTTAAATTTATACATATTTGTACCACCAGTACCGCCTATCCATATATCTCCATTTATATCATAAGTTGCTCCTCTTGGTCCGTCACCAACTCCGTAATTACAATTCACTTCATACTCCTCGCAATCTTGAGGACAGCTTCCATTGTTTTCTCCGACATTACATGCCCCATCTCCGCAAGTTCCACCAACAATAATTCCTTCTTTTGGAGATAATCTTGTTACGGTGCCATTGTTTCTATTAGCTAACCAAACATCTCCTCCGAGCATAACAGTTATTCTTGAAGGATTATCAAAATTAGCTGTTCCTCCACAAAGAGCCGTATCTCCAGCGGTAAATAATCTAACTATTGTTCCATTGCTTGTTCTCATTTGAGCAAGAGTATTGCTGTCTGAATTAGGTATCCAAATAAATGGTGTTCTAATTTCCGAAGCTGGATCGGTTAATTCCATATCAACCTTCATGCTAAAAATAGTCGCGCCAACGGGAAGAGAAACTGTCGGGCAATCAGCAAGCGTATCGCAAGTCGTTCCTCCGCCGGGAGGAAAAGAAATATCAAAAGTTGAACTGCCATTTGAAAAAGTGGTTAGTGGTGGCTGACATACTATTGTAATCGGAAACTGCGCGTCCATTATTCGCGGCGTCACAAAAAACAAACCGATAATAATCATTAGAAGTCCTAATAATTTTGTTTTTTTCATATGGCTTTATTTAAAAAATAATTTGTCATTCTGAAACAAGTTCAGAATGCCTGTTCGTTTTTATTTTTCCTCAATCCAATCCACTTTCCATTCATCGCTGATCTTAACCAAAACTACTTCCACGTTTTTTTCAGTTGTGTCAATAATAAGCTTATCAATATCTCCCTCATAATAATCTCCGTTTTTATCAACCCAGACCATTGTGTCTCTTTGAACAATCGCGCCGGCAAAATTGTCAACGCTTAAATCAATGCTTAAATTCGCTTTTGTTTCTTTATCCAAAGCAAAGCTGGAATTTAATAGTCTTGCTCTCGCCGTAAAATATCTCCGCGGTTGTCCTTCTATTTCCTTTTTCATTTTTTTTACCTTGATTTCTTCCCTGCTTTTCATTTCTTCCGTCATATAATAGTACTGTGATTCCACATTGGAAAAATTTCCCCAAATATAAGAATAATAAGTCGCGACAAAATTCTCCGCAAATATTTTCAATTTTTCTTCTTCCGTCAACTCGCGCTTTTTTTCCGGCTTTTCCGTCTGCTGATTATTCGCGGGAATCGGTTTTGGATTTAAATTTTTATCATCGCCTTTTCTAAAGAAAACCAATCCAACCAGCATAAAAAGAAGAAATGCGATCGCGATTAGTTTAAAAAGATTTTTTTTAGTCATTTTATAAGAATAATTATTCTTCCATTTTCCAGTTCACTTTTTGTCCCGGCTCCACGACTTGAATCCAAATTTTTCCGGCGACAAATTTAATTTCATCTCCCGCGTCATTGTAAAAATATAATTTGGATTTCATATCGCTCTTGTCTTTTTTCCATTTTCCTTCAATCTCCCAACCGTTTTGATAGACAATCGCTTTTCCCTCTCCTTCAATATCCAGATCATTATATTGACCTTCAATCTGTCTGGACACGGCGTACATAATGACAACATTTTTTACCGCAATTTGCTCGCTGGTTAATTTATCCACATCTTTTTTGTCGCCTTTGGTTCTTAAATAAGAATTTGTTTCCGCGTTATATTTATAATCAACTTTGAAAATTAAAGGGTAGCCGATTGACAGCGCGCCGTTTTTGTTGGAAGGATTTTCTTCTTCGTAAAATTGATAACCGCTAAATTCACTTTCCATTCTGTAGCCGATTCGCTGTGAGTATTCTTTCAATCTTTTTATTGTCGTAAATCCGTTATGCGGTTTTGGCAGTCCCGGTTTGCGATAAAAAACGCTTCCATCCAAATAGAGAGCGTTAACATTATCCATAATTTTATTGTTCAATTTGTCCAG
The DNA here is from genome assembly GCA_034659355.1 of Patescibacteria group bacterium. Classification (GTDB taxonomy): domain Bacteria; phylum Patescibacteriota; class Minisyncoccia; order JAHIHE01; family JAGLIN01; genus JAYEHC01. Next base: position 3,009 of record JAYEHC010000076.1, on the reverse strand, counting down.
CGCGAAATGCGATCCTCCCCAATGCGCCAAGATCGCGTCAAAGCCCATTGCCAGCGGAATGAAATCGTGCCGCGCGCTTCTAATGCTGCCGATTTCCTGCGGTTCGTCGCAGACATATAATACCAAGTAGCGTGTAATTCCTCCTGTTACTACCGGCATTTCAACGACCAAATCCGCGTCAGAAATTCCGCTCAAAGGCCACGCTTCAAGATCCCCCGCTAGCGTTACGGCAAGCGGTCTGTTTTTTGCGTTAGCGCACTCCATTCCGTTCAGCAAACTTTTTTCTTTTTCTTCTTCGGGTTCTTTTTCTTCCTCGTTGTTTTCTCCGTTATTATTTACAATACTCTCGCTATTCTCATTCTCTATTTTTACGGTTCTGCTTCCCAGCCAGCTCTCCGGACTAGTTATGAAAACCAAACAGGCAAACAAAACAAATGTTATCGCCAGCGCGTAAAATTTTTGTTTTTTATCCATTTTTATTTTAAATATTTTAACACTTTACACCTATTATTATCCTTTTTTGCTTATTCGTCAATTTTTGTCTGATTGTTTTTTTTATGTTAAAATATTTATAATATAGACACGCTTAATTTAATATTTTCGTCCCGCTACAGTCTCTCGACAGAGGACTGTAGCGGATGCGCGTTTTCTCGTTGTAGTCTCTTGTCGGGAGACTGCGACGGGGTGACAAAAACCTGTCATTCTGAACTTGTTTCAGAATCTTTGTTATATTAGGTTTTGACTTATCCTATTTTCACTACGCTTTCGTCTGCGACGCAAACACAATTATCTTTCTATAATAATACAATTATTGCATTTTCAACTTATTCAAAGGTTTAGTGATTTATGGGTTTGGTTAGATGTAATAGAGAGTAGATTCTGAAACAAGTTCAGAATGACAAGTTAATTTAATATTTAGGTGTTTAATTTTAATTTAAGAAAGGGGGTGAAAATAAAAAATGAAAAATAAAAGTTTAAAGAAACTGATAAGTTTCATTATGGTGTTTATTTTTGTTTTTAGTGCTGTTCCGGCAGTAAGTTTGATGGCAGAAGAAGGCAACGGTACCGAAGAAGAAACTGAAGAAACTGAAGAAACTTCAGAAGGCACTGAGACATCGCCAGATAACCAAATGCTTCACTTTATGATGAAAGTTCGTTGGGGAAATGTGATTGGCGATGCGGATGATCTTAGCGAGACCAATTTTGACGGCTTGGTAAATGTTTCGTCAAGCGCTCGTGTTAGTCTGGAAAGAACACTGCTTTTTGAAAGACATAATACTACCGCTGATAAAATCACCAAACGAAAAGATCCCGTATCTTGGAATTCTCTAACTTATGGTCATTGGGATGGAGTGAAAGTTCTTGTCTCTTCACCGGCAGGTGATGATGTAACTATCAAAACAACTCAAGGAGATGTTACAATGACCGCGCAAGAGCTTTATGATTTAAGCGAGCCAAAAATTGAAGATGTTGGAGGAGGACGGGAAATTGTGATTAAGACATATCCAATCAAAAATCCTAAATATTTTCTGAAAGTTATCTGGGGGAAAACCAGCAGGGCGGATTATAGAATCAGAAGCAAGGAAGCTGGCGAAGTAGAAATTAGCACTGCAACAGCTAATTCTACTTCTAACGCGGTTATTGCGAATAATAGGAGGATTACTAATGGGATTATATGGTACGACGCATCCGGAAATTTTCAAATTAATAATGGCGGGACGCTAAAGTTTATTAAAACTTTGCGTTTTGAAGGAAGGGATAGAATTACCTTGTCAAATTCCGCTGAGAAAATAGAATGGATTTCCCATGTCGCGCAAGGCGTGGATGGAATTCTGACTAAATTGAATTTGGACGCTAACAGCTTGAACAATTCTGACACGGTAACTCTCAATTTTACCAAAGTAAAAAACTCTGACGAGACAGAAGGCTGGAGCAAAGATTTTGGCATTATTGATCTTTATCACGACAGAAAAACCATTGAAACCGTAAAAAACGGCTATGGCGTAATTCTTCAAGTTTGGAAAAGACCGAACAGATCATTGATTAGAGTAAAAGGGAAAGACAAAGTTTATATGGTTGAAGACGGAGTGAAACAATGGATTCCTTCCAAAGCTGTACTATATAGCAATGGATTATCATTTGGTAATGTGGAAGAAGTAGAGCAAGAAGAGGCTGATACTTACGGAGACGCGGAAGAAGTTTGCTATGCTGATGGAACAATGGTTAGAGGGAAAGGCAAAATGAAAGTTTATGTAATTGCCAATGGAGAAAAAAGACACATTGAAAGCAAAGAAGCGTTTGAATTGCTAGGTTATAATTGGGATAAAGTTGTTGATGTGCCGGTAGAAACTTTAGGGTTATACAGACTGGGGACAGTAATGAAATCTAATTCTATTCATCCGGAAGGCGCATTGATTAGAGAAAAAGGAACCGATACTGTTTATTTGATTGAAGGAGGAAAGAGAAAGCCAATCTCAACTCAGAGCATTTTTAATGCTCGTCGTTTGAATTGGGATAAAGTTCTTGTGATCAAGAAAGCGCAAATGGCTAAATTTCAGTCTGGCGCTAACTTGCAATATCCTGATGGAGCTTTAGTTAAAGATCCTGATGACAAGGTATATAAAATAGATCATGGCGAAAAGCGATGGATTAGATCCGGGGATGATCTAACCGGAGCAGGTTATAGCGCGGATGATATTATTAGCGTAACTGATGCTACTGAGATAGCTGATTTAGAAGCGACTGTTGAAGGTGGTGATATTTTTGCGGATGATGTAACCGTATTATAGAAATTATTGTTTAGAAGTTTGCATAATTTGCATAATAAAATACTCCCGAAATTTCGGGGGTATTTTATTTGTCTTTTATAGCAGCCTTACCATTTAGGCTCTGCTGATTTTCATCTATTTTTTATAAAAAGAGATAAACTTAAATATGCCTTAAAAAAATAATTTAGCTTGTTTTAACTAATCCTGCCCGGAAATCCCCCTAGCCCCCTTTTACAAAGGG
>JAYEHC010000075.1:0-10136 GCA_034659355.1 Patescibacteria group bacterium | reverse complement strand
CTATTTTTTATAAAAAGAGATAAACTTAAATATGCCTTAAAAAAATAATTTAGCTTGTTTTAACTAATCCTGCCCGGAAATCCCCCTAGCCCCCTTTTACAAAGGGGGAACAATTGGAGAAAATCAGCAGAGTCTAAGATAATTTAGAATAAGATTGCTATAACCGTTATGATTTATATTTGAACAAGGAAGTCAACAAAGAAATCGCTATGGCAAAATAAAAAGAGAGGAATTTATCCTCTCAGATGTAGCCTGTTGTTCGCGTCTTTCCGCTAAGAATATATTTCTTAACGATTTCTCTTGCCTCAGGATGATTCTTACAAATAAATGCTCTATTTTCGGGTTTGACCCCGATCAAATATCTTGCTTCTTTTAAGGCAACTACAACCCTTTCAAACTCATTCTTATCTACGCATCCTATTGTAATATCCATCTTTCTTCTCCTCCTTTTGTTTGGTTTACTGTTAGTCGTTGCTAACCGTTTGGATTATTTATTTCTAAACAATCCAAACGGCTGGCAATAACTTTAAAGTACAGATAACAAAAAACCTACTTTGCAAAGCAGGTTATTTTTAGACTAGAGTTCTTTGTTTATCTTTTCGCTGATACTCTAAAAATAACCTAGTTCGCTAGAAGTAGGTTTTTGTAAATCACAAACTTTGCGCCGACCGAAACAGAACCAATAATTTTGGTTTGAGATCCTGTTTTAAATTGACGGCAAAATTGTTTGTTCATAAATGTTTTTATTTACAGTATAAATTCTAGCAAATTAAAAATTATTGTCAAATAAGTTATCCACAGGGCGGAAAAAATATACCCTAATATATTTTAATTGACTTCTGCGAAAGTAAAAGCTATTATAAAAGTAGCTTTCGGAGCTCGGCTCCGTTTTCGCTTTTTTATTAAAAAAATCAAAATGTTTGAAATAACAAATCTTGTAAGTCAAAATCAGGAAATCTTAATAATAGCGGCGGCGGTTATTTTACTGACGCTTTTGTTTTGGAATATCTATTTACATTATTGCTTATTCAAAATCAAGAAAAGAACCCGCAGTTTTTTTGAGAGTAGTGAAGGAAAGGATTTGGAAGAAATAATTTACAAGCAAATAAAAAAAACGAATGAAGTTGATAGTGAAATTAAAAAAATAATAAAAGCTAACAAGCAAATAAAAAACAGTTTAAACGGATGCGTTCAAAAAGTGGGCGTGGTGCGGTTTAATCCTTTTGGCGATGTCGGCGGAAATCAGAGTTTTGTCATTGCGCTTCTTGACAATTCTTTGAGCGGTGTTATTATACAAGGTCTTTATTCCAGAGAGGGAGTAAGAGTTTATTCTAAACAAATAAAAGAAGGCAAATCAGAATACGCGCTGGGAAAAGAGGAAGAAGAAGCGATTAAGATCGCGGATGAATCAAGAGTGATTTAAATCTGTTATGTCTCGCTTAGTCATTTCTATTTCTCCATTATTTATTAAGACGACAACATAACTTAAATCAAATGCCAAAGGAAGAGAAAAATAAAACTGAAAAAAAGAAAATTCTTGAAGTCCCGGAAAATATAATCGTCAAGGAGCTGGCGGAGAAAATGGAAATCAAGTCAACGGAGCTGATAGCCAAGTTGATTGAAAATAAAATTTTTGCCAGCATTAACGAAGTCCTTGACTTTGAGACTGCGGAAATTATCGCGGATGATTTTGGGTTTGAGCTTAAAAAATTAGAATCGGTTGATAAAAAAAGAAAACAATCGCTGAAAAAAAATATCGGATCTGGCGCGAAAAAAAGACCGCCCGTTGTTGTTGTGATGGGACATGTTGATCATGGCAAGACAACGCTTCTTGATAAAATTTTGAAAACAAATGTCGTCGAAAAAGAGGCTGGCGGAATTACGCAGAATTTCAGCGCTTATCAGGTTAAAAAAAAGGGCGAGATGATTACTTTTATGGACACTCCCGGACACGAAGCGTTTCACGCTATGAGACAGAGAGGAGCATACGCTACTGATTTGGCGGTGATTGTCATCGCTGCCAATGATGGCGTTAAACCGCAGACGATAGAAGCGATAAATTTCGCTCGGGAGATGGAAGTTCCTATTTTAATCGCGATAAATAAAATTGACAAACCAGAGGCCAATGTTGAAAAAGTGAAAAAGCAGTTGTCGGAACTGGATATTATGCCAGAAGATTGGGGAGGAAAAACAGTTTGCGTAAATATCTCCGCAAAAACAGGAAAGGGAGTGGACGAATTGCTGGAGATGATAGTTTTAACCGCGGATATGGAAGAAATAAAAGCGAACCCGAATTCTTTGGCGGAAGCGTTTGTGATTGAATCGCATCTTAATCCAAAAAGCGGACCAGTCGCGACAATTTTAATCCAAAATGGAACATTGAAAAATTCTGATTTTGTAAGCGTGGAATCTCATTGGGGGAGGATAAAAGAGATCAGAGATTTTTCCGGAAAGAAAATTAATAAAGCGACGCCGTCTATGCCGGTTGTGATAACCGGACTAAATGAAGTTCCCAAAGTCGGCTCTTTGATTTTTGCCGAAACGAGCCGTTTTGCTGCTGAAAGCAAAGTAAGAGAATTTTTACAAGCGGAGCAAACGGGGAGCGTTGAAAATAAAGCTGTTGATTCCGCTCGCATAAAACAGCTAGTCAAATCGCATCAAATGAAAAAACTAAATATAATTCTTAAAGCGGACACGAAAGGATCACTGGAAGCGATAGTTCAGATTTTGGAAACGATCAAGTCAGATGAAGCGGTAATACAGATTTTGCAAATGGGCGTTGGGAATATAACTGAAACGGATATAAAAATGGCGAATTCTTCGGGAGCGAAAATTATCGGATTTAATATCGGTCTGGATACATCCATAAAAAAAATCGCGCGGAAGGAAGCTGTGGATATAAGAATATATAAAATTATTTACGAGTTAATGAATGATATTAAAGAAGATTTAATATCTATTCTTGGCATGGAAATTGTCAGAACAGATTTAGGAATCCTGAAAGTGATTGCAATTTTTAAATCCGCCAAAAAATCCGCCAAAAAAATTGAGATGATTATCGGAGCAAAAATTGAGAGCGGGAAAATAGAAAAAGCGTCTTTGATTGAAATAATCAGAGACGGTGAAAAAATAGGGCAAGGAAGAGTGAAGGAATTGCAGTATAACAAAAAAATTGTTGAAGAAGTAAAATCAGGAAATAACGCGGGAATAACTTACGAAGGAAATGTTATTATTAAAGAAGGAGATGCGTTCAAAGCGTATAAAGAAGAAGAAAAAGAGAGGAAAATCTAAGAATTTAATTTTATGAATCAGAGAATAGCAAAAGTCAATAAATTAATTAAGCGGGAAGCGGGGAAAATAATTTTAGTTGAAGCCGATTTTCCAAGAGATATTATTTTGACAATAACTAAAGTAGAAAGTTCTAAAGATCTCCGCTATGCGGATATTTTTATAAGCGTTCTTCCGACAGATAAAGAAATTGAAATTATGGAATTGTTAAAAGAAGAAATTTATTTTATCCAGCAAAAACTTAATAAAAAACTATATTTGAAACCGTTGCCGAGAATTAGATTTGTGATTGACAAAAGCGGGGAAAATGTCAGTCGGATTGAGGAGTTGATTAGGAATAGTAAATAGTAAATAGTAAATTTATGTTTGTCATTCTGAACTTGTTTCAGAATCTATTTTCTTTTACATCTAACCAAACCTACAAATCACTAAACCTTTGAATAAATTGAAAATGCAACGATTGTGTTGAATATGCGTTGAATAGAAATATAATTGTGTTTGTGTTGTAGACAAAAGTATGGTGTAAATAGAATAAGTCAAAATGTAATATAACAAAGATTCTGAAACAAGTTCAGAATGACAAGTTGGAATGCGCGGATGCGAGTTAATTCATAATTCCTGTTTTATAATTCACAGTTCAAAATTACAACTCAATGCAACAAGCGATAAACTTAATAAAATCTAGTGAAAACATTTTAATTCTGACGCATAAAAATCCGGATGGAGACGCGGTTGGGTCTGTTTTGGGATTAGGACAAGCACTTGGTTCTTTAAATAAAAATGTGGAATGTTTTTCAAAGGATGCTGTTCCCGCTGTTTTTGAATTTTTGCCGAATGTCGCGATAATTAAAAACAGTGTTAAGCTAAAAAAATACGACCTGGTAATTTTACTGGATTGCGCTCTTTTTTCAAGAACCGGTTTAGACGACATTAAAGATATAATTGATTCTTTTAATAATTTATTAATTATAGATCATCATCCCCAAGGGACAGCGGAAGTCGGTTATCTGAATGACTGCGTTCAAATTATAGATCCCTCAGCTTCTTCCACGGCGGTTTTAATTTATCGTCTTTTGAAAAAGCTTGATTTAAAAATCACAAAAGACATTGCTCATTGTTTGTTGACGGGAATTTTTACAGATACGGGCGGATTTCAACACAGTAACACCGATACGCAAACGCTTGAAATAACCGCGGAACTTATGAACAGAGGACCGCGAATAGATAAAATTGCCAGAAATATCTTTAATAGCAAAAATGTTTCCGCGATAAAACTTTGGGGGAAAGCGCTCAGCAGAATTCAGAAAGATGAAAATACGGGAATGGCCGTTTCTTATCTTAGCAAAAAAGATTTAGCGGAATGCGGCGCCAAGCAAGAAGATATTTCAGGATTAATTAGCGTTATTAATACGGTAAGCGGCACTAAGTTTTCCTTGCTCTTGACAGAAAGCGAAGATAATAAAATAAGAGGCAGTTTGAGAAGCGAGGAATATAAAAACATTGATGTTTCGCGAATAGCGCAATCTCTCGGAGGCGGAGGACACAAACTTGCTTCGGGGTTTGAGATAGAAGGAGGAGATTTGAAAAGTGGTATTGAGAAAATCAAGGAAATGATTTTGAAAGCGAAAATAAACTGTGAATAATAAAGCTTTAAATAAATCTCTATAAGTTTCTATTTTTTTTATCATTTTAAATATATGAAATTTGGCGCGCATATTTCAATCGCGGGAGGAATTGAAAAAGCTCCCGAGAGAGTTCGCAAAATTGGCGGAGAGTGTTTTCAAATGTTTTCCAGATCGCCGCGGGGCGGAAAATCTTCGGCATTAACAAAAGAAAAAATAAAGAGCTTTAAAGAAAATTGCCGGAAATATGATTTGGAAAATTATTATCTTCATACTCCGTATTATATAAATCTTGCTTCAGCCGACAATAGAATTTATCACGGTTCTATTTCGGCGATTAAAAAAGAAATGGAAACAGCGGATCTATTGGGAGCGAAAGGAGTTGTGACGCATTTGGGAAGCGCCAAAGAATTGGGAGAAAAAAAAGCGCGGGAGAAATTGATTGCGGGATTGACGCAAGTTTTCACGGAACAGATTTTTAAAACACAATTACTTCTGGAAATAACCGCTGGGTCCGGAGATATTATGGGCGACAATTTTGAAGAAATCGCTTATTTTATAAAAGAAACGGAAAAAGAAATTTCCAAAAATAAACTAGGCGTTTGTTTTGACACGGCGCACGCTTTTGCTTCCGGGTATGATTTGCGAAATAAAAAAGCCGTTCAAAAAACTTTTGACGACTTTGATAAAATAATCGGACTGGAAAAATTGAAACTTATGCATTGTAACGATTCCAAGGTTGATCTTAATTCACACCTTGATCGACACGAAAATATCGGTGAGGGAAAAATAGGAGAAGAAGGTTTTAGAGCTCTTGTCAATGAACCGCGATTGCAAGAACCGGATTTTATTTTGGAAACACCGGGCGGAAAACAAAAAGAAGACTTGGCGGTTTTGAGAAGATTGAAAAAATAACACATAGATCCTCCTCTTTATAAAAGGGACTGGGGGGGATTTTTTAACGACCGATTTTATCTGCCAATGCTAATATAAGTAAAGCCGATTTTTCTCATCTCTTCCGGATTATAGATATTTTTTCCATCAATAATAATTGGCGTCCGAAGAGATTTTTTCATTTTAGCAAAGTCCGCTTTTTTAAATTCGTCCCAATCGGTGGCAATAAATAAAGCGTCGCTTTCTTGAATCGCTTCATAAAGATTGTCGCAAAAGATAATTTCTTCGGGCAATATCTTTTTTGCGTTTTCGCTGGCAATTGGATCGTAGGTTTTTATTTTTACCCCTTTCCCTAAAAATAATTCAATGATTTCCACCGCCGCTGATTCTCTGATATCATCGGTATTTGCTTTAAAAGCCAAGCCCCAAATACTAACAACTTTATTTTTTAGACCGCCTAATATCTTTTCCGTTTTTTTAACAGCAAGTTTTCGCTGATTGTTATTTACTTCTATAACCGCTTTTAAAAGGCAAAAGTTATAGCCGTTTATTCCCGCTGACTGATGCAAGGCTTGAACATCTTTTGGAAAACAAGATCCTCCATAACCGAGTCCCGCTTCCAAAAATTTATTTCCTATTCTGGGGTCAAGCCCCATCCCTTTGGCTATTTCTTGCACATCCGCTCCGACTAGTTCGCAAACATTGGCAATCTCATTAATGAAAGAAATTTTTGTTGCCAAAAAAGCGTTGCTGGCGTATTTAATCATTTCAGAGCTTTCCAGACGGGTGATGAGAAGAGGAACTTTTAACGGCTGATAAAGTTCTTTCATTATTTTCCTCGCTTTTCCGCTTTCCGCTCCAAGCACTATTCTGTCCGGTTTCATAAAATCCATAACAGCCGACCCTTCTCTTAAAAATTCGGGATTGGAGACAAGATCAAAAGAACTGGCGCAATGTTTTGCGGCAAGTTTTTTAATTCGGCGGCAAGTTCCGGGAGGAACGGTGCTTTTTACAACAACCACGGCGTATTTTTTTAAATTCTTCGCAATATCTTCAACGGCTTTTTCAACATAGGAAAGATCGGCGCTACCGTTTTCCATTGGAGGAGTTCCGACAGCGATAAAAAAAATTTCGCTTTGTTGAATTGTTTGAGCAAGATCTGTTTCAAAAAATAATCTTCCGTTTTTTATATTTTTTGCCACTAGCTCATCAAGCCGGGGTTCATAAAAAGGAACTATTCCTCTTTTTAATTTCCCGATTTTTTCCTCGTCAATGTCAACACAAACAACTTTATTTCCTAGCTCTGCCAAACAGGCGCCAGTCACCAATCCAACATATCCGGTTCCAATTACAGTAAGGTTTTTTTTCATTTTAAGATAGATTAATATTAATGCCAATTTCTAATTATTATTATTATTATCTTTTGCAGTCATTTTGTCAAAGATTCAGGGTAATTCACTCCTCCTAAAATCTTCTTATTCTTGTCATCCCGAGCGACGATAGGAGCCGAGGGATCTGTGAGCGGATAAAATGTAATTTGTTAAAATAGTTTAAATTAAGCAAAACATAATTGCGTTTACAGATTCCTCCACTCCGCTCGCTCGTGCCTCGCTCGCTCCGGTCGGAATGACAGGGTTTATTTTGTCAGGAGTGAATTATCCTGGTCAAAGATTTGAGGTTGGATCAGGACTTTTATTCCTTTGTGAAATTTTTGACAGACTACTATGTATTTTTATATTGATTTGCGGTATAATGAAAATGGAGAATAAAAGTTATCTTTAAATTAATTTTAAAAGTGTGAAAAAACTATCTTTAACTTTTTTATCAAAAATAGTTTTGGCGGTTATTTTTGTCATTTGTTCTGTGGTGGCAATAAGCGCGATTTTATATTTAATTGCCGACCGAGATTATCAAAAATTAAGAAAATTAGAACCTGCGGATGAAACGAGAAGTTGGAATATCTACAAAAATGAAAAATACGAATTTGAAATTAAATATCCGGATAGTCTTTCAAGTCCGGATATAAACGACACGGAAAATAACAACACGGAAAAAGTTCAACAGAGAATAGATTTTAATATTAACGATCAATCAAAAATTTCAATTTTCGTTTGGCGCAGGGAAGTCGCGAAAAGCGATGATAAAGATTATGAGCGGGTTGTTATTAATGAAAAAATAGTTTTGCAAAATAAAAACAATCTGTTAACAAATTATGTCTATCATAAATCGCATATTTTACAGATTGAATATTTCGGAAACCAAAAAGAAGAATGTACGGAATTATATGAGAATATGTTATCAACGCTGAAATTGGCAGATTAATAATAACAAACGATTATGCTTTCAAAAGTAAATTCATGCGCGGTAATTGGGCTGGACTGCGAACCGGTGGAAGTGGAGCTGGATATCAGTCCCGGGTTGGGCGCGATTACAGTAGTCGGACTTCCTGACACGGCGGTGCAGGAATCAAAAGAGAGAGTGCGGTCGGCGGTGAAAAATTCTGGGTATATTTATCCGGCGACGCGTGTTACGATAAATCTCGCTCCCGCGGATATTAAAAAAGAGGGTCCGGCTTACGATCTGCCGATTGCCGTCGGGGTTCTTGTCGCGACCGAGCAATTAAACGCGGATTTGGAAAGCAGCTTATTTGTCGGCGAGCTGGCGCTTAACGGGCAGTTGCGGCACACGAATGGAATTTTGCCAATTGCGATTTACGCGAAACAAAAAGGATACAAAAAATTGTTTGTCCCGAAGGTAAATGAATATGAAGCGAGTTTAGTGGAAGGAGTAGATATAATTCCCGTTGAAAATTTATTGCAGCTGACGGATCACCTTAATGGAATAAAAATTATCAGCCCCGCCAAAGTCCACGATATCAGCGATCTTGACGAGCAAGCGGATTTCGCGGTTGATATGGCGTATGTCAAAGGACAGGAACATGTAAAAAGGGCGTTGGAAATAGCGGCAAGCGGCGGACACAATGTTTTGATGAGCGGACCTCCGGGGACGGGAAAAACGCTTTTGGCGAGGACAGTCCCGACAATACTTCCTAAAATGACAAAAGAGGAAGCGTTGGAAGTTACGAAAATATATAGCATTGCGGGAATGTTGCCGAGCGACAAACCGCTGATTAGCATTCGTCCTTTTAGAACTCCTCATCACAGCGCCAGCGCCCCGTCTTTGGTTGGCGGAGGACAGTTTCCAAAACCGGGGGAAATCAGTTTGGCGCATCGCGGAGTTTTATTCTTGGACGAACTGCCGGAATTTCCGCGCGGCAATCTGGAAAGTTTGCGTCAGCCTTTGGAAGACGGTGTTATTACTATTAGCCGCGCGCAGGGGACGCTTATTTTCCCGGCGAAGTTTAGTTTGATTGCCAGTATGAATCCGTGTCCTTGCGGATATTTAAGCGATCCTGATCGTGATTGTTCTTGTTCCCCCTCTCAAATTATAAAATACCAAAAGAAAATCTCCGGTCCTTTGATTGACCGCATAGATTTGCATATTGAAGTTCCGCGAATTAAATTTGAAAAACTTTCTTCTGACAATTTGGCGGAGTCGTCAAAGTCAATCAGAGCGCGAGTTGAGAAAGCGCGGGAAATTCAGCAGGAAAGATTTAAAGATAAAAAAATAATTTCCAATTCTGAAATGAGTTCGCAAGATGTAAAAGACTTTTGCAAAATTGAAGAAGAGACGCTTAATATTCTCAAAACGGCGATTAGCCAGTTCAATCTCAGCGCGAGATCGTATTACAAAATTTTAAAACTTGCCCGCACGATTGCCGATTTGGAAGAACAGGAAAAGATTGCCAGCGCCCATGTGGCGGAAGCGTTGCAATACCGACCGAGAAATAACGCGATTTGAAAAATTTGAATTTGCGCTTTTGGAATGTAGAGTGAAGCGATAGCGGAGTTCTACTGAAAGCGGGAATAAAGTGATATTTCAAGTTGAGCTCCGTTCCATTCCGCTGTCGCTTTATTTCACTACACTCAACACTCCGCGAGAAAAATCGCAAAAATTTTGTGTGTTAAATTAGTGAAAAATCTCACCTCTAACCCTTTCCAAGAAAAGGGGGGGGTAATTGGTAAAAATCACCAGTCTCTATGTAAGTTAAGTGCTATTAATTTTTTGGTAGAATGGAGTTTGGGGACAGAGCCATCATAGAAATCAAATAGAAATCAAAACTTGTCGAGAATGGGGTAATGGAGTAAAATGTAAATGGATAACTAATTAAAACAAAAACCATGAGAACTTTAAAAACAAAATTCAAATGGATTTATGCAATTATTTTTTGCTTAGTGATGATTTTAACTCCCCTTGGTTTTGTGAGTGCGA
>JAYEHC010000074.1:0-10306 GCA_034659355.1 Patescibacteria group bacterium | reverse complement strand
TTATAACCAGATTTGCTGTAGTGCGCAAAGTCTGTGTGATACGACGGCCAAAAAAGCGTTTTGTATCCCATTGAAAAAAGTGGCGCGAAAATAATCAGCCACCAAAAGTTTGGAATTTGCGACAATATTAAAAAGTAAATTATCGCAAAGGGAATGCTATAAAGCATACAATGTTCAAAGCCGTATTTTGCCGCCACCTTTCCGCCAAAAGGCACAATTAGAAAATAAAGAGTGTAAGCAACCGCATAATACAAAAAAACCGCCGACAGTGAACCGTATAATTTATAAATATAAATCGGCTCAAAAATAGCAATCATAGAAAACGCGAAATTTTTAATCGCTATTGAAATATACAATTCCGATATTTCGCGCCTGAGACTATGTTTTAAATAGTGAGTTATAAAAAAATTGGACATAGGAATGAATAAAGAATTATGAATTATGAATTTATATTTTTACTCAATTTATATTATAATTCATGATTCAGTTTTTAAGTCACTTTCTCCCCTTCTCCGTTACCCAAAACTCCATATATTTTCCGAACAGCATTCTTGTCTGCGCGTCAATCATTGGAAACGCGCCAAGAGGAATAGCGATTATCGGAGCCAAAATCCATTGAAAGACCATTACTAATCGCTTGAAAATACTAACCTTATAAGGCGGTGGCGGGAGAAGAAATAATGAAAGAAACATAGAAGCAACAAGTCCGAACATTGCAAAAGTCATAATAAAACCCAGAACTTTTGGCAAATTTAACGCTAAAATTGTTTGATTAAATTTCTCTCCGCCAAATATCAAGGGAAGCCAGCCAAAGAGAGCTATGATAAGAGGCGCAAGTCCCCATGAAATTCTTCCTGCCAGTTCTTCCCAGCCTTTGCCGACTTTTTTAACTAGAGGCATTTTTTTGTCGGCTATAAACGATCTGTAAATAATTGGGATATTTTCAATTCCCCACGCCCAACGCCGCAATTGCTTGTATTGATTTATAATCGTTTTCCAAGATTTATCCGCCATAACCGCGTCCATAGAAATAGTCAAACAAATCGGCTGAACATAATAATTGCCATGATATAAACGATAACATTTCCAGAAAATAATTGAGTCGTCCGAAATCATATCTCTCGGCCAATAATTCACATCCACCAGTGTTTGAAAACTCATTGAATGGCTGGAAAAAGTAACCATTTTGTCATAGCGAACACTTTGCATAATTTGCCAGAAAGAAGAACTGGTCATAATTACCCTGACAACACTGCTTGTCTGCCAGATATTATTATTATATAAAGGTAACGGCTGATAACTAAATTGGTGTCTTTTGGAATTGGTGATAAATTTATATGTCAGGCAAGAAAAATATTTTTGATGAACGCAAGTATCGCAATCAAAAGCGGAAACAATTACATTTTTATATTTTATCTTTTTCTCGTCTAAAAATATCTTCGCTTCTTCCGCCGCCCAGCTAACATTCGCCCCTTTAACTTTCGCTTCTCCGACAATTCCATCAGGATGAACAGTCGTTAAGTAAGCAAAAAATTTGTCTTGATATTTTTCCTCCAGTATTTTCGCTCTTTCCAGCGCTTCTTCGCCAGCTCTTTCTTCAAAAGCAAGAACTATAATTATTTTATCTTTCGGATAATCAGAGTTCAAAATAGAGTCTAAAGACGGTTCTAAAATTTCCAGACCTTCTTTGTAAACTGGAATTATTACCAAGTGATAAATATCCTGCCAACTTGGAATATTCTCCTCATTTTCTATCTCTATCTTTTTTTCTAATTTCTCACAACCGGCAATCCAGTCAACTTTTTCCCAAATTTTTATTCTCCTATATCCAAAAATCATAAAAACCGTGATATAAAAAACTTTGATAGTCCAATATAGATCAAAGACGATAATAAAAACAGCAATAATTATCGGATTATAAAACGCGAAATAAACGCTAAGAATCAAAAACGACCAGGTGATAATTCCCGGCAACATCTCAATGCTTCTCTGAAGATAGTAATCTTTTTTATTTGTCGGTTTTGGAGAAGGAAAATCAAATGACATTTTAAATTATTAAATTTGTTAACTGGTAATATATCTTAATAATACAGAAAAAATGCTGTCTTGTCCAAAAAAAATACACAGCTGTATCAGAATCATAGTTTTTTATTTTTATTTGTGTCTTGACATTTAAAATAGAAATGGTAAATTTAAAGTACTTAAACAAAGGAGGAATGTACCTTGACAGAAAACGAGATAGACTTTGACGAGATAACCCCCGAGCAAGTGGGAAGAAGTTTGAGAACTGATTTTTTCCTTTTATCTCAAGCAATATCGGAAAATATAAGAAATATTCCCGATGAAATCATCTTGAAATTGCTTAAGATAATTGAAGAAGCAAAGGATATATATGTTTATGGTGCAGGAAGATCCGGTAATGCGGGAAGAAGTTTTGCCACAAGACTAATGCATTTAGGGTATATAGTGTATGTGGTTGGAGAACCAACTACACCCGCAATGAGCCAAGATAGCTGTTATTTCATTATCTCTGGCTCTGGAAATACTCCGTCAATTGCCAATAACGCGGAAGCTATGAGAGCAGATGTCAATCCCGTCATTGTTACTCTAACAATGAATCTTGAGGCAAGGGTTGCAAAAGTCGCAGATTTGGTAATCCATTTACAAGGCAAAGAAATAGTTAATGGAAAAAAGTCGGAACTGAATAAAAAATTGGAAGACAACGAACCAATTGATTGGGAAATAAGACAACTGCTTGAAAAATTTGATGTCTTTGCCCCGCTAAACACAGTATTTGAAGATACCGCCATAATATTTTTAGACACTGTCATAGATACATTAGCAAAGTTTAAAGGAACCACCGAAGACGAGATGAGAAGAAGACACACAAAAACAGAATAAAAAAACCATCATCAAGATGGTTTCTTTTTTTGCTTAATACTTGATACTTGATACTTAATACTCATTTTATCCCCGCTTTTATAAACTCCCGAAACAGAGGATGCGATTTTAACGGACGGGATTTAAATTCGGGATGAAATTGGGAAGCGACGAAAAAGGGATGTTTAGATTTTGGCAATTCCACAATTTCCATTAAGCGTTTATCAGGAGAAGTTCCGGAAAAGATTAAACCGCCTTTTTCTAGAATTTTGATATAGTCGGGATTAACTTCAAAACGATGGCGATGGCGTTCAGAAATCTTATTTGTTTTATAGGCATTATAAGCAATCGTGCTTTTTTTCAATTCTGCAGGATATGCGCCGAGCCGCATTGTCGCGCCGTATTTTTTTTCGCGCAGATTTTTTTTCTGATCCGGCATAATATCTATTATCGGATGTTCTGTATTTTCATTTATTTCAAAAGTATTTGCGTTTTTAAGATTGCAAACATTTCTGGCAAATTCAACACAAGCAATTTGCATTCCATAACAAAGCCCTAAAAACGGAATTTTGTTTTTTCGCAGATACTCAATCGCTTTGATTTTTCCTTCAATTCCCCGTCCGCCGAATCCGCCCGGAACAATCACGCCATTATATTTTTTTAATTCTTTTAACTTAGCAGGATTTTTTTCGTATTCTTCAGAGTTTATCCATTTGATGATAGGCTTTCTATTATTCGCCCAAGCAGCATGTTTTACCGCCTCAATAACAGAAATATAAGAGTCAGCAAGAACAAAATCACCTGTATTAAAATATTTTCCAACTATACCAATCTCAACTGTCTTATCTAATTTCTTAATTTTATTTGCTAGCTTCTCCCAATCCTTTAAACCGCTTTTCTTGCTTCTCATCCCAAACTTAGAAAGTATTTTCTGTGCTAGATTTTCTTTATCAAAATTAATAGGCACATCATAAATTGAATCTATATCTGGCGCAGAAATAATATTATTTTTTTCAATATTACAAAACATAGAAATTTTTTCTTTTCTTGTTTCGTCAAGCTCAACTTCACTTCGACAAACTATAAAATCTGCCTGAATTCCAGCAGAATTTAATGTCCGCGCGGCATATTGAGTTGGCTTTGTTTTCATCTCACCAATTTTATTTGGAACTGGAAGATAGCTTACCATAAAAACAACCACATCTTTTGGCTGTTTTGACTTTAACATTCTCGCTGCTTCTAAAAATAGAACATTTTGATATTCTCCTATTGTCCCGCCAACTTCAATCAAAACAAAATCTGCTTTTGTATTTTTAGCAACTTTTTTTATTCTCCCGATAACTTCAAGCGGAATGTGCGGAACAACCTCTACGCATTTTCCTTCATATTCCAAATTCCTTTCACGATGAATAACTGATTCATAAACACTTCCTGTAGTCATATAATTATCAGAAAGAATGTCAATTCCTAAAAATCTTTCATAATTTCCAATATCTTGATCTGTCTCAATTCCATCATCAGTAACAAAAACTTCCCCATGTTCAATTGGATTCATCGTTCCCGCGTCAACATTAATATATGGGTCAATCTTCATCGCCGTCACTGAAAACCCTCTACTCTGTAAAACTTTCCCGATTGAAGCTGTCGTAATGCCCTTCCCCACTCCTGACATCACTCCACCAACAATAAAAATGTATTTTGTTTTTTCTTGAGACATAATATTAATATTTAAGTATTAGTTTTCTATGAATTTGAAAGTGGAGAGGATTTGATTAAATTGCTTAAATTGTTTTTCTTTTTCAACATCATCAAAATAATAACTATCACGACTGATTGTTAAATAATCTTTTCCGTTTTTATAATTTCCATAAATTGTATCATCATAATCTATATAATATTCCTTTCTGCTATAATCAGTAGCTTCATCACCTATAATTACTTCTAATATATTAACACTTTCATCATTCTTTACTCTTTCCATTTTTACAATATAATCATTTTCATTACGACCTCTCCTTTTTACGCTATAAGTATACTCTATGTATTCCTCAAGATTATCATATGTTTCTCCATTATAAGACTCATGATATTCTTCATCTAGTATATGAAAAAAATTAATATAAATATAACAACGACAATGACCATTAGTGTCCTTTTTTTCAAGACAAACATAATTTTGATTTCCTCTGGTCGTAATTTTATCATTAGATTGATACTGAAATTCAAACCCAAGCTCCTCATTCCGATAAGTCTGCCAGTCGGAAGTATCAGATTGATTTTCTTCGTCTGGCATTTTTAAAGCAAATATTTTTTGAAAGGCATAGTCATTTTTTTTGCTATTATCTATATCCTCATCTTCTAAGCAATAATAAGGAAATTCTCCTCCATAATTTTCACCGTAAATTTCATCAAACTTGTTTCTTAAAATAGATTTATTATTTGTTAAGAAAACTTTAATAGTTATATCTTTTTCTATGTATTCAGCTAATTTTAAATAATTAGGATAAGTTGTATAATCAGGAAAATAAACTAGTAGTTTTTTACTTTCAAATTTTCCGCCTCTGACTTCTCCATATAAAAATTTACAATCCATAGCCATTGAACCTCCATCGTAAGAAAAAGTTTGATGACTTTCAACTTTAAAATCAACAACTTCGCTTTCTGTTTCCTCCATCGGCTCGCACCAGTTTAAGGAACTTTCGCATCTTAATCCGCCCGCTTTAAATCCATCCGGGCATTTATAATTTTCGTCTGCTTCTTTGTAATTATTCTTTTTCATATATTCAAAAGAGGACAAACAACAGCTACTACCAGCGCATTTCTTTTTTAAAAGATCGTAATAATTTTCAGTTTCTTGATTGATCGGTTTTATTATTTGATCACTTGTTACATTTTTAGAATACTCGCCAATAATATATCCCCCGCCAATAATAATCGTTCCCATTCCTGCAAACAATAAAACCGCTAAAAATGTTTTTACTGTTGTATTTTGTAAAGATTCTTTTTTGTCTGGCATAGTTTTTGTTTTTAAAAATTTAAAATTATTTTTATATTACAGGCAAAACCAAGGAATGGCTGTTATATTGTCAGCCAATTTTTCTTTTCTTTCTCCCATTATAATTACATATCCCTGCTTGGCTATTTTTTTATGATCATCTAAAAAACTTTTTAACCCTCTGATTTTGCTTAAAGAAACATTTTTAGACGCCTTAATTTCTATCGGGATAGCTTTAGCACCCATATCTATCACGCAGTCAACCTCGGCTCCAGCGCGCGTGCGCCAATAATTTATTTTATAGTTTTTATTTAAAGCCCTTACCCTTCTGATAATTTCCAGCATAACGGCATGCTCAAAAAGAATTCCTTTTTGAGCATTGACTAAACCTTTTTCCAGCGGCAATCTTGCTAAAGCGTTTCTAACGCCCAGATCAAAAAAGTAATAGCGAGAAGAAGACATAATTCGTCCGCACGCATTTTTTAAAAATGGATCTACTCGTTCAGCCACCAAAGTATCTTCTAAAATATTATAAAATTCTTTAATTGCCGGTTGGCTCACACCGGATTGCTGGGATAACTTTGAAAAATTCGGAGCAGTCCCGGACTCTATTGCCGCTAATTCCAAAAATCTGGAAAAGGCTCCTATTTTTCTGCTTAAAGCCTCAGCTCTGATTTCTTCTTCCAAATAAATTTCCGAATATGACTGTAATAAATTTTTTCTCTCGCTTTTTGGCGCAGTAACTATTTGAGGAAGAGAACCGAAAATCAAAGATTCTTCAAAAGAATAGCCTTTGTTTTTATTAACATTTTTTATTTTGAGAAAATCAATATAATTTTCTTTGATCAATCCTGTCTCTCCCCACAAAAAAGGATTTAAATAAAAATGTTTTATTCTGCCAGGAAGCAGATTAACACCTGCTTTTCTTAATTTTCTTTCCGAGGATCCAGTTAAAATAAATTGCGCTTTTTTATCATCAATCAAATATTGCACCGCATCAAAAACTTCTGGAACTTTTTGAGCTTCATCAATAAATACAATCGGTTTGATTTTTTCCGTTTCTACGGTTCTGACGAGCAATCCCGGATCGGATTCCAGCTCTATTCTAACACTTGGATTTTGCAATGGAAACTTAATTACATTTTTTTCTTTTCGCAAGCAAAAATCAACCAGAGTGGTCTTGCCAACTTGTCTTGGTCCTAAAATAAGACAAGACTGCCTTTTTCTAATAACAGCGGCAATTTCCTTATCTAAATATCTAAACAATACTTTATTTTTAACTTGCATATATAAAGTATATATTATATTTAACTTCTTGCCAAATTTAGTCTGTGGATTTGAAGGTGGAAAGGATTTGGTTAGAAAATAAAATTATTTATATTTTTTTCCAATTAATAAATTCAATCTCTTTTTCATTAAAAATAGCTTTCTTAGTTAAATTCAAATTTGCTATTTTTATTTTATTCGGCTGTAAAGACTTAATCGCCTGTTTTATGGAATGCTCTATTTTCGGCTCTTTAAATTTTTTATACTTCGCTTCCATAATATTCAAGCCGTTTTTCTGGTAAACAAAATCAACTTCGCTTCCCTTGACAGTCCGCCAAAAATTTATTTCTTGATATTTCTCCTTTAAAACAAAATACACAAAATTTTCAAACAGCCGTCCGCAATCATCGCGTAAATCAGTTTTAATAAAATTATTCAAAATAGCGTTCCGAACGCCAAAATCAAAACAATAAACCTTTTGCATTTTCTTAATCTGTGTGAATGGATTGGAAAAATAAGGAGAGACAAAATCAAAAATAAAACTGTATTTTAGTAAATCCAAATATCTGTTCAGCGTCCTATTGTCAATATTAATATCATTCGCCAATTCATTTTTATTAACCAAATTTCCGATAAGATGAGCCAAGGCGATATTTAACTGATTAAATTTGGAAATATTTATATTGCTAATCAGCGCCCTAATATCTTTATTGATGTAAGTTCCAAAATATTCTTTTAATAATATTTCTTTTTTCTCTCTGTTTTTTTCCAAATAAATTTCAGGCAATCCGCCGAATAATAAATATTCTTTAAATATTTGTTCTATTTTTTTCTGTTCTAATGGATTTTTTGTTTGCTTGTCTAATTTTTCATAATCTAAAATCTCGTCAACTGATAAAGGATTGATAAAAAAAGTAATCTTTCTGCCAGCGAGAGAATCTTGCAGTTTGGCTTTAATTTCCAAATTTGCCGATCCAGTTACGATTAATTTTATATTTTCATAAGTATCATAAATATATTTCAAAAAACGCGACGGCTGATCAAGAATTTGAATTTCATCAATTAAAATATAATAGAACAAATTTCTATCTGGCATAAAATCAAAAATATTATCAGGATTGTCGTTTAGACGATCAGCAGCTTGAAACGACTCAAGATTTAAATAAACGCAATTTTTATTTTTTGCCTTTAACTTTTGCTCCAACTCTTTTAAAATCGTTGTTTTCCCAACTTGTCTGGCGCCGTTTAAAATCAATATTTTCCTTGAATCAAGCCATTTATTTATTTTTAATAGAACTTTTCGTTTTATTAACATATTTTTAGTATCTTACTACATAAATTATACCATTATTTTAGTATAGCAATGTATAAATGTCAATAATCTTATTTATTTCAGTCTATGAATTTGAAAGTGGAGAATTCCCTTCCCCACTCCTGACATCACTCCACCAACAATAAAAATGTATTTTGTTTTTTCTTGAGACATTTTATTTTTTTATGAATTTGAAACTACTAATAATTTTACTAATATCTTTAATTGCTTCTTTTTGATCCTCTGGAACATACCCGTTCATACCCATAAAAACAAAAATGCGCCCGTCTTTTCTTCCAAGTTCAAGCGCGGGTCCTAATTTATATTTTTCTTCCCACTCCGCTATTTTTATTGGAAAAATACTAAAGATTCTGACATAACCATAATTTTCAGTAATAACACTAAGATCTTTCGTTGGGCGTCTAAACCCTATATAGATTTCTTTGTTTTTTCTTTCAGTTATAACCTCATAATTCTTCCAAACTTCAGTAAATGTTATTTCAAAACCAAGTTCTTCGTTCTGATAAATCGGCCAGTTAGGCGTTTTATTTATTTCTATGATTTTTTCCGCCTCAATAACTTCATTTGATTCATCCGAAATTATAGTAAATTCCTCGCTATCCGCGTCATCAAGAGCGGGCGCAATATAAATTGGAACACTATCAGCGTGACGCGTAATTGAAATATGATATTTGTTATTGGTTTTTAAATTTTTAGGAACAAAAAAAGAATAACTGCCTGTATCAAAAGGTCTTATTTCTGCTAATCCAGCAAGGTCTGGACTTTCGCTAGAATTGTCAATTAGCTTAATACTTACTCTTAGTTCAGAGTCAACTGGCGTCCAAGAAACTTGGTAACTTTCACCTGCTTTCCATATGGTGTTTTTATTGGGATAAATTATTGTAAGCTTTTCGTCTTTTATAAAATACTCTCTGCACGATGAAGCTAATAATGCTGTTGCCTTACTACATAATTCCGGATTATTCTTAAGTATTGCCAGATCAGTATAGCACATTGATCTAAACTCTATTGTGCTAATCTTCTCACAAAAACTTTCATCTTTATTTTTTTTCGCTAAATTAAGATAACAATCCTTCCTCTCCATACCTTTAAGTTTACTGCAATCCTTATAAGATTCTATCGGAATGACCGACTCAACTTGAACACTCCGCTTCCCAACCAACAACCCTCCACCAATAATAATCGTTCCCATCCCCGTGAAAATAATCACGACAAGAAGAATTTTAACGGTCATAACTGATAAAGATTCTTTTTTCATTTTTTTGTTTTTAAAAGTTAAAATAAAAAATGGAGTTAAAAACTCCATTTTTTATTACTTGTCACTTTCCACAATCACGCCGATCTTCGCTTCCAGACCATGTTCTAAATTTACTATTACTTCATAGTCTCCTACTTCTTTAATCGGTCCTTCAATAACAATTTTATTTTTATCAACTTTAAATCCTTTGCCTTCAAGCGCTTTGGAAATTTCCTCCGTCTTAATTCCAGCATAAAGTTTTCCTGCTTCATCCGCTTTGGATTTAATTGCTACAGAAACTCCTTCAAGTTTCCTCGCTACTTCTTCCGCTCCCTTGAGATTTTCTTTCGCTTGCTCCTCTTTTTTTATTTTTAGCTCTTCCTCTTGTTTAATTGCGTTTTTTGTCGCAACCTTTACGAACCCTCCCGGAATTAGAAAATTTCTCGCATAGCCATTAGCGACATCTTTAATATCGCCAACACTTCCTAAATCCCGCGCATCTTTTATGAGTATCACCTTCATAACATTCACTTAAATAATTAATTACTTTATTTTTATTCTATAACAAAATCTTAAATTTATCAAATTTATTTTA
>JAYEHC010000073.1:0-2427 GCA_034659355.1 Patescibacteria group bacterium | reverse complement strand
CTAATCAGATTTATTAATTATTACAATACGGTGAAACCGCATAAAGGAATAGATAACCAAACTCCAATAGAAAAACTAATCAATTATTTTTATCCAGACGAAATGTAAACAACGCTGGACAATCTAACAATTTATGTCAACATTAAAAAATAAATTTTTCCGTCTCGCTACAGTCTCTCGATAGAAGGCTGTGGCGGATCGCGCGTTTTCTCGTCGCAGTCCTCTGTCGAGAAACTGCGACGGGGCGACAATATTAGTTAAATTAGCGTATGTTAAAGAATAAATTTTATATCACTACTTCCATCGCTTACGCCAACGCTTCACCGCATATTGGGTACGCGATGGAAATTTGCCAGGCGGATGTTTTGGCGCGATATCATCGGATGAAAAGCGATGATGTTTTTTTCTTGTCCGGGACGGACGAAAACGGATCAAAAATTAAAAAAACAGCTTTAGAGAAAAAAATAGATCCGCAAAAATTCGTTGACGAAAACTCGGCTAAATTTCAGCTGTTATTGGACACGCTTAATATCTCTAACAACGATTTTATTCGCACCACTGATAGAAACAGACACTGGCCAACAGCGCAAAAATTATGGAATAAACTGGTTGAGTCGGGAGATATTTATAAAAGCAGTTATGAAGGTTATTACTGCGTCGGCTGTGAAGCGTATTTAATGGAAAAAGATTTGGTTGACGGCAAATGTCCAAATCACAAAAAAGCGCCGGAGAAAATCAAAGAAGAAAACTATTTTTTTAGATTATCCGGATATTCGAAAACGATTCAAGAAAAAATAGAAAGCGAAGAGCTGGAGATTTTTCCGGAAAGCAGAAAGAACGAAATTTTAAATGTTATTAAAAGCGGACTAAAAGACATCAGTTTTTCCCGCCCGAAAAAAACTCTTGACTGGGGCGTACCGGTTCCCAACGATGAAACACAAACAATGTATGTCTGGTGCGATGCCTTGACGAATTATATCTCGGCTTTGGGATATGGAGATGATTTTTTAAATACAGCAAATACGGAACTAAGTTCCGAATACTCGGAACTTAGTTCCGTATTCAAAAAATATTGGCCAGCCGACATTCATCTTATCGGCAAAGACATTCTCCGCTTTCACGCTGCCATCTGGCCGGCAATGCTTTTATCAGCCGGATTACCGCTTCCCAAAAAAATATTCGTTCACGGCTTTATCACTTCCGGCGGGCAAAAGATGAGCAAGTCGCTTGGCAATGTTATTGATCCGTTTGAAATAATTGATAAATATGGCGTGGACGCTTTGCGATATTATTTATTAAAAGAAATTCCTTCCGGCGGAGATGGCGATTTTTCTTTTGAAAGATTTGAAGAAGTTTATCAAGCGGATTTAGCGAATGGAATTGGAAATTTGACGGCGCGAATTATCGCGCTGGCAACGAAGAATGAAAACTGTAACTCCCCCTTTGAAAAAGGGGACTGGAGGGATTTCCAAACTAAAGTAGAAAATATATGGCAAAATTATGAAAAATCATTAAACAATTTTAAACTAAATGAAGCGTTAGAAATAACAAAAAAGCTGATGAGCGCCTGCGATGAGTATATTGAACAGAACAAACCTTGGCAATTGGAAGGCGAAAAAAAAGCGGAAGTTATATATAATTTACTGGAAAGTCTTCGTCACATCGCTTGGATGATTTATCCTTTTCTTCCCGAAACTTCCAGCAAAATTTTCACGCAATTATTCGCGGATGAGAAGGAAAGAAAAATTGAATTAAATAAAACTTTAAAACAAGCCCAAAAATGGGGCGGATTAAAAGCGGGAATAAAAATAAAAAAAGGCGAGATTTTATTTCCGCGGTTGTAAAAAGCTATTTCCTTTAAAACAAACGAAAAATATTATTTTTTAGATTGATAAAACGCGGTTGTTGTAAAAAGGTAAGCGGTAGAAACTCCCTCGTTGGTTCAGGTCTCTGACCTAAACCGCGTATTTCTTAGAGCGTAATTAAAAAACTTATGCCTTCTATAAGGATTAGTCAAGAATTAAACGAAGGAATATATTTTCTCACTTTCACAGTAAAAAATTGGTATTATGTTTTAGATAGACATTATCGCTGGAATATTATCGCTATAGACATCACATCTGGAAATCGCGCTATATATTATTTTGAAAAATAAATGTGCTAATTTTGGCTTATTGTAGCAATGGATTCCCGCCTCCGCGGGAATGACAGCGCAAGTTCATAGTGTTTTATCTGTATGGAACATACGGATTCTGGAACAAAACAAATATGCCTGAGCTGATTGTTTCCGAAAAAATATTGTTGGCTCCAGTCTCCTGACTGGAGCCTCTTGCGATTTCAAAAAGTTTTTTCCATTCACAACAGACTCCATACAGGAGTATGGAGCCAACGATATTTTTATAATCTCCTTAATGCAGACCGTTATCA
>JAYEHC010000072.1:0-2525 GCA_034659355.1 Patescibacteria group bacterium | reverse complement strand
GAAGAAGCTGTCATCAGGGCTGAAAGTTTACCCGCCTCTGGAGGGCCCAAAATTCCACAGCCCGGGGCTGCCAGCTGGTCTTAAAAAGTAGCTGGCAAATAAAAGATAGTCTGCTATCTTTTATTTAATTCGAATTTTTAATTAAATAAAAGATGAGGACAAGAATGGAAAACACAAACAGGCGCAATATGAGAACCATTTTAACGAAACCGGAAAATTTACAAATTTTAAAAGATGAATTGTTTCACAATCCAAATCACTCAATGAATTCGTTAAGTAGATTTGCTTGTGAGGAATTTTCTTTTTTTGATAATAATCATAACTTAAAAGTTGCCGGCTGCAATACTATTTTGAGAAAACTTGAAGTTGTGATAGAGATGTTTGCAGGAAAACTTTCACATAGTAATCATACGTATGTTCCAATGGTCAGACTTAATGAAGAAATTCCGCTGCCGGGCGAAATACCCGCGGAATGTAATTCATCAATGAAAAAGGGTATGGAGATTCTCTTAATAGGAAAAGACGATGATTACTTAAGAAAAGTCTGGAATGAATTAATGGCGACAGAACATCCTCTTGGAGAAAGCCGGTTAGTTGGGTATCAAATGAAATACTTGATAAAATATAAGGGAAAATATATAGGAGCTTATTCGTTCAGCAGTTCGGCGTTAAGCCTTGAAGCTCGTGATAAATGGATTGGCTGGAGTAAAGATGATCAATATGAATATCAGAACAAAGTATTAAATATGAGTCGCTTTTTAATTAGAAAAGAAGTCAACTGTAAAAACCTGGCTTCTTACATTTTATCAGAATCCCTAAAGCGGATCAAAGTTGATTTCGCGGGACGATATAATATTGAACTTTGGCTTGCGGAAACTTTTGTTGATACGGAAAATTATTCCGGAACCTGCTATAAGGCGGCGAACTGGGAATTATTAGGTCAAACAAAGGGCAGAGGGAGAAATGATCGGCAACATTCTAAAAAAAAGAAAAGTATAAAAGATATTTACATCTATGTGCTGGATCCAGAATTATATTCATTCATAGCTTCCAATCACAAAGTGGAAAATTATATTCCTCTGGATGTTAAAACCGGTTTGTTGGCGACCGAGTGGGCTGACCAGGAATTTGGAGGTTTAGAGTTGGGAGATGAAAGATTGTCAAATCGTGTCGTGACAATAGCGGGCGATAAAGGTTTAAATCCTGCCGCTCCGTATCCTAAAGC
Organism: Patescibacteria group bacterium; assembly: GCA_034659355.1. GTDB lineage: Bacteria > Patescibacteriota > Minisyncoccia > JAHIHE01 > JAGLIN01 > JAYEHC01. The sequence continues at coordinate 1,300 of JAYEHC010000072.1, read as the reverse complement.
CGCGAACGGTGACAGCGGCGCGATACAGGGATACTATAAATTTCTCTGGAATGACAATAAAGAAATTTCTTTTGAAAAAATTCTCAGTGGACATGCGGAAAATACCGCCCGTAGAATTAATTCATTCACAAGAGTTTTAGCGATACAGGACACATCGGATTTAAATTATAAAGGACTTGAGAAAACAAGTGGATTAGGTAAAATAGGTAAAAATAAAGGAAGTTCCGGTACCTTGGGATTATCACTGCATTCCACTTATGTGGTGACTGAAAAAGGGATACCATTAGGAATTCTCAACGCGGAATGTTCCTCTCCGGAAATTCATAAGGAAAGAGAACAGAAACATTATGATATTCCCATAGAAGAAAAAGCAAGCTATAAGTGGATTGTTCATTACAATAAAATCTTAGAAGTCGCGGAAAGGTCTCCCGACGCACAAATAATCTCTATTGCGGACAGAGAAGCTGATTTTTTTGAATTACTGAGTCTTGCTTCTGAAAATACGGAAAAGGCGCCTGTCGTAATTAGGATAAAGCATGACAGGGCCCTGAAAAAGGGGGAATCTAAACTTTTTGAGGTTATCGAAAAGCTTCCTGTTTCTTTAACAACAGAAGTAATCGTTCCTCCACAGCGGGAAAAAGCCGCGACAAACAAAACACCCGGCAGACCATATATGGCCGCGAGAAAAGCAAAACTGGAAATATCTTATGGAAGAGTCACGATTCCAGCTCCTGACAGAGGGCTTCTCAAGAAAGGTTCTTCAATAAAATTATCTGTTGTATATGCAAAGGAGCGAAACCCGCCCGAAGGAGCGGAACCTATACAATGGAGATTGTTTACAACTCTTGATATCTCCTCTGATGAAGAAGCTTTAGAATGTGTCGCCTTTTATAAACAACGCTGGAAAATAGAAGATTTTCACAGAGTTTTAAAAAGTGGATGTAATGTTGAAAAACATAAGCAAAGCACGGCGGAAAGGTTAAAAAGAGTTATTGCCATTGATATGGTTATCGCCTGGAGAATAATGCTGTTAACAATGCTGGGGCGGGAATGTCCGGAAATGCCGGCGGATTTAATTTTTACAGAGGACGAGTTACTTGTAATGACACTGATCGCTCAAAAAAAAAACGTGACTGTAAAAATATAAATGAAGCTATAAAAATAATTGCGCTTCTAGGTGGACACCAAGGATGGAAATGTGATAAGTCTCCTGGATTTCAAATTGTTTGGAATGGATTGGAAAAGTTATATAGCATGGTTTTTGCTATTGGATTATTAAAAGAAAATGAGTTGATAGATG
>JAYEHC010000071.1:0-2538 GCA_034659355.1 Patescibacteria group bacterium | reverse complement strand
CCTTGTTATTATCTGCCATAAAGCTAATTTGCCATCAGTCTTATTCCCCAACGCTTGAACAATGCCAAGTTGTTTTGCTACTGTCAACGGAAGTTTAATCTGGTACAGTTTCGGAAGTATTAACTGGTACAGTAAAAGACCATTATTTTTTATTTTTTCCTTTCATTCTATAGCTGTCGCCATTCATAATAATCGTTTCTGAATAATGTAAAATTCTGTCTAAAATTGCAGTTGTGATAACACTATCACCAAAAGCAGAACCCCATTCTTTAAATAATTTATTCGACGTTAAAATTATAGATCTGAACTCATAAAGTTCACTTATTAATTGAAAAAACAAATTTGAACTTTCTTGTTTTATTGGTAAATAACCGATTTCATCTATAATAATCAGATCAAATTTTGATATTTTTTTCAGCCACTTTTTAAATTCATTATTATAGGCAGCCAAAAGCATTTCATCAATCAGTTTATTCATCGTAAAGAAAATGACTTTATATCCGGTTTTCAAAGCTTCATAGCTCAAAGCTATTGCGACATGAGTTTTACCAACTCCCGGGGGTCCCATAAATATTTTGTTTTCTCTTTTATCTAACCAATCGAAAGTCTTCCATTCTGCAATTGTTCTTTTGGAAACAGCATGTTGGTACTTGAAATCAAAATCGTCAAATGTCTTGATATTTGGTAAATGACAAGCTTTAATATTTCTGTTTATTGACGTTTGATTTCGATAGTGACATTCCTGTTCCAAAAAATAATCAAGAAAAGCAAGGTAAGATAATTCCTCTTTTTGAGCATGAGAAATGGTTGAATCCAATAAAGTTGCTGAATGATAACAGCGAACTCTTTTGAGGTTTTCTTTCACTCGATTAATCATAGCACTCCTCCGACATTGTCATAAATGGACAAATCCCTTTGGAGAAAGCTTGTCGCAACATTACTGCTTGCTTTGTTTGATTGCGATTTTATCTGTTCTAATTGCTCTTTTTTTTTATATTGAATTACCAGATTTTCTATTTTTGACGCTCTGACTTCTGCGAAATTTAATGATTTTTCTATCAAAACATTCCAATCCAAATTACTGTTTTTATTGAAAAAATTACGCACTGCTCTGATTTGATCTCGTGGATTTCTGCTATTTTCCTTAATTAATCGTTCTACAAATTTATCACTATTCTCATAATTTACAAGAACTTGTTTAAGTTCATCTTCTAACTCAGATAATAATTTCTCATAATCTCGGAAATGGTTGTTATTGATTATCGGTCTAACTTTCTTTGTTGCTATTTTGTGAGTTGCGATTTGCTCCATTGTTTCCTGGTTAAAAATTTGTAGAGTTTCACCTGATACATTTATCAAAACTTTCTTTCTTTGATAAAGATATGGTGCTGAATATTTATTGGATTTATAAGAGAAAAGTCCTGTTTTATCTACCTTTCGTTCTTCATAAGAAGTGAAAATATAAGGTTTTAAAAAAGGTTTTTCTTTCTCAAAATAAGAAGTTGGTGTTGCTCGCAAAGTACAATGCTCACGCTCATCAACTTCTTTAAGCCAATCCAATGACTTATTTCGAATATCATCTATATCAAGAAATTCTTCTCCTGCAAGAAAATCATGCTTTACTTCTTTTACAGCATTTTCAACAATTCCTTTGCTTTGAGGATCGTATCCTTCGCAAACATACGGACTGACTTCTTTCTTGGTTATGTATTGATAGAATTTCTCATTAAACCAAACTTCCCGATATTTCTCTTTTATTACTACAAGTTTGGTTTGGTCGTAAATCATCTCTTTCGGAAGATAACCGAAATAGCGAAAACATTCTTCATGAGCTGTAATAAAATCGGTTGTGTTAAATGCTCTTTCTTGAAAATAGACAAATTTTCGTTTGCAATAAGGAAAAATAAAAGCAACAAAATAGACCTTGAATTCTTCTCCAAATAAATTTTTAACTTTCATTTCTCCCGGATCAACCTGCATCTGAGCTCCGGGTTGATAATCGACTACTCGATAATATCGTGTATGACTGACTGTAAGTTCTTTCTTTATTTTGCTTATGAAATTACGGAAAGCTCGCTCTCCAATTTTAACTTCCAGGTGCTTTTTAAGAAAATTTCGATGCATTTTACTTGCGCGAAGCTTTGGATTATGAAGTAATTTCTCCTCAAAATCGGTGCGATATGGTTCTAATTTACTTTTTCGTGTTGGTTCAAAAAAAGTTTTATAAGATTCCGAAGAATCAATTTTCTTGTACTTTTGAACTGTTGTCTTTGATATCGAAAGCAAAGACGCTATCTCTCGGTCACTTTTTCCTGTTGCTTGCAAACTCTTGATTGCATGATACATTTCTACTCCTTTCATATGATCCAAATCTCCTATCTTTTTGATGGAGAAACTGTACCATTTTAAACTGCCGTTTCTGTACCATTTTTAAATTCCGTTTACAGCTGCCAAACATTATGCGTTAAAAAGAATAAATATCCGAGCTGGTCAGGAATTTCAAACGAAAGAATATTTGAGAGAAATTTTACTCATTTT
>JAYEHC010000070.1:0-2576 GCA_034659355.1 Patescibacteria group bacterium | reverse complement strand
ATCAGGCTGGTCTTACCGGTCTGGTAAATATGAAAAACGGCAGGAGTATAAAATGTAATGAAATTATTAGTAATTATATATTTAATCTTAAGAAAAAATTAGGAAATAAAAAAAAATATAAAGAAATTGTCAAGCGACAATTAAAAGTTCTTGTCAACGACAATTAAAAATTCCCTTTTTCTATAAAATTTTTTATCCTGCCTCCTTTAGTCTTTTTTTTGCTGCTAAGCGTCTGAAACTATCTACTTCCTGCATTTCAATTATTATGCTGTGATGAACAAGGCGATCTATCGCTGCTGCGGTAGTCATAGGATCTTTAAATATCTTTTCCCATTTTGAAAAAGGAAGATTGCTGGTAATCATAACACTACCTCGTTCATACCGTTCGGCAAGAAAAGTAAAGAGCACTTCCATTTCTTCTCTATTCTGTCCCACATAACCGATATCATCAATAATAATTCCTTCGTATTTAGAAAGTTTTTTAAATATTTTTTCCAGTTCAAGATTTTTCTTCGCTATAAGTAACTTCTGTACTAACAAGCTACAGGTAGTGAAAAGCATTTTTCTGCCTTGTTCTATCTGCTCATAAGCCAATGCACATAACAGATGAGTTTTTCCGCTGCCGGGTTGTCCGAAAACCAAAATATTTTCTTTGCGATCCAAAAAGCCGCCGGTTTGTAATCCTTTAATCTTCTGCTTGATTTTTATTGGAAATACTTTAATGTCAAATGAATCAAATTTTTTGCCAATTGGAAGTTTTGAGTCTTTGATCATTCTAATTCTTTTTCTACTATTTTTAGTCTGATACTCATACTCAAGATTCAATAATAAAAAATCAAGATAACTTAGGGAATTATTTTCAGCCTGTTTAATAAAATCTTTATAAGCCTCTTTAATGCCGGTAAGTTTTAAATATTTTAAATAATCAAGCAGTAAATTTATTTTTGTTTTGTTTGTCATTTAAAATACCCCCGCTGTTAATAATTCATCAAATACATTTAAATTGATTTCAGGAATATTATTATCATATTCAAAAGTCTCATTGGATTTGAACTTTACAAATTCTTGAATTTTTGAATATTTAATTTCTTTGCCTGAATCCAGCATATTTATTAAAGCCTTTTCAACAAGTGTTTCGTTTTCTTTAGATGCTAACTGTAAAATTTGAAGATATATTTTTGTACCTTTCTTTTTTTGAGTAGTCGTTAATATATCATAGACAATTCTGAAATTCGTTGTTGGAAACATTTCTTCTTTATATTTATAATCTTCAAATGCTCCGGGTTTTCTTACAAGAGAATCGATAATATGTCTATATTGAATAAAAGCCCCTTTTTTACCGCATAAACGTGGAATTTTATCAATTATTTTGTGACCGTATTTAATCTTTAAGTATTCAGGAAATAGAAGTATTTTAATTTTTTCTCTGATCAATCGGCTATGAACTGAATAAACTTTGTGCTTAATTCGTATTGTGCTAAATTTTGTAACGCGTACAGTAAATTCCTGCCAATCATCCAATCGTCGTTTGGGTAAAGATTGTAGAATTTTATATTCTTCTTTTAACTTTTCAGTTCTTCCGGCGTTTCGTTGTTCAAATATTTTTTTCAAAAATAATTCATACTCTTTTCTTGATCTGAAATCATTACTACCCCTTAAAAGCAGCCACTGCTTTATAATTTTTAAAAGACGATAATGACTCTGTTCAACATCGCCATTTTCATTAGGGCTTGCCGGATTCGTTTTTTGCGGAATAACTTTGTAATGCTTCATTAGTTCCTTGTAATTTTTAGTGAATAAATCATTGTCATGCAAATTGTTTACTGCCGCACTTAAACAGTCGGTGCGGTGCTGTAAGGGGACAGCGCCAAGTTCCCTTACAGCATTTTGAAATCCAAATGCCAGAGTTTCATAGCTTTCACTAAAACATATAGTTCCGGTTTCCCAGTTAGAATATGTTAATACAAAGTGATATAATTTATGATTAAACAGCACCCCATTTATCGTTATTTTAAGTTTATTCATATCTGTAAAATCAGATTCAGCAAGTCTACCGGGATAATGAATCTGTTCAAAACAAACTTCTTTGCCGGAACCTTCTGTTGCTTTCCACTGGCGTATTTTTCTCTGAAAAGTTCTAAGTTGACCATCTTGAAATTTTCCGATATAACATCTTTGAAAAAAGTCAAATAAAAATTTTGCTTCAAAACCTTGATTATCATCAAGAAAAGAAAGAACTTCCGGCCAAATTTCAGCAAATGGATCTTTTCGTGTTCTCCATGTATGATGCTTTTTTAACTGTGAAGGCAATTGTTTTGCTTTTAAATATTTGCTAGCTGTCTTACCGCACATATTGACTTGATCAGCACATTCATTAATATTCATTCCTAAACTCCTTTTTAAAAATAATTTTTTTACTTGTTCGTCAGAAATCATAGAAACCTCCTAATACATGAGATAATTCTATAATTTTGACATTTTTGGAAAGGAATTTTTAATTGTCATTATGTGGACAATTTAATTGTCGTTGATCAACTGATACTGATACTTTAATTTGGAATAGAAATTACAATTGA
>JAYEHC010000069.1:0-2606 GCA_034659355.1 Patescibacteria group bacterium | reverse complement strand
AAACCACAATATCACATCTATGAAATTTGTCAAGACCCAATTTCTCAAAACCTTAAACCTCGCTCTTACCGGATTAAAGGCGAATAGAACCAGGACGGCATTGTCAATGCTGGGAATTGTGATTGGCGTTGCCGCGGTGGTTGTGATTGTTTCGGTGGGGCAGGGATTGAAAGTTTTGATCGTTGATCAAATCAGCGTTTTTGGGACGAATATGATGTCGGTGAGCGTTAAAGTGCCGGGGAGCGACTATGGAGCTTCAATGCAGTCAATGGTGGAGGGAACGGTAATTACCACTCTTAAATACGACGATGTGGAAGCGGTGCGGGACAAAAAAAGATTTCCTTATATCAAAGCCGTTTCCGGTTATTCGGCGGGAACGGAATGGGCGACTTATCAAGAAAAAGAAAGACAAGTAATGTTCATTGCCAGCGATGCTTATTATCCCAAAATTGACGGTCAGGCGAAAGTTGCCGAAGGAAGATATTTTACGAATGAGGAAGAAAGGGGAATGGCGAAAGTTGTTGTGATCGGCAGCGAAGTGGCAGAAAAATTTTTTGGTGAGGGAGAGGCGATTGGTAAGCAAATAAGAATTAAAAAAAATAATTTTAGAGTAATCGGAGTAATGCAAAAAAGAGGAACGGTAATGATGTTTAATTATGATAGTATGGTTTATATTCCTTTAAGAACCGCGCAGAAATTTATTACGGGAATAGACCATTTGGTTGAATTCGCGATAGTAATGGAAGACGACCGGCATTTTGCGCAAGCAAAAGCGGAAATCTCACAACTGCTTCGCGAGCGGCATAATATTGACGATTCCGCCAAAGACGATTTTGAAGTGATGTCAATGGATCAGATAATTGAAATTGTGAACACTGTTACTAATCTCATCTCCATCCTTCTTGGAGTGTTGGCGGCAATATCTCTAATAGTCGGCGGAGTGGGAATTATGAATATTATGCTTGTTATTGTCGCTGAACGAACGCGGGAAATCGGTTTGCGAAAATCGCTGGGCGCTAAACGAAAAGATATTTTAAATCAATTTATTGCGGAGGCGGCTTTAATTTCTGTTTTTGGCGGAATTATTGGAATTATTCTTGGAATCGTTATTTCCTTTTTGGTGACTTTGATTGCCGGAGCATACAATTTTGACTGGCCATTTGTTGTTTCTCTTGAGGCGATAATTATCTCGTTTATCGTTGCTACCGGTTTTGGAATTATCTTTGGCTGGTATCCCGCGAATAAAGCGGCGAAGTTGAATGCGATTGAAGCGTTGAGATATGAATGATTGAGGAATTATTTATTTAGAACTTCCTCACTTGGAGTGTTGAGCGTAGCGTAGCGGAGTTCAACCAGGGATATCATCTTAGTCTCGCTTTCAGGTAGAACTCCGCTACCGCTACGCTCTACACTCCGTAGGCTCAAAGGAGGATTTCGGTGTCATAGCTAAATGATTTGATACATCAAGATTATTGTGATTATAGCAGAAATTGGAAATCAACGCGGGAAAAAAAGAACAAAAAAGAGACAATTGTTTAGAGTGCTGTTAAAGCCTTTGGAGCCAAACTTCTGAAACTTCTGAGACGAAACAAAAACTAAAGACTAAGTAGAATGTAGGCTTTGGTAATGTTGCACTTTGGAGTAGAATGTAGGAATGTAGGCTTGCTAAATATTATTTTTGTGTTATACTTATTTTAGTGAATTTTAATTAAATAAAAATAGAATTAGAAAGTTAGAGGTGATAAATTAATGATAGAAGTAAGAAAAAAGGACAATGAAAGCACGGGAAGCTTGCTGAGAAGATTTTCCAAAAAGGTCCAGCAAAGCGGACTGCTTTTGCAAGCAAGAGGTTCAAGATTTATGGAAAAAAGCCAAAGCAGGGAAGAGAGAAAAAAGAGCGCTTTGCGAAGAAATGAGATTGTAGCTGAGAAAGAGCAACTTAGAAAACTTGGCAAACTGGAAGATGATTTTGGAACGCGATCAAGATATTCAAGATACTAGCGTTGTTTTTGGTTTTTAAAAATAGACCTCTTGCGTAATAATTTCGTTACGAGGTTTTCATATTTTGAGACAAGTTTTTCAAATAATTTTTGAAGTTAGCCTAAGTAGAGACGCGATTAATCGCGTGTCTACAAAATTTTTGGGGAATTTGACCAAGATATGGAAATCGCAGTAGGAAGTAATTATACAAGAGGTCTAATAAATTAAAAACGGAAAATATAAGATGACTTTAAAAGAAAAAATTAAAAGCGATCTTAAGGACGCGATGAAAAGCGGTGATGGTGTTACGCGCGGTGTTTTGAGGTTGCTTAGTTCTGATATTAAAAATGAGGAAATAGCGGGGAAAAAAGAACTGGCGAATGATGATGTTTTGAAGATTATCAAAAAAGATATTAAACGACATAAAGAGTCAATTGAGCAATATAGAGCCGGCGGACGAAAAGATTCGGAGGAACAGGAGAAAAAAGAATTGGGAATTTTGGAAAAGTATCTGCCGGAGCAGATGAGTGAAGATGAAATTAGAAAAATAGTTTCTGAGGTTGTTAAAAAATTAGGAGCGGCTAGTGACGCTGATTTTGGAAAAGTAATGGGAATGGCGATAAAAA
>JAYEHC010000068.1:0-2608 GCA_034659355.1 Patescibacteria group bacterium | reverse complement strand
ATGATTTTGTGTTTTTGCAATGTATCCGTCCAGCCTAGAGCGTCTTGTGCGTTAAATTTTGTTATTTTATTTTTGTCGGAAAATATTAATTATGGCAAATATAACAAATTTAGATTTACAAAAGCAAATGTTTTTGATAATTAAGCAATGGGAAAAAGGCTCGGAGAGAAAGCAAGAGGTCTGTGATGAGTATAATTTAACAATTTGCAAGTTTGATTATTGGTTGAAAAAATATCGGACATTAGCAGTTCCAAAAGATTTTATTGAGATAAAATGTGCAAAAAAGATTCCTGCCAAAGAACAAATCGTAAGGTTTCATTTTTCGGGAGAAGTATCGGCAGAAGTTCCATCGGACTTGGCAATTGATTTTATGAATCAATTAATTGTGAGATAAAATGTTTGCACTCAACGATTCTCAAAAATTTTATCTTTATTCCAAGCCTACTGATATGCGAAAAAGTTTTGATGGACTTTCGGGATTAGTTCGTTCTGGTTTGCAAAAAAATCCGCTTTCGGGCGAAATCTTTATTTTTATCAACAAAAGAAGAAATATGATAAAAATTTTGAACTGGCAACAAGGCGGTTTTGTGCTGTATTTTAAGCGTTTAGAAAAAGGGACTTTTGAAATTCCAAAACAGGAGAAAAACGAAAACGAAATAAGAATATCTTATACAAAATTGGCGATGATTGTTGCTGGAATTTCGGTAAAAAATATCTGTAAAAAAAAGCGTTTTTCCAAATAAATTGCACTAAAAAAAGTGTGATTAATATCACAGTTAAAATATTGTATTTCTTTTGATTATACCGTTTATTTATTCTATTTTTGTAGCATGAAAAACGGTCAAAATACAGACATAAAAACTTCAAAAACTTACGCTGAATTAGAACAAAAAAATTCTAATTTATCGCAAAAAATTGACCGTTTAAAGTCCGAAGTTCAATATTTGAAAGATGAATATAAAAAACTTCAAAAGATGATTTTTGGGGCAAAAAGCGAGCGATTTAAAGAAGAACCGAAAGAACAATTAAAACTTGATTTGTTACCAGAAATAGTTGAAAAACAAGACGAAGAGACAAAAGAAATAACTTATACTCGAAAGAAAAAAGCAGAAAAAAAACAACCTGTTCGCACAGCTTTACCAGCTCATTTAGAGCGAAAAACAGAAATTGTTGAGCCAAAAGAATTACCAGAAAACGCAAAAAAAATAGGTGAAATAATAACAGAAGTTCTTGAATATACACCTGCAAAAATTTATGTTCGTAGAATTGTTAGACCTAAATATGTAGCAAAAAATCAACAAAAACAATCAGAATTAGACTCTGACAATGTGATACTTACAGCTTCTTTACCTTCAGATTTACCTTTATTTGCAAGTAATGTAGGAGCAGGATTTTTAACACATATTTTAGTATCAAAATTTATCGACCATTTGCCACTTTATCGTCAAATACAAATTGCTAAACGACAAAATATTATTCTCGCAAGCTCGACGGTAAGTGGTTGGGTTGCAAATGCTTCAAGACTTTTAGAACCGCTTTATGATGTATTAATTAAAAAAGTTTTATTAAGCTCTTATATTCAGGGAGATGAGAGTCCAATACAAGTCTTAACCAAAGACAAACCGGGTAGTTCTCACAAAGGCTGGATGTGGGTATATCACTCACCGCCAAATGGTTTACTGTTTTTTGATTATCAAAAAGGACGAGATAAAGTTGGCGTAGGAAAAATGTTGGAAAATTACTCTGGAATACTCCAAACAGATGGCTATTCCGCTTATAATCAGTTTAAAAGCAAGGAGAACGTGCGTCTTGCCGCTTGCATGGCTCATGCTCGTCGTAAATTCTTTGAGGCAAAGGACGAAAATCCTGTTGTCTGTAATTTTGTGCTTTCGCAAATAAGAAAACTCTATGATAATGAGCGAACTATACGCGAAAATGATTTTTCTAACGAACAGATTTTATCCAAAAGACAAGAAAAATCTGCACCAATAATGAAATCGTTAAAAACATATTTTGACGAACAACTATCACAACTTTTGCCAAAAAGCTCAACCGGAAAAGCAGTTGCATACACTCTAAATTTGTGGGAAAGATTAAATGTATTTTTAGAAAACCCCGAAGTTTTGATTGATAACAACTTGATAGAAAACTCAATCCGTCCGCTTGCCTTAGGACGCAAAAATTATCTTTTTGCTGGTTCTCACAATGCCGCACAAAACATAGCAATGATGTATTCCTTTTTTGGCTCTTGCAAAATGCAAAATATTGAACCTTTTGAATGGCTAAAATCTACCCTCGAAAAAATCTCCGACCACAAAGCAAACAAACTCCACGAATTATTACCCGGATACAAAAAAGATTAAATTATTTTGTTGTAAAATGTTTTTTTGTATCTTTGTAATACCTTTGATAGAAACGGCTACAGCCAAGTCTTTTATTATTCTCCCAATTGTCAAATGTATTGTGTTATATTTGTCGTAATCCTTTTTCGACAAAAATAAAACAACTTTTTTTATTATGCAAGATGCACAAGGCTGGACGGATACATTTAAGCCAATCCGGCAAATCCCATAAATGCAAGTGCCAAAATTCCGGCAACAACAAAAGC
>JAYEHC010000067.1:0-11193 GCA_034659355.1 Patescibacteria group bacterium | reverse complement strand
GTCAACCCAGAATATGCGACAAAATAAAATTTATTCCGCATTCAGGGCAGACACATGGGTCTGCCCTTACGATGATTGTGATGATATTTGTAAAAATTTTTCCCACATCAAATAAAACCTGCTATAACCAAAGCAGGTTTTGAATTATTTATAAAATAAAAATTATTGAAATTTCAGGTTTGCTATTTTGCTATTGACAACATTAATTCTAAGTGTATAATATAAATAAAGTTGATATTCAAACCAAATTTATGATTTGTAAAATAATTAGGTAAATAGAATGCAGTTTGTGCCTGCAGTGTTTTGCTGTTTGTTTTTGTACGCAAAAAAATTTTAAAGCGAGAAAGTTTTATAATAGTTTATAATAGTTCCATATTTTAATATTTTAATATTCAATCAATATGTCCAAAAAAGAGCCGACAAATTTAAAACAGAGAAAATATTTTAGAGAAATAAGCGAAGTGATGAAACCAGCTTATTTAATTGAAACGCAAATACATTCGTATAACTGGTTTATTGAAGAAGGATTAGGAGATCTTTTAAAAGAAATATCTCCGATAATAAGTTTTAATAAAGAACTGAGTTTGGATTTCACCGATTATTATCTTGACAAACCGAAGTATGACGAGGAAACCTCAAAGAAAAAAAATCTTTCTTATGAAGCGCCGTTGCGATGCAATATCAAACTTACGGATAAAAAAACAAAATCTTTTAAAGAGCAAGAAGTTTATTTCGGGGAATTGCCATTAATGACAGATCGGGGAACTTTTATTATCAACGGCGTGGAAAGAGTAGTGGTGAATCAGTTGATTAAATCGCCGGGGGTATTTTTTAGCATCGCCAACGAGAAAGAAGACAAAACATATTTTGGGGCAAAATTAATCCCAACCAGAGGAGCGTGGCTTGAAATTGAGACAGAAACAAGCGGCGCTATTTTTGTGAAAATAGACAAAAAAAGAAAAGTGGCGGTTACTTCGCTAATCAGGGCGTTTGGACATAGCTCCGACGAAGAACTGCTGAAATTATTTTCAGATGTTGATACGGGAGAGGTTAAATTTATAGAAGAAACTATTAAAAAAGACATTGCCAAATCGGAAGGAGAAGGTTTTGTTGAAGTATATAAAAGAATCAGACCAGGTGATTTAGCGACTGCCGATAACGCAAAGCAATTGATAGAAGGAATGTTTTTTAAATTTGATAGATACGATTTAGGAAAAGTTGGAAGACATAAAATGAATCAGCGGTTGAAAATTGATTTGGAAGATTCTGTTGAGCATCGGGTTTTCCAGCCAGACGATTTGATTTTAACTGTGAAAGAAATAATTCGGCTTAATAATTCCGCTAACGCTGTTTCCGACGATATTGATCATCTTGGAAACAGAAGAGTGCGAACTGTCGGAGAGCTTGTGCAGGAAAGATTTCGGCTAGGATTTATGAGAACGGAGAGAAATATAAAAGATAGAATGAGTACCGTTGATCCAAACACGATTACTCCCGCGCAGCTTATTAATACGAGACCTTTGATTGCTGTAATCAGGGAGTTTTTTATGTCTAGCCAGCTGTGCCAATTTATGGATCAGGTAAATCCGCTTGCTGAACTTGAACACAAAAGGCGTCTTTCCGCGATGGGTCCGGGAGGTCTAACAAGAGAAAGAGCCGGTTTTGAAGTTCGTGATGTGCATCGTAGTCATTACGGAAGGATTTGTCCAATTCAAACTCCTGAAGGTCCGAATATTGGATTAGTGGGACATTTAGCGCTTTTTAGCAGAGTGAACGAGTATGGTTTTCTGGAAACGCCTTATAGAAAAGTTAAAAATGGGAAAGCGACAGACGAAGTAGTATACTTAGACGCGGCGGAGGAAGAAGAATCAATAATCGCGCATGCTAGTGTTCAGCTTAGCGATAGCGGAAAATTTATTAATGAAAATGTTCAAGCGAGAATTAAAGGAAGACCTGGGATAACGGAAGCGGGCAAAATTGATTATTTGGATGTTTCTCCAAATCAAGCGATTAGCGTCGCAACTTCACTAATTCCTTTTCTTGAACATGATGACGCGCATCGGGCATTGATGGGATCAAATATGCAGAGACAAGCGGTGTCTTGCATTATTCCGCAATCGCCTGTAGTCGGTACCGGTTTTGAAGGAAGGGCGGCGGTGGATTCAGGACATGTCATACTTGCCGAAGAGGATGGAAAAATTGTTGAAGTTGACGGGTCTAATATAAAAATTAAAAATTCTGAATCAAAATTAAAGAATTATAACTTATATAGTTTTACTCGTTCAAATGCCGCGACTAGCATGACTCAGCATCCAAAAGTAAAAAAGAACCAGCTTGTGAAAAAAGGTGATTTGCTCGCGGACGGGGCGGCGACAGAAAATGGGGAATTGGCTCTTGGACAAAATTTGCTAGTCGCTTTTGTGTCTTGGGGCGGAGCTAATTTTGAAGATGCGATTATAATTTCGCGAAAAGTTGTTGAAGATGACAGGTTTAGCTCAATTCACATTGAAGATTTTTCAATTGATGTTCGAGATACAAAATTAGGACCGGAAGTTATCACTAGGGATATTCCAAATGTGGGAGAAGATAAACTGAAAGATTTGGATGAAGATGGAATTGTGCGCGTTGGAGCCGAAGTGAGATCGGGAGAGATCTTAGTGGGAAAAATTACGCAAAAAGGAGAAAGTGATTTAACCGCCGAGGAAAGATTATTGCGATCAATATTTGGCGAGAAAGCGAGAGATGTTAAAGATTCCTCTCTTTATTTACAACACGGGGAGCAGGGAAAAGTTGTTGGTGTCAAGATATTTTCAAGAGACCGTGGAGATAAACTTTCCAGCGGGGTGATAAAAAAAATACAAGTGAGTGTTGCCCAATTAAGAAAAGTTTCAGTCGGAGATAAATTGGCGGGTCGCCATGGAAACAAAGGCGTTATTTCAACAATTCTTCCAGTTGAAGATATGCCTTATCTTGAAGACGGAACTCCCGTTGATGTTATTTTAAATCCATTGGGAGTTGCCAGTCGTATGAATATCGGGCAAATTCTTGAAACTCATCTTGGCTGGGCGGCGGAAAAACTTGGCTATAAAGTGGCGTGTCAATCATTGGTTGGAGTTAAAGAGGAGCAAATAAAAGAAGAGCTTAAAAAAGCGGGAATTCCCGAAAATGGGAAAGTTAAACTTTATGATGGAAAAACAGGAAATAAATTTGAAAACGAAGCTACCGTGGGAATTGTTTATTTAATGAAACTTAATCATCTCGTTGAAGATAAAATCCATATGCGTTCAATCGGTCCTTACTCCTTAATTACCCAGCAGCCGCTGGGAGGAAAAGCGCAATTTGGCGGGCAGCGATTCGGAGAAATGGAAGTCTGGGCGTTAGAAGGCTATGGCGCGGCGCATACTTTGCAAGAAGTTTTGACAATTAAATCGGATGATGTTTTAGGAAGATCAAAAGCGTATGAATCAATCATTAAAGGCGAGCCGATCAGAAGTCCGCATGTGCCAGCTTCTTTTCATGTTTTAGTGAATGAATTAAAAGCGCTGGGATTGGATGTTGAATTGGTGGAGAAAGAAAGAAAGGCAGATGAGAAAGAAGATGAAGTTGAGAAATAGGAGCTGGATATTGGGATATTTTTATATTTAAAACTTCCTTACTTTTCCCCGCTATTGTCATCCTGGAATTTTTTCATACGCCAGTGTACTGTCATTCCCGCGGAGGCGGGAATCCAGACGCAATATCTTCAGTCTTCAAAATATCATTATAACGGTTGAAGTATCAGCTAATCTTACGGTTAATTTGTTTGCAGAACATCTGTTTTAAAATAATAATTGACGAAACTTCATCTGGATTCCTGCCTTCGCAAGAATGACAAAATAAACACAGGAATGACAGAATAAAGTAAATGCGCGAATCCTGCTTATCTTTCATGCTAAATTTAATTTAGGACAAGCAACTTTTTCAAGGTTTCGTACAGTTGTGGTTACAAAACAGTTCTCGCAACGATGATGTCGGCATATTTGACAAAAGATTTAGATAAGGACGAATTGATTGAAATAGATTTTTCAGGCGTGAAAGTGCTAGCTCCGTCTTGGGCAGATGAGGTAATTATCAAAATAGCCGAAGATTTTAAAAATATAGAGTTATTGAACACAGAAAATTTATCAGTGCAGGCGACTTTAAAAACTCTGCGGGACTATTCCGGATTGAAAATATAATTTTTTATAATTTTGGAACTTGTGTGTTTGGAGTGTCAAGCGTAGCGATAGCGGAGTTTGACCTGAAAAAACATTTAATCCCGCTTTCAGGCAGAGCTCCGCTGTCGCTACACTCTACACTCCAAAATATAGATAAAACACAGACACATTCTAAATTTAACAATTTAATTTAATAACTATGTCCAACAAAATAAGCGCGAAAGTAGAAGATTTTAAATCGATGAAATTAAAACTCGCCAGCCCTGATAAAATTTTGGAATGGTCTTACGGAGAAGTTATAAAACCGGAAACCATAAACTATAGGACCCAAAGACCGGAAAAAGACGGGTTGTTCTGCGAGAAAATTTTTGGTCCGACCAAGGATTGGGAATGCTATTGCGGAAAATATAAAAGAATAAGATACAAAGGCATAGTTTGCGACAAGTGCGGGGTGGAAGTTACAAAATCAATAGTGAGAAGGGAAAGAATGGGACATATAAAACTAGCCGTGCCAATCGCGCACATTTGGTTTCTAAGAGGTATTCCTTCAAGCATTGGACTGACGCTTAATATGTCTGTGCAAGAATTGGAAAAAGTTATTTATTTCGCGAGTTATTTAATTTTGGAAGTCAACGAAGAAGAAAAAAAAGTTATCGCTGATCGTATTGAGGCGGAGTATAAATTAAAAATTAAAGCTGGCAAAGATAAATTAACGGTTCCTGAAATTAATGAAATTAAAGAAGCGCGGGATGTCGCGAAAGAAAAACTAAAAAGCATCAAAAAAATGCGCATTATTTCCGAACTTGATTATAGAGATCTTTCAATGAAATACGCTTCTGTTTTTAGGGCGGATATTGGATCGGACGCAATTAGAAAGGCGTTGGAAGAAATCAATTTGAAAAAGACAGCGAGCAATCTGGAAAAAATTATCAGAGAATTGCCATCGTCATCGGCGCAGAGAAAAAAAGCGATGAAAAGATTGCGACTTATTCAAGGATTTATCAAAGCAGATATAAAACCGGAATGGATGTGCTTAACCGCTCTTCCTGTTATTCCGCCAGATTTAAGACCGATGGTGCAGCTTGACGGAGGAAGATTTGCCACCTCAGATTTGAATGATCTTTATAGAAGAGTTATTAATCGAAATAATCGTCTTAAAAAATTAATTGAACTTGGCGCCCCGGAAGTGATTAGCCGAAATGAGAAAAGAATGTTGCAAGAAGCGGTTGACGCTTTGATAGATAACAGTGTCAGGAGAGGTCAGGCAACAATGTCGTCAACTGGGAAAAAACGGCAGTTGAGATCGCTTGCCGATATGTTAAAGGGAAAACAAGGAAGATTTAGGCAAAATCTTTTGGGAAAACGAGTTGATTATTCAGCGCGTTCGGTGATTGTAGTTGGACCGACGCTAAAACTTAATCAGTGCGGACTTCCGAAGAAAATGGCGTTGGAACTTTTTAAGCCGTTTGTAATGAAAGAACTTATTGACTTGGGACACGCCTATAATGTGAGAAGCGCGGGAAAATTAATAGAACAAGGAATAACGGAAGTCTGGGATATTCTGGAAAAAGTGATTAAAAACAAAACGGTTCTTTTGAACAGGGCGCCGACTTTGCATCGTCTTGGAATTCAAGCATTTTATCCTATTTTAATTGAGGGAAAAGCGATAAAAATTCATCCTCTGGTTTGTAAAGCGTTTAACGCTGATTTTGACGGAGATCAAATGGCCGTTCATCTTCCTTTGACAGTTGATGCTCAAAAAGAGGCGGCGGAAATTATGCTTTCGTCAAAAAATCTTTTGAAACCAGCGACTGGAGAGCCGATAGTTATTCCATCGCAAGATATGGTTTTGGGATGCTATTATATGACAAAGCTTACTGCTAATCTGAAAGGAGAAGGAAAAATATTTGGAAGCTTTGAAGACGCGATAGTTTCTTACGAACTTGGATTGATTGGCTTGAAAGCTAAAATAAAACTTAGCGTTGAAGCGTTAAAACAATACAAAAACAAAGCAAGTGATTCTTTGGATGAAAAAGGAAAGTTTGTTGAAACATCCGCGGGAAGAATAATTTTTAATCACGCATTGCCAAAAGAACTGATGTTTACAAATGAAACGATGGACTCGAGTGCTTTGAAAGCGTTGATTGCTGAATCCTTAGATAAGATAGGAGAAGAAGAAACAGTGTCGCTGGTTGATAAAATAAAAGAAGTTGGTTTTGCTTACGCTACAAAATCAGGTCTAAGCTGGGGGATGGGCGATTTAAAAATTCCAGAAGCCAAAAAAGAATTTTTTGAAGATGCTGAAGAAAAGATTAACAATATCAGAGAGCAATATGAAGATGGATTGCTTACAAATAATGAAAGAAGAGCGAAGTCAATTGAAGTTTGGATGGAAGTAAAGAATAAAATAGCGGAGATAATTCCAAAAACTATTGGCGAAGAAGAGTCAGTGGCATATATGATTAATTCCGGGGCAAGAAGCAACTGGGCAGTAATAGCGCAGATGAGCGGAATGAAAGGGCTGGTTGTAAATCCTTCCGGTGAGACGATAGAATTGCCTATTAAAAGCAGTTTCAAAGAAGGGTTTAATGTTTTGGAGTATTTTATTTCCACGCATGGAACAAGAAAAGGAATGGCGGATACGGCGTTGCGAACCGCGACTGCCGGATATTTAACAAGAAGGCTTGTTGATGTTGCGCAAGATATTATTGTACACGAAAGCGATTGCCACGATAAAGAAGGGGTAGAAGTTTTTGCGGACGAGCATCTTGACATAGGAAGAACATTGTCAACAAGAATAAAAGGAAGAACGGTTATTGAAGATATTAAACATCCGAAGACAGGAAAAGTAATTGTAAAAGCTGGTGAACAAATTGATAAAGACAACGCTCTTAAAATAGAAAAAGCGGATGTGAAAAAAGTTCTTTTGAGAAGCGTTATAAGTTGTAAAGCGAAAAGGGGAGTGTGTCAGCAGTGTTACGGTTATGATCTTGGAAAAAATAAACTTATTGAAATCGGGCAAGCGGTGGGAATTGTTACCGCGCAGGCGATTGGAGAACCGGGAACGCAATTGACAATGAGAACCTTTCATAGCGGAGGTGTTGCGGGAAAAGATATTACACAAGGGCTTCCGAGAGTTGAAGAAATTTTTGAAGCGAGAGTTCCAAAAGGAAAAGCGGTTATTTCCGAAGTTGATGGAAGAGTGGAAGAGATTGACGAAGGAATGGAAACGGTAATAATTAAAATTAAATTCAATCCCAAAGAAGAAGTTCCGGATCCTAAAGCCAAGAAAAGTTTAAAATCTAAACAAGAAAATAATAATATCAAAGAATATGTGGTTGATAAAGACACGGCTATTCTAGTCAATAAGGGCGATTTAATTACTGCCGGTCAGCAGTTGGTAGAAGGGCATGTTGATATTCACGAACTTTTTGATTTAAAAGGAACCGAAGAAGTTAAAAAATATATTACTAAAGAAGTGCAGCAAGTTTATACGGCTCAGGGAGAAGGCATAGATGACAAACATATTGAAATTATCATCAAGCAAATGTTTTCCAGAGTTAAAGTTAAAGATCCGGGAGATACTCGTTTGCTGATTGGCGATATTATTGAAAAAGCGCAATTAATTGAGGCAAACGATGAGATTGAAATAGAAAACAAGAAGAATAAAGGTATTACTGATAAAATTAAAAAACCAGCCGTTGTTGAAAATTTGCTTCTTGGAATTACGAAGGCGTCTCTTACCACGGAAAGCTTTTTGTCTGCCGCTTCTTTTCAGGAAACAGCGCGAGTATTAATCGGCGCTGCTACTACTGGGCGAACAGATGAACTTCGCGGGTTAAAAGAAAATGTTATTATTGGTCGTTTAATTCCAACAGGAACAGGGTATATGAAGAAGGAATGAGTGGTAAATTTCAGCTAGTTTTTATAAGTTTTCTATAGGTGAAATCTGAACCCCAATAAATTTTCTAGATATATTTTTTTGACAGATTCCATTATGTTTGGTAGTATGAATTTACGGGTAATTAACTAATTATTTCGTTTGGTTAATGTTATCAAAGACATAAATATCTTGAATTTTATGGAATTTATTTTTACTTTAAAATCACAATTTATAAATAAGCTGTTTATTAAAAGACAATAAGGGTTTTTGCGTAATCGTAGTTTTGTTGTGCGATTAAACAAAATAAGAATTATATTTCAGCTTAGTTTAGAGTAGTAGAAACAGAATTTCAAATCTCACAATAAACATAAATTAGCGTGATTGTTTTCTAAAAAAATAACAATAGCGCGGTTTCTGGATGTGATATTTATAGCGTTGATTGGACGAATTTAGGAGAAAATAAAAAATGGGAACAATAGAAATTTTAGGTTCGGTTTTGGTTGTTTTTAGCGCGGGTGCGTTAATTGGCTATTTTGGAAGACAGTTTTTAGCGCAGAAACAAGTAGAATCGGCTGAAGCAAAAGTCAAGAAGATATTTCTAGAAGCAAAAGATAATGCCGCTGAGATATTATTGAAAACAAAAGAAAAAGCGGTTAAAATGCTTGAAGATGCCAAGCAAGAAGAACAGGAAAAAAGCAAGCGTTTAAGAGAAAGCGAACAAAGATTAATAAAAAAAGAGGAAAATCTTGAAAAGAAATCCGAAGAATACGAAAAACAAAAATCGATGTTGCAAAGCAAAGGAAATCAAGTTGTAAAAATTAAAGAGGAAATTGAGCGCATAAAGAACGAACAGCTGGAAAAACTGGAAAAAATTGCTGACATAGACAAAGAAAAAGCGAAGGAAATTATTTTGGACAAATTGGAAAAAGATAATGAAGACGAAATTTTGAGAAAAATAAAGCAACTTGAGCTGGAAGGAAATGAGGAGCTGAAGAAAAGAGCTGATGATATAATTGTTCAAGCGATTCAAAAATATTCAGGATCGCACACCGCCGAGACAACGACTTCCACTGTTCATTTAACAAGTGATGAAATGAAAGGAAGAATTATTGGTCGCGAGGGAAGAAATATCAAAGCGCTTGAACAACTGACAGGAATTGAAGTTATTGTTGACGATACGCCAGAAACGATTGTAATTTCCGGGTTTGATCCGATGAGAAGATATATTGCGAGGATATCGCTGGAAAAACTTATTGCCGATGGAAGAATCCATCCCGCGAAAATTGAGGAAGTCGTAGAGGAAACAAAGAAAGAAGTGATTAAATCTATTAGAGAAACCGGACGATTAACCGCTTCTGATTTGGGAATAGTCGGGCTTGATCCAAACTTGATTCAACTTTTAGGGAGGTTAAAATTTAGAACCAGCTACGGACAAAATGTGCTGATTCACTCCATAGAAGTCGCGCGTTTGTCAGCCTCTTTGGCGTCTGAGCTTGGAGCTAATGTGGCTGTTGCCAAAAAAGCCGGTTTGCTTCATGATATAGGAAAAGCGGTTGATTATGAAATACAGGGGACTCACGTTGAGATAGGAAGAAATCTTTTGAAAAGGTTCGGTGTTTCTGAGGAAATTATCAAAGCGATGCAATCGCATCATGAAGATTATCCTTTTGAAACAACAGAGTCTGTGATAATAAGAACAGCGGATGCAATTTCCGCTTCTCGCCCTGGAGCAAGAAAAGACACTTTGGAAAATTATTTAAAAAGACTTGAAGAACTTGAGGATATTGCCAATGTGTTTGACGAAGTTGAAAAATGTTACGCGATTCAAGCGGGACGGGAAATAAGAGTTTTCGTTACGCCTGAAAAAATTAATGATTTAGAGGCGGTAAAACTCTCTAGAAAAATCGCTGACAATATTGAGGATACCTTGAATTATCCTGGTGAAATCAAAGTACATGTAATTAGAGAAACGAGAGCAGTAGAATATGCAAGGTAGTTTTTATAAATCTAATATGATTCTGGGATTTACGCGTTTACTTGCCATTTGATTAAAACGACCCCGAGTTGAGTTTTCTAAATGTCTTAATGCGTAACGCTTGCCAAAAATAAACCACTGTGCTAGGATGGATTTGTAAAAGATATATGATACAAGATGTTAAATTTTGTATCCAGCGTCCATATATGTCTGTCTTTTTTGCGCTAAAAAATAAAACGCTAGATTACTAATAATTACAATTTTAACCACTTAACCACTTAACCACTATGAATAATTACGAGCTTCTTTACATCCTGCCAGCGAGTATAACAGGCGAGGAAATTAAAACCGCTTTTCTGGAAATTGAAAAGAGTATTTTGAAACTGGGAGGCAAAAAACTTGAAACATTGCTTGCTCACCCATTTTTAATAAAAGCGGAAACATCAAAAGAAGAAAACGCTGAAGGATTAAAAGATTTGCCAATTATAAAACGCCGTTTGGCATATCCAATTAAAAAAAATAGAGTTGGTTTTTACTGCCTGTTTAATTTTAGCAGTGAGCCGAATAAATTGAAAGAAATTGATGACTATCTTAGAATGAATAATTTTGTGATAAGGCATTTGATTATCCAATCAGATCCGATGACTAAGGATGAGATTCGGTTATTAGAAAAACTATTTGCCAGAAAAAGAGCTGAGCAAGAAAAGCAGGAAAAATCTAAAGAGAAAGAAAAGAAAAAAGAAGTAAAAAAAGAAACAGTTGTTTTGAAAAAACAAGAGCCTAAGCCTGCCGATAAAAAAGAAGTCGCAAAAACGAAAGAAGAGCGGAAATTAGAAGAGCAAAAAGATGTCCAAGAAAAGAAAAAGAAAGAAGAGAAAGAAGAGACTGAAAAAAAGAAGGTTGAAACTAAAGAAAAGAAAGATCTTAAAGAAAAAAAAGAAGCGACGACCAAGAAAAAGAAAATAAAACTTGAAGATTTAGAAGATAAGCTTGATGAAATTCTTAAAGACACCTCAATGATTTAAATGTTTATATGTAAGAATTGCTAGCGTTGTTTATACTTTTAAATATTCCTTGTAATGCTCAAAATTAGATCTAGGGAAGTTTTTATCCTTAAGTCGGATAAAATTACTATTTGG
>JAYEHC010000066.1:0-11214 GCA_034659355.1 Patescibacteria group bacterium | reverse complement strand
TATTGTCGCAAATTCCAAACTTTTGGTGGCTGATTATTTTCGCGCCACTTTTTTCAATGGGATACAAAACGCTTTTTTGGCCGTCGTATCACACAGACTTTGCGCACTACAGCAAATCTGGTTATAAAGGTAGAGAATTAAGCGCTTTGTCATTTATTTCAACGATGGCAATGATTATCGGACCGATTATCGGTGGTATGGTTTTGACTAAGTTTGGATTTGAGGTTCTCTTCGTGCTTGTTTCAATTATTAGTCTAGTTTCAATGGTACCGCTTTTTACGACAAGGGAAAAATTCGCGCCTCACAAATTTTCTTATCGGAAAGCGTTAAAAAGATTTATCGCGCCGTATGGACGCTACAAAAGAAAAGATTCTCTCGCGTATTTT
This sequence comes from Patescibacteria group bacterium, assembly GCA_034659355.1. Classification (GTDB taxonomy): domain Bacteria; phylum Patescibacteriota; class Minisyncoccia; order JAHIHE01; family JAGLIN01; genus JAYEHC01. The sequence goes on along the minus strand of JAYEHC010000066.1, from coordinate 10,828 downwards.
GGATACGGGGAAGAGTTGATTTCAATGACGGTGTGGTCTATCTTTATTTTTTTAGTGATTAAAGAATTTTACTTAATGGGTCTCTTGATGAGCATTGTCATAATACTAGTTTCAACTTTATCTCTTTATACCGGAAAACTTTCTGATACTTTAGGAAGGAAAGACAAAAAAAGGCTTTTGAATTTTAGCGCGATATTTCTCTGTGTCTCATGGTTTCTCAGACCATTTGCTTCAAATTGGCTCAGTATTTTGTTGGTGGATATTTTTTCAAAAGGATCAAAAACGGGAATAATATATCCGCTTTCCACTTTTGTTTATAGCGGGGGAGGAGAGAACAAAAGCGGTTTCCTGAAATATGTGATGTTTTACGAAATGTCTTTGACGGCTGGCAAGATGACAATTGCTTGGCTGATACTTTTGCTCTCATTATGTTTAAGCGGTTTTGATTTTTGGTTTGTCGCTTTCGCGTTGACGGGACTATGGTCGCTTTTTTTCTTATTTCGTTTTTCAAAAGTTTAAACAGGAACTCGGAGCCGAGCTCCGAGTTTCTGCTACTGTCCGAAATTGTTGCCTTTTATTGCTAGCAAAGATATAATAAAGGAAGTTTAAAAATAATTTAAAAATATGCAAGAAAATAACAACTCATCGCGCAGAAATTATCAGGAGTACTGGAATACTGTTGAAGATTCGTTAAACGAAGGCACTTTTTCAGGATATAAAATTGCGGTTGTGGAGACAGAGAAGATATTGCAAATGGCGTTGGACGATAAAAAGTTTCCGGGAAAGGATATTGACGAACAAATTAAAAATGCGGAAATAATTATTAAAAATCTTGAGAAATTAAATTATTCGCGCGCGATGTATGATAAAATAATAAACGAGCCGGACTTTGATATCTCTGCCGAGGATATTAAAGAAATAGAAATGGGTTATTACCGGGCAGTTTCGGACATTACGAAAATGAGATCAAAAGATATTGATTTTAAGGAAAGAATTAATTTGCTTTTGCAGAAATATTTTTATGGATTTCCGCATAAAATAAAAAAAGTTTTAATTTTAATCGTTCTTTTTTTTCTGGCAATCTTTCTTTCCACGGAAACGGCAACAGGTCGTTTAGTGTTTGAAATGCTGTCGGATTTTTCAAAATTCATTTTTTATAAAGCCGTTCCCGGAATTTTAGTTATAGCTGTTGTTGGTATTATTACAGTTGGAGGATTATATTATTGGAAAAGCAGGAGGAAATAAATAAAGAATTGAGAATATAGAATTTACGCATTTGTTGTTATCATTCTTGTAGATGTTAGATAATTCGTCGACAAAAAATCTGTCATTCTGAACTTGTTTCAGAATCTACTTTCTTTTACATTTAACCAAACCTATAAATCACAAAACTTTTGAATGAGCTGAAAATATAACAATCGTATTATAGAAAGATAATTGTGTTTGCGTCGTAAATGAAAGTATAGCGTAAATAGTATAAGTCAAAATGTAATATAACAAAGATTCTGAAACAAGTTCAGAATGACAATATTTTTAGTCAACTTATTTTAATACATGAAATTTACCCATCTCCACACTCACAGCCATTACAGCCTCCTGGACGGTTTGGCGAAAATTGACGATTTAATAAACCGCGCGGGAGAACTTGGGATGAATTCGCTGGCGTTGACCGATCACGGCGTGATGTATGGCGCGGTAGAGTTTTATCAAAAAGCGAAAGCGAAAAATATCAAGCCGATTATTGGAATGGAAGCGTATGTGGCGATAAATTCAAGGTTTGATAAAAATCCAACGGTGGACAATAAAAGAAATCATTTGCTTTTATTGGCAAAAAATAATCTGGGATATAAAAATTTAGTCAAGCTCACAACTCTAGCCCATTTAGAGGGTTTTTATTATAAGCCGAGAATAGATAAAGAAATTTTAAGAAAATATTCAGAAGGAATAATTGCGAGTTCCGCTTGTATGGCGGGTGAGATTCCCAGAATGATTCTTGCCGGCAAATTAGATAAAGCGGAGAACGCAATTAAGGAATTTCAGGAGATATTTGGCAAAAAAAATTTTTATCTGGAGCTTCAAGATCATCCTAATTTAAAAGGGCAGAATGAAATTAATGATAATTTAATAAAATTATCCAAAAAAACAGGAGCGCCGTTGATTGCCGCAAATGATATTCATTACATAAATAAAGAAGACGACAAGGCGCAAGATATTTTGCTTTGCATTCAGATGAACAGAACGGTCAATGAAAAAGATCGTCTTTCTATGATCGGCGAGAATTATTCAATGAAAAGCCAAGAAGAAATGATTGAACATTTTAAGCACATTCCTGAGGCGATAGACAACACGCAGAAAATAGTTGCTGAGTGCAATGTGGAATTGGAGCTGGGTAAAATTTTATTGCCACATTTTAATGTTCCGGATAATTTATCTTCCAAGGACTATTTAAAAAAATTATGTTTAAGCGGAATCGCCAAGAGGTATGGAAAGACAAATGAAGCGATTGAAAAGAGATTGAAGTTTGAACTTGATACTATCAATCAAATGGGGTTTGCTTCCTATTTTCTGATTACGCAGGATTTTGTTAATTGGGCGAAAAGTCAAAATATTGTTGTTGGTCCGGGAAGAGGATCGGCCGCCGGTTCAATAGTTTCTTACTTAATAGGAGTTACGGATGTTGATCCGTTGAAATACGAACTTCTTTTTGAAAGATTTTTAAATCCGGACAGAATTAGTATGCCTGATATAGATTTGGACTTTGCGGATCATCGTCGCGATGAAGTTATTAAATATGTCGCGCAAAAATACGGTGATGATCATGTCGCGCAGATTATAACTTTCGGGACAATGGCGGCGCGCGCCGCGGTGCGAGATACCGGCAGAGCGCTTGGACTACCTTATTCTTTCTGCGATAAAATTTCCAAAGCAATTCCTATGTTCACTAAACTTTCCGAAGCTCTCAAAAATGTGCAAGAATTTAAAAGTTTATATGATGGAGATCCAGCTGTAAAAAATTTAGTTGATAACGCGTTAAAGCTGGAAGGTGTCGCGCGCCACAGTTCAACTCACGCTTGCGGAGTTGTGATTAGCAAAGAAAAACTTGAAAATTATACGCCGTGCCAATATCCGCCACAAGACACTTCGGCAATTGTGACTCAGTATGAAATGCATAACATTGAAGATCTCGGGCTTTTGAAAATGGACTTTTTGGGATTGAAAAATCTGACCATTGTTGAAAACGCTCTGAAAATAATTTCCAAAACAAAAGGAGATGAAATAGAACTTGAAAAAATTCCGTTCAATGATGAAAAAAGCTTGAAGCTGTTTCAGGAAGGAAAAACAACGGGAGTTTTTCAATTTGAATCCAGCGGGATGAAAAGATATTTAAAAAAATTGAAGCCGACTGATTTTGAAGATGTGGTTGCGATGGTCGCGCTCTATCGTCCCGGTCCGCTTAATTCCGGGATGGTTGATGAATTTATAGATCGCAAGCACGGCAAAAAGAAGATTGTCTACAAGCATCCAATTATGGAAAACGCTTTGAAAAATACTTATGGCGTTATTGTTTATCAGGAGCAAGTGATGCAATTGTCAAAAGATATGGCGGGATTTACGGGCGGGCAGGCGGACACTTTGCGAAAAGCGATGGGCAAGAAAATCGCCGAGCTGATGGCGAAAATGAAAAAAGAATTTATTGAAGGATGCTTGAAAAATAATTTAAATCAAAAACTTGCCGAGGAAACATTTTCAGATATGGAAAAATTCGCGGAGTATGGTTTCAACAGGAGTCACGCTGTTTGCTATGCGCTAATTGGCTATCAAACCGCGTATCTGAAAGCGCATTATCCGGCGGAGTTTATGGCGGCTTTGCTTACCGCGGACAGGGAAAATATAGACAGGATTGCGATTGAAGTTGACGAGTGCCGCCAGATGGGAATTGAAGTTCTGCCTCCCGATGTTAATATGAGTTTCGTTGATTTTGGAGTTGTCAATGAAAATGGAAAAGATGAGATCAGATTCGGACTGGCGGCGATTAAAAATGTTGGGCGGAATATTGTAGAGATTATTGTAGAGGAAAGAAAAGCGAACGGAAAGTTTTCCAGTGTTGAAGATTTTGTTTTGCGAGTGGAGTCAAGAGATTTAAACAAAAAATCGGTAGAAAGCTTAATCAAGGCGGGAGCGCTTGATAGTCTGGGTGAAAGAAACGAGTTGCTTGCGAATGTGGAAAAAATTCTAATTTTTGCCAAAGAGCGACAAAAAGCAAAAAGCAACGGACAGTTCAGTTTGTTCGAATCTTCCGATTCTGCGGATGATAGCATAAATAAACTGCAGCTTGTTGCAACTAAGCCAATAGACAAAACGGAAAAAATGGCGTGGGAAAAAGAACTACTCGGGCTTTATGTTTCCGATCATCCGCTTAAAGAATACGCTGTTTTTCTAAGAAATAATTCAAAAGTTATCAATGAAATAACAAATGACGATGTTAATCAACTCATAACCGTTGGGGGAATTATAACGAAAATTCAAAAGATAATCACCCGCGCGGGGAAGTCTATGATTTTTGCGAATTTAGAAGATCTAACCGGTAAGATTGAAATTTTGGTTTTTCCAAGATTGCTGGAAAGTAGCTCCGAGATTTGGGAGGAGGGAAGTATTGTTTTTATAAAAGGAAAAGTAAGCGACAAAGACGGTGTGTTTAAATTATTGGGGGAAAGTGCCAGAAAAATAGATTTGGATGAAGCGAAGAATTATAAAATCCCCGTCAGCCCTTCCTTTGCAGATGACTGCGATGAGAGTACGTGTAATTCCATAAATATAACCGTTCCTAACATTGACACTAAAAACATTTTATTAAAACTTTCTGATTTACTAAACTCAGCCAGCGTTGGAAATTGCGAGGTTTATATTTCTGTTCCGTCTGAGGGAGGGGAATATAAAAAGATTAAAACGAGTAAAAATATTGAAGCTGAAGAGGGGATTTTGGGGGAGATTAGAAAAATGGTTGGAGAAAAAGGTTTTAAAGTAAAATAAGAACAATCTTTTAAATTCAGGTTCCTATAAATAAAAAACTAACCTTAAAAAAATGTGTGGAATAGCCGGATACATTGGAAAAAATAACGCATCTGATTTTTTACTGGGCGCTTTAAAAAGATTAGAATATCGCGGGTATGATTCCGCGGGGATGGCTGTTTTGGGTGAAAATAAAATTTTAAACTGCGTGAAAGCGGTTGGTAAAATCAGCGCCTTGGAAGAAAAACTGGAAAATGAGAATATGGGCGGACAGCTTGGCATCGCGCATACCAGATGGGCGACACATGGAACTCCTTCAGAAGCAAACGCGCATCCGCATAGTGATTGTCAGAATAATATCTTCGTTGTCCATAATGGCATTATTGAAAATTATAAAATTTTAAAAGAGGAACTAATCAAAGCGGGACACAAGTTTAAATCCGAAACTGATACGGAAGTAATCGCGCATTTGATAGAAAATAATTTCAATGGAAATCTTGAAGACGCTGTTTTTAATTCCTTAAAACAAATTAAAGGCGCTTACGCGATAGCGGTAATTTGCAAAGACAATCCGGAAAAAATTATCATTGCAAAAAAAAGCAGTCCGCTTGTTGTTGGTATTGGAAAAGATGAATATTTTATAGCTTCTGATTCTTCCGCTATTGTCGGTCATACTGACAAAATAATTTATCTTGATGACGATGAAATGGGAATTATCAACAAAGATAGCTACAAAATAATTTCTACAATTAACAAAAATATAATAAATAAAAATCATTCCAAAATAGAACTTACTGCTCAAGAAATTCAAAAAGACGGCTATGACTATTTTATGCTAAAGGAAATTTTTGAAGGACCGGAAGTTATTAAAAATTCAACAAGAGGCAGAACAATTTCTAGCGAAGGACTGGCAAAATTGGGCGGGTTGGAAGTTCTTGATCAAAAGGAATTAAGAGAAATAGAAAAAATAATCATTGTTGCTTGCGGAACCGCGAATTACGCGGGAATGGTTGGGGAATATATGCTTGAAGAATACGCAGGCATTCCTGTGGAAGTTGAACTTGGTTCGGAATTTAGATATCGCAAGCCGATTGTTGATTCAAAAACAGCTGTTATCGCTGTCAGTCAATCAGGGGAAACGGCTGACACGATGGCTTCTTTAATGGAAGCGAAAAGGAAAGGAGCTTTGTCTTTGGGAATTGTCAATATGGTTGGAAGCACGATTGCCAGAGAAACAGACGCCGGAGTTTATAATCACGCTGGACCGGAAATAGCGGTTGCTTCAACAAAAGCGTTCATTTCGCAAGTGATTGTCTTGGCGTTGTTCACCGTTTATTTCGGCAGAATGAGAGAAATGTCTTTTGTGATGGGAAAACGCATTACGGAAGAAATTAAAAAACTTCCTTTGTTATTAGAAGAGGTTTTAAAGAATGACGCTTTAATAAAAAATTTGGCTGATAAATATTCTAACCACAAAAACTTTCTGTTTCTGGGCAGAAAATACAACTATCCGATTGCCAATGAAGGAGCTTTGAAGTTAAAAGAAGTTGTTTCTTCTATTCACGCAGAAGGGTGTGCTGGCGGAGAGATGAAGCACGGACCGATTGCGATGATTGACGAAAATTTCCCCTGCGTTTTTATAATTCCCAGCGACAGCGTTTATGAAAAGATGTGGAGCAATATGGAAGAAGTAAAAGCGCGAAAAGGAAAAATTATCGCGATTGCGACAAAAGGCAACGAAGAAATAAAAAGCATCGCTGACGATGTAATCTATATTCCCAAAACGCTGGAAATGCTCACTCCGATTTTAACCGCGATTCCGCTTTATCTTTTCGCCGCTTATACGGGAATCAAACTTGGCTATGATATTGACAAGCCGAGAAATCTGGCAAAGAGCGTAACGGTGGAATAGTTTGTTTTTTAAAATTATGAGATTGAAATATTTTTATGCGGGAAGCAGTTTGTAACTGGCTCTTCCTAAAATCTTGTTTTTAGGTTAGAATAAAAATAAGATAATTTGTTTAATTTGTAGAATTATGGCAATATTAAAAAGTTTGCAAAATTTGTTTAAGAAAAATAAAATCAAGCACGAAGTCATTGATCATAAAAAAGTTTACACAGCGTGGGATAGCGCGGAAACACAGCGGATTAAACCGCAGGAAGTTGTAAAAACTCTGGTTATGAAAATAAGTCCGAGGAAGTGTGTTTTGGCGTTAATTCCGGCAAACAAAAATTTAGACAAGAAAAAGCTGTTGAAAGAAATAAATAAATGGCTGAAAAAAGAAGGAGAGAAAACAGTGAAAAGCGTTGAATTTGCGAAAGAGGCGTGGATGAAAAAAAATGTCAAAGGGAAAATCGGCGCGACTGTGCCACTTGGTTCTTTGTTTAAAATATCTACTTTTATAGATAGGGGATTGTTAAGGCAAAAGAATTTAATAATAAACACGGGCGATTATCAGAAGTCAGTAAAGTTGGCGACAAAGAAATTTCTGGAATTGGAAGATATGATAAAAGGAAGTTTTTCGGAAGCGAAGAAAAAGGTTAAGAAAATTAAGAAAACCAATAAAGCTAGAACGAAAACAAAGACTAAGCGTTTGTAAAGAAATAACCTTTCTAATTTCATCTCATTTTCATACCGTCTTAGCTTGAAAAAACTTTCAGCATATGGCAATATTCCTCAACTTTTTTCAAACCAATCTGGCATAAAGCCGAGCAAACTTAGAAAATGTTATTTCTTTACAAGCACTAAGAAAAAATAATATGCCATATATTGTCAAGGCGCGTAATTATAAAGATCAGAAGAAAATATTTGAGGGACCTTTGGATTTGTTGTTGGAATTAATTGAAAAGGAAAGGCTTGATGTGACGGAAGTTTCTTTGGCGCAAGTAGCTGATCAATTTTTGGATTATTTGGAGAACAGCAAAGAAATAAGCCCGCAGAATTTAGCCGATTTCTTGCTGGTCGCGGGGAAGCTGATTTTAATAAAGTCAAAAGCGATTTTGCCGATGCTTGAACTTGAAAAGGAAGAAGAGGAAGATATAGGAGAATTAAAAGCGCGGCTTAGAGAGTATCAAAAATTTAAAGAAATATCAAAAGAAATTATAAAACTGGAAAGCGGAAAGAAAATGTTTTTTTCAAGACAAAGTTATTCGGGAATTAAAACCATTTTTTGCCCGCCCGAAGATATTTCCGTGTCTGATTTGAAAAACATCTTTGAGGATATTATAAAAAGAATACCGAAGTTTGAAAACTTGCCGCAGGAAACGATCAAAGAAATTATTTCTATGAAAGACAAGATTGAAGATCTTAAACGAAGCCTGTCACAAAGAATAGAAATGACTTTTAAAGACGCGACGGTGGGAGTGAAAACAAAAGTAGAAGTAATCGTAACTTTTCTCGCGGTGCTTGAGCTAGTCAGAAAAAACATAGTCATCGCGGAACAGGCTGATATGTTCGGGGAGATAAAGATTAGGAAGATGGGGAAATAAAATTTTATAAGTAAAAGTGTATTATGAATAGCATCAATGAACAAGTTAATTATTGGGAAAAATCTGCTGAGCAAAATTGGAAGACAGCTTTTGGTTTATTAAAAATGCGATATTACGATTCTTGCCTTTTCTTTTGCCATTTGACATTAGAAAAAATGTTGAAAGGATTAGTTGCAAAGCAAACTGGGAAACCTGCCCCGTATCTTCATGATCTGGAAAGATTGGCGATTTTAACAAAGCTTTCTTTTTCAAAGGAGCAGATGAAAAATTTAAGAACTGTTAGCGGTTTCAGTGTAGCAAGCCGTTATGATGATACAAAATTTTCTTTTTATAAAAAATGCACGAAAAATTACACTAAAAAACATTTTGAAATTTCTAAAGAATTATATTTATGGCTAAAAAAAAAGTACCGATAAAAGTAAAAAAAGAAATTGATAAGTATATAGAAGCGCTTAAAAAAAATAAACTGCCTCTCAAAAAGGTAATTCTTTTTGGATCTTACGCCAAAGGGACGCAGCATCAATGGAGCGATATTGATTTGTGCATTGTTTCTCCAAAATTTAAAAATACCTTTGACGCTACCCAATATCTATGGTCTAAAAGAAAAATATCCGATGTTAAATACGCTATTGAACCAATTGGCTTCAGCCCTCGAGATTTTAAAGATAATACTTCCATTACATTTGAGATAAAAAAAACAGGCATTGAAATTCCGATTGATGTGGAGTGAAAGTGGAAGTTTGTTTAATGGAAGAAGTCCGAACCAGAGATGCGCAACCAGCGGCTTAGTAGGGGCGGGTCGCGACCCGTCCCGCCCCTACTAAGCCAGCATACGAATTTTGGAATAGAGTCAGCAGGAATGAAAAATTTTATTGTTTGAATTCAAATTTATATTATAAAGAAAAATCAAGACTTTACACTCTATTATTAATTTAATAATCTGTCAACCCTTGTTTCTAATTTTACAGTTTCCGCAAATGTCATTCCCGCGGAGGCGGGAATCCAGGTGAAATATCGTCAGTCATTATTTTTATAACAAAAGTATTGCAAACAAATTAACAGTAATATTTTCTGATATTTTAACCGTTATAACAATATTTATAGTTTGAAGATATTGCGTCTGGATTCCCGTCTTCGCGGAAATGACAAAAAAGGAAGTGGTAGAAGAGTAATAATAAATAAACGGGAAATAATAATAAATGGACAAGGAATGACAGAAATAAAAGTAAATCTTTATGCGACAATCAAAACTTTTTGGAAAAACAATTCGTGAAATTTCAAAGGACGAACAGAGTGTGAACGCCCAGCTTTTAATAAAGGGCGGTTTTGTTGATAAATTAATGGCAGGAGTTTATACTTATCTGCCATTGGGACTGAGAACGCTCCGAAAAATAGAAAACATAATCCGTGAAGAAATGGACACGATTGGCGGGCAGGAAATTTTAATGCCAGCGTTGCAGAACAAAAAAGATTGGGAAATTACGAACAGATGGAATATAGATGTAATGATGAAAATTAAAACTTCATTCGGTAAAGAATACGGGCTGGGCTGGACACACGAGGAAGTCGCGACGCCACTTGGGAAAAAATGCACGAAATCATATAAAGATTTCCCGTTTGCTTTCTATCAAATTCAAACGAAATTCAGAAATGAAAAAAGAGCGAAGTCGGGGATATTGCGAGGCAGAGAATTTTTGATGAAGGATTTATATTCGTTTCATACGAACGAAGAAGACTTAGATAAATATTATGATCTTGTTACTGACGCTTATTTTAAAATTTTTGAGAAGATTGGCATAAAAAACAAAACTTATTTAACCTATGCTTCCGGTGGAGATTTCAGCAGATACTCCCACGAATTTCAAACAGTGGCAGGCGCGGGAGAAGACACGATTTACATTTGCGAAAAGTGCGGGATTGCAATCAACAAAGAAATTGTAGAAAATAATCAGCCGGAATGTCCAAAGTGCAAGAATGAAAATCTAAAAGAAGAAAAGGCGATTGAAGCGGGAAATATATTTAAATTGAAAAACAGATTTTCAGACGCTTTTGATTTTAAGTTTCTAGATGAAAGTGGAAAAGAAAAAACAGTTTTAATGGGCTGTTATGGATTAGGACCGACAAGATTGATGGGAATAATCGTGGAAAAATATAACGATAAAAACGGCATCATTTGGCCTAAGTCAATCGCGCCGTATCAAGTTCATCTTGTTCCTTTGGGAAAAGACGATAAAGTCAAAAAAGAAGCGGAACGAATTTACGCTTCTTTACAAAAGGAAAAAATTGAAGTATTATATGACGACCGAGATGAATCGCCCGGAGTGAAACT
>JAYEHC010000065.1:0-2647 GCA_034659355.1 Patescibacteria group bacterium | reverse complement strand
TCACGCAGAAGGTCGCGCGTTCGAGTCGCGTCGTCCCCGCAAAACTTAAATAACCACTTGTATTAGTGGTTATTTTTATATCAAAATAAATTGCTACCAAGATAATTCCACTGTTCTAGCAGTATCCCTATAAGTACCAATAATTCTTAATTCCAAAGGAGAATCACTTTCCCTAATGGCTTCAAAAAAACCATCATCATTCCCATCTCCATCTAAATCAATGCCTTGATTTGATATTAACGGAGAAAGATCAAGAACCGCATTTATTTCTGCCGTTCCTCTGATTTTGTATAAAAGAATTTCCGCTCATGCCCTTCAAATTTTTCAATCATTTTTTTAATTTCGTTAATATATTCAAAGTTATCTTTCTTAAAATTATCAAGTCTTCCGGCAATATTCTTTCTCGTTTACTACCTTAATTTCGTTCTTTTTTAAAAACGCCGTAGCCACGCCATCTCCTTTAATTAATTTTCCCGAAAAAGTTCCGTCATAAGTTAATCCGCATCCGCAAGAGGGACTTTTAGATTTCGCGATAAATTCTTTAGCATTTACAAGTTTGGCAATTTTTAAAGCTTCTTCCGCTCCTTTAATAAATTGTTGGGTAACATCTTCTCCGTTTTTGTTTACAACTTTGCATTTTCCATTTAGCACATCTTTTCCTGTCCCACCCTGAATTTCCTGCGAGATTCTTGGAGTTTTTAATCCCCCTAATTGCTCAGGACAAACCGGAATTGCTTTTCCCTGTTTGACCAAATCAATAACTTTTTGGCAAGGTTTTGATTTCCCGTTCCACATACAATCTATTCCTGTTAAACAGGCATTTTAAAAAACACAAAACTTTTTTATTGCATCAAAAAACTGCCGATTTATCAAAGGCAATTAAAAAATGAATGTTAAATTCATATGCTTTTCCAAGATTCACTAAAAATATAATTCATCATTCATAAAAGGAACTAAAGCGACCGTCAGTCCCGTTACATAGAAATCTTTTCTCTTCATTATCCCCTTGGTAAAAAACCCAACCGCTCCGCCCTTTTGTTTGGTATTATCATCTTCCGCTATTTTATCTATCACCTCACCGAGTTCAATGCCACTCAAAAGTTCCTGAACTATTTTATCAGAAAGTTCAAAACAAGGAGAAGTTCCAAATCCTGTTTTTCCTTGATTGTTGATAATACACATTCCGCCAAAACAAAACCACTTTGAGTAAAGTTTCATTATTCCGCCTTCAATGCCCACATAAAATTTAGCGCTTAGTTTTTTTGTTTCATTTATTCTTTTCAATTCCAATGCTCTGTTTTCTGCTCCCCTGAAAGTTTCTTCGCCAACAGGCTGGTCGGAAACTTTGGAATCAACTTCTATTCCCACAACTTCCACTTTTTCAAAATATTTTAAAAAAGCTTCTTTTGACGCTTTTATTTTTACTGGATTTTGAGAACCGACTAGAATTTTCATAAATTGTTTAATAGTTTATTATTATGACTAAATTTCTCTATCATCCCAGGTAATTCTATCACAAATCCCTGATTTTTGCGAGCTCCGTCGGCAATACCTGAATATCTGAATAGAATACGCTTACACAGACAGTCATAATATATAGTGAGTAGCGCCGTAGGGTAATCAACAAATTAATCTGCTATAACATATTATAAAGCGGAAGAATGGGAAACAATGTATTTTAATTCAAACTCTCCTCCGCTTTCAAAAAACTTTCTGACATCGTTCAGAATGCCCTGCCAATCGCAACAAGAGACCCTTTGATAGATGTTTTCAAAGGGTTTTTTGTATGAAACAAGCGCTTTCCCAAGTTCGGAAAACAAGTAATCCGCAATGTGAGCTATAAAAGCATTAAAAATAAACTCTCAAGATATTTGAAATTTTCCACCATATTTCCACTAACAAATCAAGATCATTATAATAGCATACAAGTAATAACCAAGAACCTTAACAATTCAAAGGAGGAATGAATAATGAGCGTTTTATCAAAGACGGATATTATTGTGAATAGAATTTTAGAAAAACGGGATAGCTTAAGTATTAGTGATCTTGTTGAAGGAAAAATAAAACCGCGTGAGCTCCAATCCTTTTTGCTAAAAGCGTATGAGAATATCACAAGTTATTTCAGTATAAAAGACATTCTGAAGCAACATGAAGGTAGTCGTTTTACACAACCGTGTGATATAACTCAAAGAGAACTGCTTGGATTTGATTGCGCGGCATATTGTGTAATTCTTGAGAATTGACGAAATTATTTTTTTTAAGGTAAATATAATATAAGGGATGGAATAATTTAGATTGTGGTTTGCTAACTCTTTAATAAAAAGAATGACTAACATAATGATTATAGAACTGGTGCCAATTAAATTTTTTTGGCTTAAATAAACCAAAAATTATTTTTCCTGTTTTTACTAAAATAGCTTATTTTAGCTAAAAAACAGTTTTAGAGAAATAGTTTGGGAACAGTTCCAAAAGAAGATGTGGTTTTAGGATTTAAGTATTGTTGTTAAAGTGTTAGTATGTTAAAATGTAAATGGATAACTAATTAAAACAAAAACCATGAGAACTTTAAAAACAAAATTCAAATGGATTTATGCAATTATTTTTTGCTTAGTGATGATTTTAACTCCCCTTGGTTTTGTGAGTGCGA
>JAYEHC010000064.1:8938-11382 GCA_034659355.1 Patescibacteria group bacterium | reverse complement strand
TAATTCACAGGGTAAATTAATTCATAAGATAAAAAATATGAGCAAAATTTTAGGAATTGATCTTGGGACTACTAATTCAGCGATGGCGATTGTTGAAGCGGGAGAACCAAGAATCTTAGAAAACAAAGAGGGAAACAGAACAACTCCTTCTATGATCGCTGTTAGCAAATCAGGCGAAAGATTGGTTGGACTGCTTGCCAAAAGACAAGCGGTTACCAATCCGGAAAACACCGTGTTTTCTGTGAAGAGATTAATTGGCAGAGGTTTTGAAGATCAGGAAATTCAGGAAGATATAAAACTTATGCCGTTTAAAATTGTTAAAGCGGACGAAGGCGTAAAAGTAAAAATGGGAGACAAAGAATATACGCCACAGGAAATTTCCGCGATGATCTTGCAGAAACTAAAAAGCGACGCGGAAGAAAAACTGGGCGAGAAAATAACCGAGGCGGTGATTACCGTTCCCGCTTATTTTAATGACGCGCAAAGACAAGCGACGAAAGACGCCGGGAAAATCGCCGGGTTTGAAGTGAAAAGAATTATCAACGAACCGACAGCAGCGGCGCTGGCTTATGGGTTTAATAAAAAGAAAGATGAAAAAATAGTTGTCTATGATTTGGGCGGAGGAACTTTTGATGTTTCCGTTTTGGAAGTTGGAGATGACACAATTGAAGTAAAAGCGACGAGCGGTGATACTCATTTGGGCGGTGATGATTTTGACCAAAAAATTATTAATTGGATGGTTGATGAATTCAAAAAAGAGAGTGGTGTTGATTTAAGCAAAGATCAAATGGCATTGCAACGATTGAAGGAAGCGGCGGAAAAGGCGAAACACGAACTTTCTTCAGCAGTGGAAACAGAAATAAATCAGCCGTTTATTACCGTTGATGAGTCTGGTCCGAAGCATCTCAATTTGAAAATGACCAGAGCAAAACTTGAAGAGCTGGTTGACGACTTGGTGCAGGGAACTCTTAAACCTTGTAAAAAAGCGTTAGAGGACGCGAATTTTAGCGTTGACGATATTAATGAAGTTATTTTGGTTGGCGGAATGACAAGAATGCCGATTGTTCAAGAAACGGTAAAGAAATTTTTTGGCAAGGAACCGCACAAAGGAATTAATCCGGACGAAGTGGTTGCTACCGGCGCCGCAATTCAAGGCGGAGTGCTGGGAGGAGAAGTGAAAGATGTTTTGCTTTTGGATGTTACCCCGCTTTCTCTCGGAATTGAAACGCTAGGCGGAGTTTCTTCAAAACTTATTGAAAAGAATACGACAATTCCTGCCGCTAAAACGCAAGTATTCTCAACTGCTGTGGATAATCAGCCATCGGTGGAGATAAACATTTTGCAAGGTGAAAGAGAAATGGCGGTTGATAATAAATCGCTGGGAAGATTTATTCTGGATGGTATTCCATCATCTCCGCGCGGGATTCCGCAAGTTGAAGTTACATTTGATATTGACGCGAATGGAATCTTGAATGTTAAAGCGAAAGACAAGGCGACAAATAAGGAACAATCAATTAGGATTGAAGCATCATCGGGGCTTTCTAAAGAAGAAGTTGAGAAAATGAAAAAAGATGCGGACGCGCATGCGGAAGAAGACAAAAAGAAAAAAGAAAAGATAGAAATTAAAAATAACGCTGATACGATAGTTTATACTACAGAAAAACTTTTGCGCGATGCAAGCGATAAAATCAAAGCGGAAGACAAAAAATCCATTGAAGAAAAAGTTGAAGCGTTGAAAAAAATAAAAGACGGTGATGATTTGGAAGAGATTAAAAAAGCGTTTGAAGAATTATCTCTGGAAACGCAAAAGATTGGCGCGGCGATGTATCAACAGCAAGCGGGACAAACTCCTCCTGATTCTAATCAAGAAGAGAAAAAAGAAGAAGGCAAGAAAGAACCTGTTGAAGGAGAGTTTGAAGATGTGAAAGATGGTGATAAAAAGAATGATAAAAAGAAGTAGATAGATTTTTTTAAAAAAAACAGCGATATATATCACGCTGTTTTTTTGTGAACAATAGGAATAAATTCAAATTATTCCAAAATTCAAATTATTCCAAATCAAGTTCAAATTTTAAAATAACAAGTTTTGGATTTTAGGTTTTGGATTTGATTTGGAATAATCTGAGCTTTGGATTTTTCAGCTAATACATTACAAAATCTCTTATTCCCTCAAACCAGCCTTCACGCAATCCCACTTTGATAAAACCAGCTAAAAGAATAATTATCAAAACCAACATAAATGTACCAGCGGCTTTTGTCGGATGCGGTTTGCCCGTATAAGCGGGGATACCCCATTTTGCTTTTGACATAAATTTAATTTAAATTTAAAATTGAAATTCACAAATTTTTATTCAGTATATTATCATTCTATAAAATTTTTCCAATATTAGCAAGAATATATAGGCTCTGCTGATTTTCATCTATTTTTTATAAAAAGAGATAAA
>JAYEHC010000064.1:0-8838 GCA_034659355.1 Patescibacteria group bacterium | reverse complement strand
TAAATATGCCTTAAAAAAATAATTTAGCTTATTCTAAATAATCCTGCCCGGAAATCCCCCCAGCCCCCTTTTACAAAGGGGGAACAATTGGAGAAAATCAGCAGAGCCTAAATATGCGTTGTTGAGCGTTGCGCTTTTCAAATTGTTAAAATGCGGATATAATGGAGTAAGTAGAAAGTAACAAGCAGAAAGCATAAAGCATTTAGAGACTTTTAAATTTGTAATTAGATAATAGTCTATGGCTGTTAGAAAGAAATATAGAACTCAAAGGATGCAAAAATACAAAACAAAGCAGAAAAAAAAATCTGTTGTTTTCGGGTTGGGAAAATTAAAACTTCCAAAACTTAATTTTACTAAAAGAAAAACGAGCAGACAGCGGCTTGTCAAAAAAAGCGCTTCTCCGTCGCTGTGGAGGAAAATATTCAGAGGAAGCAAGAATAAAAAAAAGAAAAAAAGTCTGATGAAGAAAATGTTTAAATTTGTTTTCAGATTTGCGATTTTAACATTTGTCGCCG
Source organism: Patescibacteria group bacterium (assembly GCA_034659355.1). Lineage (GTDB taxonomy): Bacteria > Patescibacteriota > Minisyncoccia > JAHIHE01 > JAGLIN01 > JAYEHC01. The sequence goes on along the minus strand of JAYEHC010000064.1, from coordinate 8,323 downwards.
GGTTTTTAGCGATTGCGGGCGCTTTTATTTATTTTTCAAAAGATATTCCCAATCCGGACAAAATTGCCGATCGCAGTGTTGCCCAGTCGACAAAAATTTACGATCGGACGGGAGAACACCTTTTATACGAAATTCATGGTGAAGAAAAAAGGACGGTCATTAAACTTGAGCAGGTTTCTGAGCATTTAATAAACGCGACGATTGCCACGGAAGATAAAAAGTTTTATAACCACTGCGGAATTGATTTTAAAGGAATAGTTCGCGCGGCTTGGAAAAATATAGCGGCTGGCGAGAAAGTTCAGGGCGCTTCAACGATAACCCAGCAATTAATTAAAAATTCTATTCTAACTTCAGAGCGGACATTTACAAGAAAAATAAAAGAAATAATTTTAGCGATTGAAACAGAGCAAAAATTCAGCAAAGATGAAATTCTTGAAACATATCTCAACCAAATTCCTTATGGTTCAAACGCCTATGGCATTGAAGCGGCGGCACAGACATTTTTTGGAAAGTCGGCGAAAGATCTTGATATTCAGGAGTCGGCGATGATTGCTGCTTTGCCAAAAGCGACGACTTACTATTCTCCGTATGGAGCGCACCCGGAAAAACTTGAAGCGCGGTACAAATATATCATTGGACAGATGTTGGCGGAAGGATATATAAATGAAGAAGAAGCGAAAGAAGCGAAAGAGGTAAAAATTTTGACGAGATTAAAACCTTTTACGGAAAGTATAGAAGCGCCGCATTTTGTGATGTTCGTCAAACAAAAACTGGTTGATGAGTTCGGCGAAGAGAAAATTGAAAAAGGCGGACTTAAGGTCTATACGACTCTTCATTACGAAATGCAGTTAATTGCGGAAGATGCTGTAAAAAATGGCGTGGCTAAAAACGCGGAAAAATACAACGCGCGAAATGCTGCGCTAACCGCGATAGATCCGAAGACGGGACAAATTTTATCAATGGTTGGAAGCAAAGATTATTTCAATTTGGAAGAAGACGGAAATGTAAATGTCGCTATCTCTGAACATCGCCAGCCAGGGTCGTCGTTCAAACCGTTTGTCTACGCGACAGCGTTTAAAAAAGGATATACGCCGAACACGATTCTTTTTGACACCTATACAAATTTTGGCAGAGACGGGAGCGGAAAAGAATTTCGTCCCAAAAATTACGATTTAAGATTTTCAGGACCGGTGACAATCAGACAAGCGTTGGCAAGATCGCTTAATATTCCAGCGGTAAAAACGCTGTATCTGGCAGGCATAGAAGATAGCGTTCAGACGGCGCATGATTTGGGAATTACAACTTTAAACGGTTCTGATAATTACGGGCTGTCTCTTGTGCTTGGAACGGGAGGAGTAAAATTGTTGGATATGGTTTCCGCTTACGGCGTTTTCGCGAATGACGGAAAACGGAATTTCTCATCAAGTATCTTAAAAATAGAAGATTTTGATGGAGAGATTATCAAGGAATATGAAAATAACCCAAAGCAGGTTTTGGATGTTGAAGTTGCCAGAAATATAACGAGCATTTTAGCTGATAATACGGCGAGAACTCCTACTTTTGGATCAAGAAGCGATTTGTATTTGAAAGACAGACCAGTTGCCGCGAAAACAGGAACGACAAGCAGTTATAAAGACGGTTGGACTATTGGTTATACGCCGAGTTTGGTGGCTGGTGTCTGGGCGGGAAATAACAAGGGAGAAGAAATGAAACGCGCGGGAGGAATCAGCGCCGCCGCTCCAATTTGGAATGATTTTATGACCAGAGTGCTGGGACTTGATCCTTCTGAAGAGTTTATCGCTCCTCAGCCGATTACAACGGATAAAGCCGTTTTGAATGGAAAATCAGCGGAAGAAGTTGTCATCAAGATTGACAAAGCGTGCGGAGACAAACTCGCGAATGAACTTACTCCGGAAAGCCAGATAGAAGAAAGGACATATCTTGAAATGCACAACATTCTATATTATGTTAATAAAGACAACCCGCAAGGAGATTATCCTGAAAATCCGGCTGTTGATCCATTGTTCGCGGATTGGGAAGAATCAGTTTTAGCGTGGGCGAGCGAAAATGCGGAGGAAGTGAATGTTGATCCGCCGACGGAAACTTGCCAATTGCGAAGCGAGGACAATATGCCAATTGTCAAAATCATTTCTCCAAAAAGCGATCAAATAATCAAAGACAGAAAAGTAAGTGTTGAAGTTGAAATTTTTGCCAACCTTGATCTGGAACAAGTAGATTTTTATTTTGAAGAAGTTTTGATTGGAGTTAAAAAAGTTTCTCCCTACGAAGTCTATTATGAAATACCTTACGGTGTTTCGGACGGTCAGCACGATATTATTGTCAGAGCGTATGACAAAATAGGAAATTTAGCGGAAGAAAGAGTGACAATAATCACCAGCGGGGATTTGTCTTTATACTTAAAACCAATTGTCGGAGACGATTTTCCATTTGTTGTTAGCGCCGCTGTCTCGGGAGATAAAATTCAAAGCGTCGGTTTTTACTATCAACTGGACAGTGTTTTTGACGCTGATCTGAATTTAATCAAAAAACCCGGACCAAAACAAAGAATAGGCAAAGCCGATTCTCCCGTTCCCGGCGAGAGTAATTTGTATCAGGTTCTCTGGGAAGAAAATAAGGAATATTTTATTTCCGGAAGATATAGCATTTTTGCGATTCTAAAAGACAAAAGCGGAAAACTGCAGAATAGCAATGTAAGATATTTAGAGGTGAAATAGAGAGAGCGGGAAAATAAAAAAATATTTTATGAATCAAAGCAACAAGAATTTATTAAGAAGCAATTTAAGACGGATTGTTGAAAGCAAAATTTATAATCGCGGGATGGGGTATTATCATTCAGGACATCATCTTCAAAGTTTGAGGATTTTTTTATTTGGTTCGTCAAAAAGTAAAATTGAAATCAGGGGAGAAGTGAAAGGAACTGATGATTATAAATCAAGTCTTGTTTTTGATTTGCGAAATGGAAAATTCAATGATTTGGATTGCAATTGTCCGTATGGATCTTATTGCAAACATTCTATTACAGTAGGACTGAAGTTTATTGAATTATTTGAAGAGTTTTTAGAAAAGGTCAGTGAAGATGTTTTAGAGGCTGATGTTGATAATTTGCGGAGATATTTAATCAAGTGGATTAATAATCAAGATTTAGCGCGGAAATACCCTTTTGACGATTATGACAAGGAAAGAGATTATTTCGTGGAAGATGACGACGCAGATGATGAAATTATTGAAGAGGAATTTGAAGATGCAAATAATTATAAAAAAATGAACAAAGAAGAGCTGATGGGTGAATTAACAAAAGCGATTAGTTCGGGAAATACGACAGGAAAAATAGTTGACGAATTAATTCAAGAGTTAGCAAGCAGGGAAACGATAAATAAAAGTAAAAAAAATGTTGCTGTTTTGCCTGAAAATAAAACTTATAAAAAACAACAGACAACTTTTTTGCCGAAAGCTAAATTTGAAAAAGAAGAATTTAAAGCGAGCGATTTTTATATTTTAATCAAACAGGGATATGACGACAGAATTTCAGATATAAAAATTAGGAATAACAATCACGCAGTTGCGGAGCTAGATGTATTTTTAGAGGAGTATCTTAATTTAAGCAGAGCGCAGGAAAAATTATTCAGATTTTTGAGACCGTTAAATTTTTATTACAGCAAATTTAGTTTCCAAAAATTATTTGAATTATTGCGAGATTCGGAAATAAAAGTATTTTGGGAAAGAAAGACCAAAGCGCAAGAATTGATATTTGAAGAAGATAAAAAGAGAAATAAAATAAAAGTTGATTTAAATTTGGAAGATAGAGAAGATGGCTATGGCGCAGAAAATAAAAAAGATTTTGTTTTTAAATTAGATAGCGATTACAAAAACAGCGATTTGTTTTTATTATTTTTTGATAAAGAGCATTGTGTAAAAATATTTAATCAAGAAGTTAGTTTTCATAAATTGCCGAAATCACTTCTTAAATTATTATCGCGAATTAGTTTGAAAAATTATCAATATTACGAACCTGAAAATTTTTTTGAAACCGTTTTGGAAGAAGATGAAATTATAAAATTAGATCAAATCATAAAAGACAGTCAAAAATATCTGGATTTAAAGACTAATTTAAAATCTGATTTTCGGATTGAAAAATTCACTTCGGCAGAGCCTTGTATGGTAATAGATTATAACAATAAAAAAGATTCTTTGAAAATTCAGGCAACGATTGATTATGGAATTGGAAAAATAGATGTCGGAAGATCGGTGCGACGATATTCCAGACAAGGAGAGACTTATTTTGAAAAATGGGACAGCAGTAAATATTTAATCAGAATAAGCAAAGAAAAAGTAGAATACGCTTTGGTGAATAATAAAAAAGAAATAAAACTTTATGAGCAGTTTTATTATTCCGGCAAAGAGTGCGGTTTTACAAGAAGTATCAAATGCGAATTTGAAGGTGAAAAAGAAGTTTTTAGATATTTCAAAAAATATTGGCAGAATCTTAAAAACTTGGGATACAAAATAGAATTTATTCGTGATGAGTTCAAATTTATTGAAGAAAATTTTGAAGCTGGTTTTGCCGTTGATCTTGATGCCGAAAATGATTGGCTTGGCTTTGATGTCAACTGTTATTGCGGGGAGGATCAAATCAATTTAGATGATTTGCGGAAATATGTTGAAGATAAAAAAGAGTTTATCAAATTAGACGGCGGGCGAATTCTGAAAATTACAAATAGGGAAGAGCTGGAAAGATTTGTTTTGATGCTGGAAAGTTTTTACGCTAAAGAAAATAATAAATTTGAAGGCAAGCTTTATCACGCGCCAGAGCTGGAAGATATTTTTACGAGCTCAAAATACTACAACGCTAAAGTTGAAAAAAGTTTTGGGAAATTTATCAAAGAAGCAAAAAGCGGCAAACCAGTCAAAAAGGTAAAACTTCCTGCGCAATTTAGCAAAGTCCTGCGTGATTATCAGAAGAAGGGAATTGACTGGTTTTATTTTTTACGCAAGTATAGATTTGCGGGAATTTTGGCGGATGATATGGGTTTAGGAAAAACTTTGCAAGCGTTGGTTTTAATGGAGAAGGAAAAAGTAAAAAATAAGCCGTCAATCGTGATCTGTCCAAAAACGCTGTTGTATAACTGGCAAAATGAGGTAGAGAAATTCACACCCGAATTAAAAACGGCAGTTGTAGATGGTTTTCCGGAAGAGCGAAAAAAACTGATTAAAAACGCTAAAAAACAAGATTTAATAATTACAGGTTACGCGACGATGCAAAGAGATTATGAGTTTTATAACAAGCAGAAAATCAAATTCAATTATTGCGTTTTGGACGAAGCGCAGTTTATCAAAAATCACGCCACTAAAAACGCTCAAATAGTTAAAAAAATAAACGCTGATTATCGGTTAGCTTTAACAGGTACGCCATTGGAAAATAGCGTTTCGGAAATTTGGTCTATCTTTGATTTTTTGATGCCGGGTTTTTTAGGGTCATATAACGCTTTTTATAAAAAATTCCAAAAACCGATTATGAAAGATAGCGACACATTAGCTCTAAAAAATCTGCGCAAGAAAACGGAATGCTTTATGCTCCGTCGCGCCAAAAAGGAAGTCCTGAAAGAACTACCTCCTAAAATAGAACAGGTGAGCCGCTGTCATTTGGAAAAAGAGCAGAACATTTTATATCAGGAAATTCTGGCAAATGTAAAAAGCGAGATTTTTGAAACGGTAAAAAGCAAAGGATTTAACAAGTCCCGTATTCACATTCTGGCAGGGCTCACAAAACTGCGGCAAGTTTGCAATCATCCCGTGCTTCTTTTAAAAGACAAAGATTACGCAAAATACGAATCGGCGAAATTAGATATGTTTATGGAATTGATTGATGAAATTATCGGCAATCAAAGAAAAGTTTTAGTTTTCAGCCAATTCACGCAAATGCTTGATATTTTGGCAAAAGAGTTAAACAAAAACAAAATCAGCTATTCTTATCTGTCAGGCAAAACAAAAAAACGGCAGGAAGTAGTTGATGATTTTAACGAAAATAAAAGCAAGCAAGTTTTTTTAATTAGTCTCAAGGCGGGAGGCGTCGGATTAAATCTAACTTCCGCCGACAATGTGATTATTTTTGATCCTTGGTGGAATCCGAGCGTAGAAAATCAAGCAATTGATCGCGCGCACAGAATAGGTCAAAAAAAATCCGTCAGTGTTTATCGTTTAATTACAGAGGGAACGATTGAAGAAAGGATTGTAAAATTGCAGGAGAAGAAAAAATTTTTGTTTGATAATTTGGTTGGGGAAAGCAAAGATTTATTTACGAAATTGACTTGGGATGATATTCAAGGGCTGTTTCGGTGAGAGTTGATTTTTGAGGCGGGAGTGGTAGAATGAAGATAGAAAAATTAAAGCGACAAATTATAATATAATTTATATGAGACAAGATAATTTTCAAAGAGGTTTATTAAAACATACAAATGATTTTAAGAAAATACTTGCCACTTCTTCCGGAGATTGGTCGGTAAAAGGTTTTATTGATGTGGCAAAAAACATTTACACAATTTCAGTTGATACAAAAGTAATTTCAAAAATTATTGAATTGATGATGTTTCCTGTGTTGCAAAAATTTGCCAAAGAAAATAACTTTGAAATGCGTTTTTGCGCAGAACAAAATCATTATCCCGATGTGACATTTATAACTAAAAATAAAAAGAAAATCGCCTTGGATTTAAAAAGTACTTACAGAAAAGAAAACGGCGATGTTTCAGGATTTACTCTCGGAGCTTTTACGGGCTATTTCAGATTTAGGGATTCAAATAAAAATATCACTTTTCCTTATAAGGAATATGATAAGCATTATATACTTGGTGTTATTTATACGAAACAAGAGGAATTTATAGATGAAAATAAGGTTTATAAAATAAATGATTTGGAAAAAATACTTTCAGTTGTTAAAGATTTTGATTTTATTGTTCAGGAAAAATATTGCATTGCCAAAGATCGTCCGGGAAGCGGTAATACAAAAAACATTGGTTCTTGCATAAAAATGTCAGAATTAAAAAACGGCGTGGGACCGTTTGTAAAATACGGCGTTAAAATATTTGATGATTATTGGATAAATTATATGACGAATGAAATGGCAAAAAACGCTAAATTGCGCAAAGCTCCGTATTCTAATTTGAAAGAATATTTGAAATATAGAAATATCAAAAACTTATGAATTACTTATTACAGCAAAAAATACAACAAAAACAGATTCCTCTTTTTCTTGATTTCGCTCCGACAAAAGAAGTTGGAGCTTTGCCATCTACACGATATCAAGGGAGCAAGCATAAAATTTTGGATTGGATTCAATATCAGACAAAAGATTTAAAATTCAATTCTGTTTTAGACGCTTTTGGCGGAACGGGCTGTGTCGGATATATGTTCAAACAGCGGGGCAAACAAGTTTTTTATAACGACTCTTTGAAATTTAATTATTATATCGGATTGGCTCTTATTGAAAATTCAGAGATAATTTTGGAAGATGAAGACATAAATTTTATTTTAGAAAAACATTCTGAAATTTCATATCCTACTTTTATATTTGATACATTTCATAATATTTATTTTACGGACGAAGAAAACAGATGGCTTGATCAAGTTGTTACAAATATCAGGAATATAAAAAATAAATATAAACAAGCGCTTGCCTATTTCGGATTATTTCAGGCATGTATTATTAAAAGACCGTATAATTTATTTCATCGGAAAAATTTGTATATCAGAGCTGCTAAAGTTGAGAGAAATTTTGGCAACAAAAAAACTTGGGACACTCCGTTTGAGGAGCATTTTCTGAAATTTGTTGAGGAAGCCAATAATGCTGTGTTTAATAACAAGAAAAAAAATCAGGTGTTTTACGGAGATGTTTTCAACCTAAACATCCCAAAACCTGATCTTGTCTATATTGACACGCCGTATATTTCAGCCAAAGGAATTGGAGTAAACTATTTTGATTTTTATCATTTTCTTGAGGGTGTTGTTTTTTATGATCAGTGGAAAGGTTTGATAGATGAAAATTCCAAGCATAAGAAAATTAAAAACGGCAAAAGCGAATGGTGTAACAAAGGCGAAATTCATCAAGCGTTTGAAAAGTTATTTGGTAAATTTAAAGATTCTATTTTGGTTATTTCTTATCGCGACGATGGTATCCCAACGATTGAGGAGTTGGTTAAAATGCTAAAGAAATTCAAAAAATCGGTGAGGGTTGAAAAGTTGGATTATAAATATGTTTTGAGCGAGAAAAAGTTGAAGGAGGTTTTGGTGGTGGGGGAATAGAGATTGAAGT
>JAYEHC010000063.1:0-34318 GCA_034659355.1 Patescibacteria group bacterium | reverse complement strand
AAGTTGAAAATGCAATAATTGTATTATTAACTTTGCTGGTTCCAAGTTGTACTTGGAACCTTAATGCACTAACAACAGACATCAGTGCAATTTGGTTCGCAGTACAACTGCGAACCAGCGAATAAGAGCCAGCGAATAAAGACAATTGTATTTACGCTGTATAATGAAAGTATAGCGTGAGTAGTATAAGTCAAAACTCAATATAACGAAGATTCTGAAACAAGTTCAAGAATGACAGATTTTTTACCTAGGCTCTGCTGATTTTCTCCAATTGTTCCCCCTTTGTAAAAGGGGGCTAGGGGAATTTCCGGGCAGGATTAATTAAAACAAACTAAATCCCGCCTCGCCACCAATGCGGGAACGGGTTTGTAACCCGTTTCTTTTGTTTTTAAGACTTACAAGTTTTATTTGCTTGGGAAATATTGGAAACTGTTTACAAAACAGTTCCCGCAAACAAGAGTAGCCAGTGAACTTAATCAACAGAACTAAAAAAAGAGGCGGAATCAAACCAGCCATAATTAAAAAAACGATTTAAAAACTATTTTACCAACCTCATTTTTAATCACAACTCCGCACGCCGCCGATCCCAGATTTCCCCTCGCTCCGGCAGAAATGTGAGTTATTAATTTAGTCGTGTTACAAATTACGGATTACAAGCTACAAGTTAATTTGTGTCCCCGGCAGGAATCGAACCCACATTAAAAGCTTAGAAGGCTTCCGTTCTATCCGTTGAACTACGGGGACATAACACTAATGCTACAAGAAAATCCAGTTTTGTCAATATGCTCGCAAAATTGGAGAATCGGTTGGCAAAATAATTGAATCGCCATTGCGCTCATTATTGTTTTCCTCATCGTTATTATCATCTTCGTCAAAATCTTTTCCGTCGTTAAAAATAAAAATGTTTCTATGCTCCCTGTTTTTTATATTTTGAATTATCCGTTCCCTGGATTTTATATTTTTAGCCGCCTTTTCAAACATTTCCCTCATCTTTATTTCATCATCTTCAAAATTTCTTGATTCTACATAATCAATATTTTCCATATTAGAATAAACATTTTCATAAATAACATTAAACGCGAAAATAAATAGCGCGCAAAAAAACGAAACAAAGAAAAATTTTCTGTGTTTAATAAAATACACAGCGTATTTTTTCACGCTATCTTTATTAAATTTTAGCTTAATTTTTTTCATCTTGGTTACGATACAAATATATTTTCAAATCAGCGGTAAATAAAATTTCTTCAGAATCCTCATCCACAGAATCGTAAAAAATATTTTCCATTTCAGAATAATACTTTAAATTTTCAACACTAGCCAAAAATTTCATTACATTGCTGAAATGTCCCGTTGCTTTTATTTTATAATAGGTATATGAAAAATCGTTATCTATTTTTCCTTTGTCTTTCGCGGAAAGAATCGTTTCCAATTCAATATCATTTTCAACGGCAAGGTCTTTGATCTCAATAACATATTCAAATAATTCCGAGCTTCGTGTGACTGTTTTTAGAACTGTTTCTGTTTTTTCTTGCCACTCTTGATGAACACTTCTTATTTCCTTTATTTGTTCATTTTGTGATTTTAATTGCCTAGCTTCTTTTTTTTTGCTTATTATTTCTAAACTCAAATTCTCTTCTTCTTCAACAAGATAAATGAACCCAAAATAAAACATCGCAAAAATAATGCTCGCAAAAACTAAAATATTTACATATGTTTTTCGTTTGACACTGTCCATCATTTTAAAAATAATAAATAGGCTCTACTGATTTTCATCTATTTTTTATAAAAAGAGATAAACTTAAATATACCTCAAAAAAATAATTTAGCTTATTTTAAATAATCCTGCCCGGAAATCCCCCTAGCCCCCTTTTACAAAGGGGGAACAATTGGAGAAAATCAGCAGAGCCTAATTACTTCTCTGTGATAACATCATTTTTATTTATCAACGCCCTAAATTCAAAATCGGCGCTACTGATATAATTTTTTTCTAAATAATCTTCAACTATCAATTCAAAAATTTCAGATTTCTTCAAATTATTTTCAAATTTCAGAAGATGCTTTAGATAGTCCTCTTTTCTGGATTCGCCCTTTATAATTATTTCGTATTGCTCCTCGCTATTTTCTTCATCTTCACTTTCCTTGATAGAGATTTTTTTTATTCTCGTCTCGTCCGGAACAATTTGGCTAAGACTCTCAACTATTTTCATCCAGCAAAGATGCTCTTCTTGAATTTGATTTACGCGTTGCAAATAACCGCGATAACTTTTAATATCATTTTGCATTACCGCTATTTCTTTCGCGTTTGTTCCTAATCGCAAATTCTCCAATTGCTTGTCTAAGGTATTACTTTCAATCTCAAGATATTTTATAGAAATAAAAATAGACAAAACAAAAACAACTTGGATAAGAATTATTGCAATCGCGCTGGAAACGATTATTTTATTTATTTTTTCCCATCTGCTATTTAGCCGATCTTCTAAAGAAAGCAGATTAATTTTGATCATTTTATTTTAACAAATTATTTAGGCTCTGCTGATTTTATCCAATTGTTCCCCCTTTGTAAAAGGGGGCTAGGGGGATTTCCGGGCAGGATTATTTAAAATAAGCTAAATTCCGCCTCGCTGCAGTCTCTTGATAGAGGACTGCGGCGGATTGCGCGTTTTCTCGTCGCAGTCCCCTATAGGGAGACTGCGGCGGGGCGGCAAAACAAGCTAAATTGTTTTTTTAAGGCATATTTAATTTTATCTCTTTTTATAAACAATTGGAAAAAATCAGCAGAGTCTAATTATAGTATTACTGCTCCGCTCCCCTCATCGCCAGACCTAAAACAGTTACAAAAACAAGCGACTCTTCTTTTGAAATTGGCGGAATTCTTTTATCTTTGAAAGAAATAATATTAACCCAAGGATTTCCTTTTTCAACTTCTTTTTTTATTCTGAGAGATAAAAATGAACTTATTCCCGCCATTTTTGCTTCTCCTCCGCAAATTACGATTTTGGCGATATCTGACTCCGATTTGAAATATTCCTTATAGTAATCCATCAAATCATTTATATATTTTACCATATCATAAAGCGACGGCTGAATAATTTTATAGATATTTTTATACTCATCGCTAAGTCCTAAACCGCACTTTTTTCTAACCTTATCAGCTTCCTCTTCGCTAATCTTGAGTTTCTTTGAAATAGCCTTGCTAAAACTATTGCCACAAATTGGAATGCTGGCAGTAAATTGAACGGTTGGATTTTTAAATATTATAAATCCCGTTCTGTCTTTTCCTAGATCTATAACTAGAATCGGCTTTGCCAGCTTACTATTGCTAATTAAGCTTCTTGTTATAGCGACTGATTCAATTTCTGCGGCAATTGGCTTTAAGCCAGCTTTTTTAAAAACAGTAGAATAAGAATCAACTAACTGACTGGAAACCATCGCCACTAAAACTTTTATGATTTTGTTATTGTCACTCGGCAAAACTTGCCAGTCTATATACGACTCGTTGATATTTATTGGAAACAAATGCTCAACCTCACATCTTATCGCATCGTCTATATTCTCTTCTTTCATTCGCGGAAGTTCCACAACTCTGATAAATCCCTTCGGTTCAGGTATTGAATAAACAACAAATTTAGATTTAATCGGATTTGGCTTTGATTTAGATAACACTTTTTTAATAAATTCAGCGACTCTTTCTCCATCTTTTATTTCTCCATCCTTTATCAACCCCTCTGGTATATTTTCTCGCCCATAAGCGTGAACTTTCATTTTTCCATTTCTTTTTTTAAGCTGGGCAACTTTAACAGACCGATCGCTAAGATCAAGTCCGAAAGCGTTTAAATTAGCATTAAATAGAGACATAAATTAGAATTGTGAATTGTGAATAATTTCCATTAAGCTCTTATTTACTATTCTTCACTCCATTTCAATACTTCAAAATTTTCCGATGTTGGAAATGAGGGAGGAGGAGCAAAAGTCAGATTATTATTATAAATAGTTGATGTTTCATCATACCCATCAACTGTTACATATTCACTGCCGTTCCAGCTAACCCAGGTCCAAGTCCAAAATAAATTAGTAATTACTCCTCCATAAACTTCTATTTTACTTTTTATACTATGTGGCGAATAATACCGATAAAAAACATGCCCATTTTGCGAGAGTAGAGTTGCGTCTATAGTTAAATCATTAGGAGCATATCTTGGAACCAAAATATCGCCTTGCGCTATTAAACCTAAGACATTGGTTCCATCATATCTTTCTCCATCAGGATATTTGATATTATTATTTATTCTAATTCTGGCAAAATCGCTTTCACCGTCTAACCTTGCCGCCGCAACAGTTACTTTTCCGTTAACTATTCCGTCAACCCAGACATCGTCTTCAATAAAAATAACTCCGTTTGCGGGAATATCGTAATCTCCCCCAACTTGTTCAAGCACTGAGGGACCATCGCTAATCTCTTCCGCTTCCTGTTGCCAACTGCCAAGTTCAAAATTATAATACCAAACTTGATCTTTTAAAGAATTGATTTTGTAAACATTAAAAGTTCCCCCTGAATTAAATCTCACCAAATAACCTTCAATCGGACAATCGTTTGGACAAGTGTCATAAGTTTCGCTACCTTGACAATTGCCATTCCCGCACTGATTTGGACAATCTGCCGAACAACTAAATTTATCCTCCATTATACCGCAAACGCCATTCCCGCAAACGCCAGCATTCCCGCCAAAGTATGTTCCGCCATCTAGAGCATCAGTTTTTATATTTGCCAAATTAACCGTAAAAAGACTAAAATCAATCGGCGATACTGGAAAACGCCAAAGCGTAGTTGGTCCGCCAGATCCCCAAATTCCCGGTTTAGTTCCACTGCAACCATGTCCCACTCCATCACAACTATAAGTTAAAACCGCACTGGTTACTTCCGCATTGCAAGTATCATCAAATCTAATTCCGCTATTGGAATGCAACGGACCAGAGGTCGCTTCGTCAGAACCAATCCAAATTGGAGAGTGTGTCAAAAAACTGTATTCTGCTAAAGATCTTTTTCCTACTAGCACGGAAATTTTTTTTCTGATACTGCTACTTCCGTAAGCATGCCCCGTTGATTCAATTGTATTTATTGTTGATCCCGTTTCCGACGGAGTTATCATCAGGGAAAATTGACCAATGATAGCATCGCGTTCATAATTTTCGTAATCATGAACATAAGGACCGCAAATACCTCCACAGTCGTCCAAAGTCAAAGCGGGATTGGGATCAGGATCGCCACAACACCAAGCGTTTCCATCTTTATAATCAGAACTATTATGAGCTAAATGCCACTTATAATAATTCACTCCCGCTTCTGCGACTTGCAGAGACTGTGTTTGTCTAACTTTTCTAATTGTTTCTTTGTGTCCGGTAATAGACCAACTGATAAGCGAAACGCCAAAAATAATAAAAACTGAAGCAGCCACTAAAACCAAAGGAACAACCATGCCCTTTTGGTTTGAATTGTGAATTGTGAATTGTGAATTGTGATAATTTTGTTTCATATTTATAGTTTTAAAACTTTTTATTTTGTCTTGAAAACAATAATATATATTATCGCAAACGAAAAGGCTATAAGTTCTTGATAGACAATACAACCAATTATTCTTAACTATTTATACCTCAGCGCGTCAAACGGATTTAACTTCACCGCGCAACGGGCGGAATTGTATTTTAAACTAAGATTCCGGATATTTTTTCCGCTACCGCTATAAAAAATTCCAGAATGACAAAAAAGTGAGAAAGTCCTAAACTTTATATAGTCTAGTCAAAATTTCTTAAATTTCTTGGATGAATTTTTGTTTCCGCACGGAAAGGGCTTGCTAAATGTTTTTCGTCTGCGTTTAGATCAAGAATAATCTCAATTATTTTTACATTAGTAACATTCACTGGTTCAGACAGCGAAATTTCAAATTCACCACCCGTATAATTTTCATCGTAATATTTAAACAATGGTTCAGTTCCATTCCTAACTCCCTCAACAATAACAGCAGTTGTCTCTGCCCCGGAATAATCCAGACCAACTCCGGATTCAATTATTTTCTTTTCTAATAAAGTTCCATTTAAAGAATACTCTATTCTTTCCGTTAACCCATCTTTATCAATATCCGCATAAAATACCAGCGCTTGTTCTTGGGCAACTTCCAAAGGAAAAATTCCATTTTCCGCTCTGTTCATTTTTCTGATATTGTTACTCATTGACTCAATCGTTCTGCCTGCCACATCTATCCTTTTAATTTTCGCAACATCAGAACCTTGTTCTTTGTATAAACTAACAAAAAACACGCTAATCGCAACAGCCATTATCGCCAAAATAGAAACAGCGATAAGCATTTCAATAAGAGTAAAACCGTTTTTGTTATTAGAATTGTGAATTGTGAATTGTGAATTGTGAGTACTAATATCTTTTGACTTTTTTATTAAAGCACATAAAAGCTTATAAGCTATAATTGCTTGGTCAGCGATACTATTAAAATCCCGTTTGTTGATATAATTCAAATCTGTAAGTGATTTTATTTTTTCTGAACTACTATTCATAATTTCCTTATTTTTATTCGCAATTCGCTGTTCCAAATCACGGTTCTACATTGATTATAATATTTTCCGTTCCGCCGGGGGTTATTGACAGCGGTTCCGACTGATCAGTGGAGATAATAGTGTATGCTCCTCCAGCGCTAAAATTATAAGCGTCCCATTCTATTTCAGCCACTCCATCTCCAACGCTTATATTGCCAGTAACATCGCTTGTAAATGTTTCTTCATATTTATAAATAGGAAGATCATCAGGAGGAGGACTGCTGTTTGGATAAGTACCTTTTTGTTTTGTTCCGGTTATAATTATCGGCACATTTGTCCGCGTAAAAAATCCAAGATCTTTATATCTTGCTGCGTAAATATCGTAATCACCTCCTCTGGAATCTTCCCAGACGGTAATCCCATATCCCATTGAATCAGTGACTATATCCGGAGCCCCTTGTATGCTGCCGGCGCTACTATTCATAATCAAATCGTAGCCCCAAAGTTTATTTCCATCTGAGTTAAATTTTGTTGAATAAATATCGTCATCTCCATTTCTGTTGTCCTCCCATGAAAAATAGATCGCGTCATTATCAAAATACGCAACGGACGATTTAGTTCTCCAAGCGTCGGGCAAGATATCATCATTTATTTTCACATCGCCAACCGCCCAATTTCCATCAGTCGCAACACTTCCCAATTTGTCATATTTCTGCGCGTAAATATCCGGCTGGCAATTCCTTTTATCGCTCCACGAGATATATAAATAATCGTTCCCATCAAAAACAATCGCTGGTTCGTACTGATCAAGTCCGGAACTATCAGTGTTTATTTTTTTGCCGGCAAACAGCGTATTGCCATTTGCGTCAAATTTAGATAGAAAAATATCTTTATCGCCGTTTATTTCATCTTCCCAAACGACATAGAAATTATCATTATTATCAACAACAACTTTCGAATTCATCTGCTCTTTAATACCCACATCACTGTTTATTTTTAAATCTACCGCCCATAAATTATTTCCAGCGGGATCATATTTTTGCGCGTAAATATCCCAATTTGCGTTTCTATCATCCATCCAAACAACATAGATATTCCCAAATGAATCAACGGTTAAATCCGCATTTATTTGATCCGCGCTGCTTGCGTCAATATTAACTTTAACGCCATTCCATACTTCACTGCCATCAGCAGAATTATATTTTTCCAGAAATATGTCTTTATTTCCATTTCTGTCATCAGCCCCTAGAATATAGAAATTTGTTGTTCCTAAAACGGCTATTCTTGGATTTCGCTTATTATTCGCAACGGTAATTCGAATATCGCTTGCCCACTGCTTTTCGTATAAAACTGTCACCGGATTATACTTATATTTTTGCGCGTAAAACCGTTCCGGACCATCCCGATCATCAAGCCAAACAACAAATAAATTATCTCCACTATCAATATCAACCGCTACTTCCGTTTGGCTATCTGCTCCCAAATCTGAATTGATTTGCCAATTTTGCGGATTGTCATAATTAACCGTTTGGATATTCAAATACCCTAAAATGTCAATTGAAAACCCAATCGCTGTTATGGAATTGGCGATAACAACAGCATCAGGTTTTGTCGGATTGGGATTATAATCAGGAGAAGCGGGATTATTATCAATTGAATAGGTTTGGTCGGTACTATAACCAGCCATTGTAACAACAATATGATAATCGTCTGACGGCTCCAAATTAGGAACCCACAAATTACCATTTAAATCAGTTGTCGCGTCAGCGGTATAACCTTGTGAAACGCTTTCAATATGGACATTAGCTCCAAAGATAACCTTTCCCACAGCATCAAATACCGTAATCATTAACCCTCCCCTATCTTCACTCAGTCCTTCCATTCCGGGAGGAACTACTGTCGTGCTCATTGCCACGGTCTCCTGACTTTTTGTGAACGGATTCAACCAAGAAACTCGTATTCTCGCTTTTTTATAATCGTTATAAAATGAATCCACTGGTTTTATTCCATCGTACGCATCGTCAATAAAAGCGATGTCCGTTTGAATAGCAAAATTAAATCCCGCTTTATTAATTGTTTTTTCGCTGGCAAGCGGTCCGGGCGGCGTCCATCCTTCAATTGTCTTTATGCTGTCAAATTCCATTCCCCTTATAATTTCCAGTTGCTCCAAAGCAATGCTGTTAGCAATAATTCTCGCTTTATTATTTCTAATCGTACTTAGAACAGTCCCGAATAATGCAAAAAGCGCTAAAAAAATTATTGAAAACAAAGCAATGCTAACAACACCCTCAATAAGCGTAAAACCATTTTTATCTTGAAATTTAGAATTTAAATTTTGAAACATATTATTTTTTATTTTTGTTTTTTTAATTTATTTGACAATTCTATCTGTTTGTATTATAGAAGTATTTTTCAATTCAAGCAAATTTTTATTAAGTATTCGGGGCAAACGCATAGGTCCGCCCCTATAATGATATTTGTAAAAATTTTATTTCCCCAATAAACAAAAAATTTGCTCAGTCAAAACAGATTTTGTTTCTAGCATGACACTATTATATCTTACACCAATTTACATCTCCCCCATGATTCCATACATCGGCTGAATCATTGAGACAGCGAAAAATCCGACAGCGCCTCCGATGACGAGCATTAAAACCGGCTCAATTATTGAAGATAGGTTTGAAGTGATTTGGTCAATTTCCTCTTCATAAAATTCCGCCACTTGTTTCAAGGTATCTTCAAGAGTTCCGGTTTCTTCTCCAACTTCAATCATATGCGTCATTAAGGGATAATAAAGCTTGTCGTATCTGCCGATCACTTCACTCAACGCCACACCTTTTTGCATCTCAGCGCAGGCGCTTTTTACAGATTCTTTGTAATATGTATTTCCAAGCGTGCCGGAAATAATTTCCAGCGCGTTGACAATTGAAACTCCGCTGGAGACCATAGAACTTAGCGTTCTTGAAAATCTCGCCATATTAATTTTTGAAATAATTTTCCCTATCGCCGGAAGACGCAATAAAAAGCAATCAAACGCTTTTTTTCCTTTCGCGGTTTTAATTGTCCAAGAAAATAAAGCAGACAAAATAATAACGCCTAGTAAAATAAAAATTCCCTGATTTTGAAAAGCGTCGCTGATAAATATGATTGCTTTTGTCGTTGCGGGAAGTTCAACTTCCATATCTTTAAAGATATTCAGAAGAGTCGGAATAACAAAAATCATCATTAGCACCCCGATTACCACCATCGCAAAAACTATTACCGCCGGATACATCATCGCGCCTTTTACTTTTGAGGTTAATTCATGACTTTTTTTTAATTGTAAAGAAAGAATATCCAGAACTTCCTCTAAATTTCCGCTTGCCTCTCCAACTCTAATCATATTAACAAAAAGCCCGTCAAAAACTTTCGGATGTTTTTCCAAACTTTTAGCTAAGGAGTTTCCTCTTTGCACATCTTTCTTAATACCCTCCAAAATTTCCTTAAAATAAGCATTGTTTGTCTGTTCTGACAAAACCGTCAAAGCTCTTGAAAAAGACAAACCCGCTTTCAACATAACGCCTAGATGACGCGTAAAAAGCATTTTATCAACCACACTTACTCTTTTTAAAATCTTAGAGATATTAATGTCTTGATTAATCGCTTTTTTATTTTGAACGCTTTTTTCCTCAGAAGAAAGAAGCGTTAAGCCCAGCTTACTAAGTTTTCTGAGCAAATCGCCTTTATCGGTCGCTAAAAGTTTTCCGTATTTTATTTTTTTATCAACTCCAACCGCCTTATATGAAAATTGAGGCATAAATTATTTTAAATTTATTTTGGTAAATGATAATCTTCGTCTATTGCTTATATCAGACCTCTCGCGTAATTACTTCCTACTGCAATTTCCATATTTTGGTCAAATTCCCCAAAAATTTTATCTCCCGCAACATTGCGGGATAGGCTAAACTTCAAAAATTATTTGAAAAATTTGCCTCAAAATATGAAAATCTCGCAACGAAATTAATTACGCAAGAGGTCTATTGATTATCAGCTAATAAATCAATTATTGTATGCGCGTCACCCTTTGAGGTGGTTATTACTAATAAATCATTACCATCCTCTACGCTGCTGTTATAAATAAAATAATTCAAAGCTGTATTTTCATCTATCAAATGTGTATATCTCACTTCCACACCGCCATAGTCCGCAGAGCTGAATGATTTATAAATATCTCCATAATTTTTATCACTCGCAAACAACGGTTTTAGAATAGTAATCATTTTTTTATTCACGCTTCTTTCTTTTTCCCATTCTCTCATAATTTCTGACATAAGATATCTGTCTTTTAGTCCTATCGCAATTCCATATCTTAAATTATTGTCTTTTGTCTTAAAAATAAAAAAGCTATATTTATCCGCTGACATTTCCAAAAAATTTTCCGGAAGATTGCTTTCATCAATACCGAAAGCGTTAAGAGAATTATTCAATGCTAAAATATTTCTGTTTTCTTTGTCTTCAGTGTTCACAATCACTAATTTTATAACCTTCAGTTTAAAATTCACATTAAAAATATCTCTGGCATCCGTTTCTAAATTATTAAACCCTCTTAAACTGCTTTCTGCGATTGTAATTTTCTTCTCAATATTCATAAATTCAGAAAGTTCTTCCCTAAAAATAGTGTCAGGAATTAAAGGAGGAGGCGGTTTTGGAACTAGCACGGACATTACAAAATAAAAAGACACGCTAATCATTAAAATCATAATTAGTGAAATCGAGATAATTTTTTTCCAAGGTAGCTGGAACAATTTTACATGATATTTTGAAATTATGCTTTTTTTAAGTTTTTTGTATTCTTCCTCCCGAGAAAGAATTTTCTTCTTCTTTTTTATATCGGCAACATTTTTTAATCCTTCCATCTCCCCTTTGTCTTTACGCGATTTTATTCTTTTTGAAACAGAGCTATAAAATTTTTGCTTTCCGTGAATCAACCTGTTTTCCGGCAAAATATATTTGTCGTTCTTTGAATAAAGATCTTTTTTTTCTTGAATTTTCTTTTCTTTTTTATCGTTTTTAAACAGAATACCCGATTTATCAGATTTTTCAACTTTATCTTTCGGCATTTTCTTCTCTTGAAGAGTTTTAATTTCCTTGATCTTTTTTTGATTATCGCCTTTTTTTAACTTTTCAGAAATGTTATTCCAAAACGACTTTTTTTCTTGCTCTTCAGATTTATCATGATCAATGGCGCTTTTCATATCCCCACCCGAAAATTTTGAAGAAGACTTTTCTTGTATCTTTCCCGCTAAAGGCATTCTCGCAACATTATTTTTTTTGCTGTCCAAAACTGCAGAATTTTTAATTTCCTCTTTTTTTACTTCTTGAAATTCTTTTTTTGGTATTGCGTCTGTTTTTTTCAAAATTTCTTTCTTTGCATCTCCCTTTTCTGCTGTTTTAGAAATTCTGTTAATGAGGCTTCTTAATTTCTCCACATCTCCGTTTTTTTGATTTTTCTCTTCTTTTTTGTCAAAATCAACATTTTTATTAATTTCCAAATCTGCGGCAGTAGCAACTTCTGTTTCGCTTTTTGTTTTCTCCTCCTTTTCTTTATTTATTCTTGCTTCCATTTCTCTATCTATTTCCTTGTTTATTTCCTCTTTTGTTTTTCTGCTCGCTGGCTCAATATTTGACTTAGGTAATTTTTCTTGATCTAGAGCTTCCTTCTTTTCTGGAATCGTCTCTGAGATTCTACTGACAAGATTTTGCAATTCGTCAATATTTTTACCTTCCGGTTTTATTCTCTCTTTCTGTTTTACTTCTTTTGTTTCGCTTTTTTTCCACTTCTCTTTTCCTATCTCAATCTTACCGTTTGCCATAGAATTAATTACGGATTCCACCACGGATCTTTTTGGATTTACCTGCTCAGTAGCACCGCTAGCACCAACAGTCTTCACAATTGTTTTTTCTTTTTTCTTTTTTTCTTTTGTTTCTTGAAAAGGCTTTTGCGAACCGTCTTTCAACTCATCCAAATCGTCATTCATTGTCTGAATTTTTAAATTCTTGCTCATATAATTTTAAAATTAAATTCAATATTTTTTAACGCGTATTTAGACTCTGCTGATTTTCTCCAATTGTTCCCCCTTTGTGAAAGGGGGCTAGGGGGATTTCCGGGCAAGATTAGTTAAAATAAGCTAAATTATTGCTGTCGTGGCGGCTTAGCCCTGCGACACTCAAAGGAATATTTGAGTTTATCTCTTTTTATAAAAAATAGATGAAAGTCAGCAGAGCCTATTTATCCAACCACCCCTAGTCCCTCCTTATCCAAGGAGGGAAATAAATTGTATTTTTAATTCAAAGCAACCTATTTTTATTTTAGCAAAATAGTTGGATATTGACAAATAAAAAAAAGACACAAAACAAAAGCATCTTTTAGTTGTAAGAATTGCTAGCGTTGTTTATACTTTTAAATATTCCTTGTAATGCTTAAAATTAGATTTAGGGAAGTTTTTATCCTCAAGTCGGATAAAATTACTATTTGGAGTTAAAATATTTTTTTAGAAAAATTCTTATAAAGTATAAACAACGCTGGACAATCTAACAAATAGAAAAATATGTAGGTTTCATAATTATCTTGACAGAAACAAGATAGAATTATATAATCAGGTTAAGGTTGTAAAATAGAAATTAAACTTCTAATATGCAAAGATATTTATTGCGAAAAAAAGAGGCGGATGTCAAGCGGGATTTAAAGAATTTTCCCGCTGTGGCTATTCTCGGACCTCGCCAATGCGGAAAATCAACTATGGCGTTGGAACTTGGGAAAAAGATTAAAAATTTTCTTTATTTGGATATGGAACTGCTTTCTGACACCAGAAAACTAAACGATCCTGAGTTGTTTTTTTATTCCAATAAAAATAAAGTAATTTGTCTTGATAAAGTTCAAATAAAACCGAGAATTTTTTCAACACTTCGGGGAGTTATTGACAAAAATAGAAAAAATGGAAAGTTTATACTTCTGGGATCCGCTTCGCCCGAAGTGATTCAAAAAAGCTCGGAGACGCTTGCCGGCAGAATTTCTTTTATTGAATTAACTCCGTTTACCATAAACGAAATAAAAAATTTAAAATCATTCAGTTTAAATAGCTTTTGGCTGAAAGGCGGATATCCTAAAAGTTTTCTGGCTAAAAATAATGATATTAGTATTCGCTGGAGAGACAATTTTATCAAAACTTTTGTTGAGCGCGATATTCCGAAACTCGGAATAAATATTTCTTCCGTGAAGCTGTGGAGATTTATAAAAATGTGCGCTCATTTTCACGGTCAGTTGATAAATACTCAAAAGATTGGAGAATCTCTGGGGATAACTTATCATACTGCAAGAAATTACATTGATATTTTTGAAAAAGGATATGTTTTCCGAATACTTCAGCCGCTTGAAACTAACCTGAAGAAAAGATTGATTAAATCACCGAAGCTTTATATTCGCGACTCTGGAGTTTTGCATTCTTTGCTGGAAATAGACAGCTTCAATAATCTTCTCGGGTATCCGTTTCTGGGTTCTTCTTGGGAAGGATTTATGATTGAAAATATTCTCTCCGAACTTCCGGAATGGAAAGGATATTTTTATAGGACCAGTTCCGGAAGTGAAATTAATTTAATTTTAACAAAAGGCGGGAAAAAAATTGCCGTTGAATTCAAATCATCCACTGCTCCCGTTGTTTCAAGGGGGTTTTATCTGGCGTTGCAAGATTTGAAAATAGAAAAAGCTTTCATAATTTCTCCGGTTGTTGGGACATACCAGCTAAAAGAAAATATCTATGTAACGAATCTGGAGGAATTTTTGGAAATGATGAAAAAAGAAAAATAAATTTATTTGCCCGCGCCTCTTGACAAATTCGTCATGAGGCGCTATTTTTATTTTGATGGGCTTCATAAAAAATGGTTGCCCATAAGTGGCGCTTAAAGCGTTGTTGCGGAGACGAGACCCTTCAAAAAATTGTGTCTGACATATATATCTAAAAATAAAACCATGTCAGACAATAACAAAATATTAGCAAGTAATAAAATTCCGAATCCTTAAAAGATTCGGAATTTTTAATTGGAGGTTTTATGCTCCGAAATATAATAAGTTCAAGACAATCTACGCTCCTTTATGCGTCAAACTTATTCTGCCTTGACTGTCAATTTCTTTCACTTTTACTTTGATAACATCGCCGATTTTCACAATATCTTCAACTTTTTCAACCCGATGCGGAGCAAGTTCTGAAATATGAACAAGACCATCTTGCCCGGGAAGCACTTCCACAAAAGCGCCAAAGTCCATAATCCGAACAACTTTTCCTTGAAAGACTTCTCCCGCGACAACTTCTCTTGTTAGATTTTTAATCCACTCTTCCGCTCTTTTCGCTTCTCCCGCGTCTTTGGAAGTTATCATTACCAATCCGTCGTCTTCAATATCTATCGCCACGCCGGTTTCCGCGATAATCTCGTTGATTACTTTCCCGCCCGGTCCGATAACATCTTTTATTTTTTCAGGATTGATTTTCATTGTTGTAATTCGCGGCGCGTATTTGGAAAGCTCGGCGCGAGATTCCGGAATCGCTTCGTTCATTGTCCCGATAATTTTCATTCTCGCCTCTCTCGCTTTGGACAAAACTTCTTCAACTATTTCCAATGTTATCCCAGCAACCTTAACATCCATTTGCATCGCCGTAATTCCTTTTTCCGTACCCGCCACTTTGAAATCCATATCGCCGTGATGATCTTCATAGCCTTGAATGTCGGTTAAAATTTTATGATTGCCTTTCTCATCAGAAATCAAACCCATCGCAATTCCCGCCACCGGTCTGGGAATAAAAACTCCCGCGTCCATCAAAGCCAAAGAACTTCCGCAAACGCTCGCCATTGAGGACGAACCGTTGGAAGATAATATTTCAGATACTAAACGAATTGTATAAGGAAATTTTTCTTTATCGTTTGGAACCAGTGGTTGCAACGCTTTTTCCGCCAGAGCGCCATGTCCGATTTCTCTCCGCCCCGGTCCGCGCATTGGTCCGGTTTCTCCGACTGAAAATGACGGGAATGTATAGTGATGCATAAATCTTTTTGTGCCATCTTCTTCCATACTGTCCAAAGTTTGCTCATCTCCCGGTGAACCCAAAGTCGCCACGGTCAAAGCCTGTGTTTCTCCTCTATTGAATAATCCGGAACCATGCGTTCTCGGCAACAGTCCGACTTGCGCGCTGATTTTTCTAATTTCTTCCACACTTCTCTTGTCCGGTCTTTTATTCTCTTCCAAAATTGCTTTATGAACTAAAGCGTCTATTTCTTCATCCGTTACCAAGTCCGCAATATATTTTAACGCTTTATCGTCACCGAATTTTTCTTCTATGAATTTATGTAAATCTTCTTTGAGCTGTTTACTTTCCGCGTGTTTAATTTCTTTATTCTCCGCAAAAACGACTTTGTCTAATCTATCCGCCAAAAATTTTCTCATCGCGTCTTCTGTTTCTTGATCCGCTTCAATTTTTTTCGCCTCTCTTTTCTCTTTGCCAATTTCCGCGATGATTTCTTTTTGGAAATTGATTATTTCTTTAACGCATTTTTGGGAAAATTTAATTTTTTCCAAAACTTCATCTTCCGCAACCTCATTTCCTCCGCCTTCAATCATATTTATCTGATCATCTTTTCCGGCAATAATAACATCAAATGAGCTCTTGTCTCTTTGCTCATAAGTCGGATTGACGACAAGTTCTCCATCCACTTTTGCCACTCGCACCGCGCCGATCGGTCCGTCCCAAGGAATGTCTGAAATCGCCAACGCCAGAGAAGCGCCAATTAGAGAGCAAATATCCGGATCGTTCGCTTGATCCACGGACAGAATTGTTAAAACAACTTGAATGTCGTTTCTAATTCTGCCGTTAAATAACGGTCTGATTGTTCGATCAATCATTCGTCCCGACAAAATCGCTTCATCAGTCGGACGACCTTCCCTTTTAATAAATCGGCTTCCCTTAATTTTCCCCGCCGCGTAAAGCCGCTCTTCGTAATCTACCATCAGCGGAAAATAGTTAATCCCCTCTCTGATATTGTCGCTCATTACCGCTGTCGCCAGCACGACCGTATCACCATATTGAACCGTCACCGATCCATTTGCTTGATTCGCCATCTTGCCTGTTTCCACGATTAGTTCCCTCCCTGCAAGATCTTTCTTAAATGTTTTCGCTTCCATTTTTTTATTCCTTTCTTATTACTGATCTGCAAGCTTTAGACTAATATATCGTCCTCAGCGATATCATAATCTAATTGTTTGCAGACCAGTTTTGATTAATTGTTTATTATTTATTAACGGATTAATTTAAATTGTTAGTAAATTCTGTTTTTTTTATTTACTATGTGCAAGTCCACGAACATAATTGACACTTATTATATGAATTAATTATCCAATTTCTTATCAATTTGAGACATTATTTTTTCTATTTTCTCTTTCTTTTTTATCTTTCTGGAATTAGCCAATCTTTTTCTTTGCTTGATAAGATGAGCGTTCCATTTATCTGAAATAGCGTAGGCATTGTTAGGATTCTTTTTCCATAACTTATAGAATTCTATCGGTGTTAGATTTCCTAAGGCCTGGTGCGGTCTGATATAATTGTAAGTGAATTCCCAATCAAACAGTTTTTCTTTTTGCTCAAGGAATGTTTTGCAAATATTGCCGCGGTCATAGAATTCAAGATCATCGGTTAAATGAGATCGTTCCACTCTCGGGTTATCAGTCGGTGTTCCTGATCGAGAATGAAAATGGATAATTTTGTTCTTTTCTAAATATAAATCAAAGTCCTTTTCATTCTCCGCGCCGTTGTCAGTGTTGCAACAAGCTATTGAAAACGGGTCCTTTTTAGCTTTTCTTTTTTCTTAATCATGTTTCAACAACTCACTTAAAGATTTATATCCTTTTTCTTTAAAGTAATTACCTAATTCTTTATCGCTCCCAATGCCAAAATCTTTCCCATACATTTTTTCTATGGTACCCATTTGAGTATCTTTCCTTTTTCGTCTAAATTTAGTAGTTTTTTTTGGTTTTGTTGTCATAATATTTTTATTATTTATTTACAATTATTTTTCCTCTCTTATCGTTAATTCAATGTCTCTGACTTGAACCTTGTATTTCTTCTCGTCTAATCCGCAAACAATAATAAAATTTTAGAACTACACTTTAAGAAATATCCGATTCAGGTCGGAGACACTGAACCAACATCTATTTAGCACATAATGACAAATCTATTCCTCATCACAATCCTCAATTTCAAATCCTAATTCCTCCAAAACAAACTTCCTAAAATAAATAGCAATAATATCAAGAATAACATAAAGATTTATCCCTTTTTGAAAAGCGTATTCCTTAATTGAAAGAAACATTGAATCGTCTTTCATTTCTCTAATAATTTCTTTAGTTTTTTCTTGAGCATCATAAGCATTCATCGGTTTCGGATCAGCTAAAATCTTATTAAGAATTTCTTGTTTATGCATTTTAACAATTTCTTTCGCCTTGCTTTCAATTAAAACTTCTGTTCCTTTCTCAGTTAAAGTCATCGGAGAAGCAGATTTTATATAATTTTCTTCCAGTCTACCTTCCATATAATAAACACGATTATCAATAGATATAACTTTTTCAGAGAGTTTTTTGACATCTTCGTCCAAATCTTTTATCTGATCCTTTAAGCTTTTATAAAGAAACCAGCCAGCAAGCCCAATAAAAACAGCTGGTCCAATTTTATCGGCAGTAAGTCCGTAATATTTTAAAATATCAAAAACATATTCAATCATGGATCTTTTAAATTAAAATGTCCAAAATTGATTCAAAATTCGTAATTCGTAATTCAAAATCATTTCTTCTCCTCCACTTCATATTCCACATCCTCAATATATTTGCTTTTCCCAATCCTCTTTCCTGTCTTTTTCCTATTCGCGACTTTGTCATAAATATAAGAAGCAACCGCCAGAAAAGCCGCCTTCTTCATATTCCTCTTCTTTGTATTTATTTTTTCTTTTAATTTTTTGAACATAAAATAAAATGAGCCTGTTATTCTGAACTTGTTTCAGAATCTATTCTCTTAATACACCTAACCAAACCTATAAATCACTAAGTGCCTGAATAAATTGAAAATACAATAACTGTATTATTATAATAAAAATGATTGCGTTTGCATCGTATACAAAAAGTTAGTGTAAATAGTAAAAGTCAAAACCTAATTTAGCAAAGATTCTGAAACAAGTTCGGAATGACAAGAATCTAAAAAGCTATTTAATTAAAAACTTCCTTTTATTCTCACTCAAATCGGTAAAATCATCTACGACATCAAGAAGTTTTCCCGAAGTGGTCTTGCCAAAAGCGACCGCTTCTACGCGACAGCCTTTGTTTATTTTCAGATATTCAACAAGTGGCTCATAATCACCATCTCCGGAAACAATCACAACCACATCAAGCTTATCTGCCAATTTTATCGTGTCAACAGCCAGCCCGACATCCCAATCCGCTTTCTTCGCTCCGCCGGCGAAAATTTGCAGATCCTTTTCCTTTACTTCAAAACCAAGTTTTTCCATCGCCTCAAAAAAAGATTTTTCTTCTCCGCTTTCCGTTTTGATAACATAAGTTATCGCTCTGATTAAAACTCTGTCCGCTACCGCGACAGCAAGCACTTCTTTGAAATTAACTCGCGCTTTATACAAATTTCTCGCGCTGTGATACATATTTTGCGCGTCAACAAAAACACCAATCCTCTGATCCTTATGTTTAATAGTTTTATATTTCACTGGCATATTTATAAATTAAAATTATTTAGCGCTTGTAAGGAAATAACATTTTCTAAGTTCGCTCAGCTTTATGCCAGATTGATTTGAAAAAAGTTGAGGGATATTATTATATGCTGAAAGTTTTTTCAAGACAAGATGGTGTGAAGATGAGATGAAACTAGAAAGGTTATTTATTTACAAGCGCTTAGTTTTACAAACTACCTCTTTTTGTTATTCCTTTTTCTCAAACGCTTTTGCTTGTTTTAATTTCAACGATTTCGCAATTTTAACAAATTTCTCCTCGCTTCTTCCTTGAATATCTTTTAAAAGTTTTTTTCTTTTTGCAACCATTTTCAAAAGCCCTCTTCTGGAATGATTGTCCTTTTTATTAACTTTTAAATGCTCCGTTAGCTCTTTTATTCGCTCGGTTAAAATCGCCACCTGAACTTCAGACGACCCCGTATCCTCTTTGTGCGCCTTAAACTTTTCTATTATCTTTTTCTTTTTCTCTTTCTTAATCATTTTTTTAATTAGTTATTTAGTTTTATTCAGCGATAGTCTCACTTTGCTTAAAATAATAACATAAAAATATTAATTAGACAAGTTAAAGTTTATGTCGTAAAATGAGAATAATGAATTGAGTATTGTGAATAGAGAATTGTCAATAATTTCCATCAAGTTCTCCTTCACAATTCACAATTCACAATTCAAATCCCAATGGACGATATTAAAAAATTAAAAACTGAATATCTGGAATATCTGGAAATTGAGAAAAATCGATCGCAGTTGACAATTAGAAATTACGATCACTATCTTAATCGGTTTTTGGATTGGTCAATGGCAAGATCGCCCGAAAATATTACCAGCGATTTAGTCAAAAAATTTAGATTGTATCTTAATCGGTATCAAGATAAAAAAGGGAAGGCTTTGCAAAAAGTAACTCAAGATTATTATATTATCGCTTTGCGCGGATTTTTGAAATACTTAGCCAAACAGGACATTAAAACACTGGCAAGCGAGAAAGTGGAACTTGGCAAAACATCTGAAAGAGAAGTTGAATTTTTAGACGCGGAAGAAATAAAACGGCTTTTGGATACCGTGAAAGAAGAGAAGAAAAATTCCGAAGGCGGCATATCGACATATCACGCTTCTTTCCTCCGCGACAAAGCGATTTTAGAATTATTGTTTTCCACGGGACTTCGCGTCTCTGAACTTGTTAATCTTAATAGAGAAAATATAAATTTAAAAAGAGGCGAGTTTTCTATTCGCGGAAAAGGAAATAAAATTCGTCTTGTTTTTATTTCTGACTCCGCAAAAAAAGCGCTTGCTGATTATCTCGCCAAAAGAAAAGATGTGGATCCGGCTTTATTTATAAATTTTAGAAAAAGGAGCGGTGGATATTGTAAAAATAAAAAGAGTAATAAAAAAAATAAAATTAAAAAAAATCAATCCTTACGGTTAACAGTAAGAACAATTCAAAGAATTGCAGAAAAATATGCGATTAAGGCAGGCATTGTAAAAAAAGTAACTCCGCACACTTTACGACACAGTTTCGCCACCGATCTTCTGGCAAACGGCGCGGATATTAGAAGCGTTCAAACAATGCTCGGACATTCCAACATTACAACAACTCAAATTTATACGCACATCACAGACAAACGATTAAAAGATATTCACAAAAAATTTCATTCCGAATAAATAATATGTTCTGACAAATATAATACTAAAATTTTCTCATCTTCTGTTCTAAAAACTTGTCATTCTGAACTAACCCTGTCATTCTGAACTTGTTTCAGAATCTATTCTCTTTTATATCCAACTAAACCTATAAATCATTAAACTTTTGAATAAGCTGAAAATACAATAACTGTATTATTATAAAAAGATAATTGTGTTTGCATCGCAGACGAAAGTATGATGAAAATAGTATAAGTCAAAACCTAATATAACGAAAATTCTAAAACAAGTTCAGAATGACAGAAAATTTAATACTACGGTTTGATATAATACCAAAATTCATATACAATAAGGTAAAGAAAAATAATTTACCAAAATAAATAAATGGATATAATTCCAAATAAAAAATCAAATCTTTTATACCAGAAAGGCGACCGGAAAATAAAGGGGATTATTGACTTGCGTTGTTTTGGAGAAAAGAAAAAAACTGTAAAAATAAAAAAAAGTAAAAATAAAATTGTTTCGGAAATTATAAGAAAAAAGGGGGAGAAGTTAGTTGACCGCAAAAATAACCGCTGGTTCCATAGTGGCAAAGATTCCCCTCTTGAGAGAAGCAAAGGGTGTGTTAATGTGGAACTGAAACACAAACCTTTTGCAAAAAAACTCCGGGAAATTAAAGCTGCAATAAAACCGGTTAAAACAGATTTCCTAATTTCCCAGCATCCTAATTTCCTAATTTCAAAAAAATACTCTACAAAAAAAATCGCCAAACAAAAAACTAATCGTTTTGCTTTTTATTTCAAGCCTTCTTTATTATTTCAAAAATCTTTCGCCTGTTTTGTTTTTGTCTCCTTTTTTATTTCTTCAATAGTTTTTGCGATGTCATTCCTGCAAGGAGAATTTGAACAAAAAGAAAGAGTTCTGGGAGTAAGTACGGAAGCGTACGATTATTTGAAAATGGCGGGACGATCAGCGTCGGATTATAATTTTGACGAAAGCGCTGATAATTTCAACTCGGCAACGCTAAATTTTACCGCCTCAAAAAAAATGATTGATGAATTTGGGCTTGGAATCGCGGGAATTACAAATAGTTTGCCAATAAATACTCCGATTTCAACAGCAAAAAATCTTGCTGAAGCGGGAGAGCGAATATCCGTTGTCGGAAAAAGCGCGACTGAACTTATAGAAAAAATTTCACAACTGGACAAAGATAATTTTTCATTAAGTTCTGTTTTAGAATTTCAAACAAATATAGATCTTATGGCTTTGAATTTAAAAAGCGCGGAAAAAAATCTTGCTAATGTAAATATAAATTATATTCCGGAAAATCTCAGATGGAAACTTGAAATCGCGCAAAGCCAGTTGCCGGTCATCGCAAACAATTTTGAAAACTTATCATCTGATTTTCCAGTTATGGCAAAAATGCTCGGCGACAATCGCTCGCAAAAATATCTGCTTATTTTTGAAAACAACAACGAAATTAGAGCTGGAGGCGGATTTATTGGAAGCTATGGAATTCTTGATTTGGAAAACGGCAAAATTAAAAATTTATTTATTGACGGAATATTTAATCCGGACGGACAGCTGAATGAAAAAGTTGTGCCGCCGATGCCAATCCAAAAAATAAGCGCCACTTGGAGTATGCACGATGCGAATTGGTTTGCCGATTTTCCAACCAGCGCTAAAAAAATCGCGCTCTTTTATGAAAAAACAGGCGGGGCGACAGTTGACGGAATTATTGCCATTACTCCCAATGTTACCAAAAAAATGTTAGCGATTACCGGACCGATTGAAATGCCTGAATACAATACCGTTATTAGCAAAGAAAACTTTTTAGTGGAAACGCAATTGCAAGTCGAAGAATTATATAATCGGCAAGAAAATAAACCAAAAAAAATTCTGGCTGATCTCGCACCAAAAATTATCAGCGAATTATTTAATACTGAAAACTTGAATGCGCTGAAAAAAATAGAACGGTACTTTAAAATCGTTGATTTGGTGGAAGAAAGTTTTAGAGAAAAACATCTTATTTTTTATCATCGAGACAGCGAGATTGAAAAAATGATTATCAAAAGAGGCTGGGGAGGACAAGTTCTTAATTCCAGTGGCGATTATCTAAGCGTTGTGAACAGCAATATCAACGGCTATAAAACAGACGCCGTCATAGACGAGCAAATCACTCATAGCGCGGAAATTTTAAGCGATGGATCAATCATTGACACTGTTAGAATTATTAGAAAACATACCGGAG
This sequence comes from Patescibacteria group bacterium, assembly GCA_034659355.1. Taxonomy (GTDB): domain Bacteria; phylum Patescibacteriota; class Minisyncoccia; order JAHIHE01; family JAGLIN01; genus JAYEHC01. Next base: position 11,082 of record JAYEHC010000063.1, on the reverse strand, counting down.
GAGAAAGCGATTATGATTGGTATAATCGCGTTAATTCCAACTATATGCGAGTCTATGTGCCAAAAGGAAGCATTCTCCTTGACGCGCAAGGGCATACTCTGCAAAACTACGAACCACCGATTGATTATAATGATTTTGGGATAGATCCGGACATTGCGAAAATTGAAAGTTCCATAAAAGTAGACCCGGAAACAGGCACGCATATTTTTGAAGAAGCTGGGAAAACCGTTTTTGGCAACTGGGTTTATGTCAGCCCAGGAGAAACCGTTAAAGTAATGTATAAATATCAATTGCCGTACAAAATTGATTTTGATAATTTTACCAAGCCAGCGGATAAGTATAGTATTTTAATTCAAAAACAGCTGGGTAGCGCTGGAAGCAAATTTTCCGGATCAATAAAATTGCCTGCTGGCTGGAGTACTATTTGGAATTCTCCGGATTTAAATTTTAAAAATGAAAATGAAAATGAAATAGAAACGGATTTAAGAATTAATCGTATTTACGGAACAGTGTTTGAACGAGAGATGGATGAGTAAATTTTAGAACTTCCTCGCTCTCGCTCCGTTATTCACTACAATCCCCTACTGAGAGACTGCAACGAAGCAAAAATTAGATTGCGAACCACAAATAAAAACCCCCGCATAGTTATTTATGCCGGGGTTTTTAAAAAATCTGAGTAAAATTTATCTTACTGCGTCCTTTAAACTTTTTCCAGATTTAAATTTAGGAACATTCATTGCCGGAATTTGAATTTTTTGTTCTGGGTGCTGAGGATTTACACCTGTTCTCGCTTCCCTTTTACTTACAGAAAAAGTTCCGAATCCGGTAAAAGTAACTTTTTCACCGTCAGTCAACGCTTTTACAATTGTTTCCAAAGTAGCGTTAATAACATTCTCAGCGTCTTTTTTAGAAATGTCCGCTTTTGCCGCTACGGCGTTTATAATTTCGTCTTTTGTCATTTACTCCACCCCCTTTCTTGGTATGGTTAAAATTAATATAATGGTCCTATTCTAATTCTAAATAATCCAATTTAAGCTGATTTTCTCCAATTGTTCCCCCTTTGTAAAAGGGGGCTAGGGTGATTTCCGGGCAGGATTAGTTAAAATAAGCTAAATTATTTTTTAAGGCATATTCTGATTTATCTCTTTTTATAAAAAATAGATAAAAATCAGCAGTCCCAAATTACTATTTACTATTTACCAATAACCTGATTATAGCAAATGCCTAAAATAAGGCAAATTTTTTAAACGCTGTTTTGGCTTTAACTAAATCCTCACAATCTCGTTTATTCTTTTTATTTTTTCCGCTCTTCCGTTTTCGCTGTCTATCTCAAGGACAACAGCGTTAACTAAAACATTATCATCATCACTGAGCTTATATTTGAAAGGGACTTGCGTAAGCATTTGTTCTATAACTATATCTTTCCTGCAACCCAGCACAGAATCAGAAGGTCCGACCATTCCAACATCTGAGATATAAGCCGTTCCGCCGTCTAGTATTTTTTCGTCCGCCGTTTGAGTATGGGTGTGCGTTCCCAAAACAGCTGAAACTCTTGAGCTTAAATAAAATCCCAGCGCTTTCTTTTCGCTTGTCGCTTCACAGTGAAAATCAACAATGGCAATCTCAAATTTATTTTTATTTTCCGCTATTATTTTATCAACGGTTCTAAATGGACAGTCCGGATATTTCTGAAAGAAGACCCTGCCCGCTAAGTTTATAATCAAAACATTTTTTGCGCAAACTTCTATAATTCTATATCCTTTTTGATAATCAACCGCTGGCAGATTTGCCGGGCAGATAAAATTATATTTCCCGCTTGCTAAAACTTCCTTTGCCTGTTTTAGATTATCCCAAATGTGATCACCGCAAGTTACGACATCAACTCCGTATTTGATTATTTCTTCAACCGTTTTTCCCGTTACTCCTTTTCCATGCGCCAAATTATCGCTATTGGCAATCACTAAATCAATTTTATACTTTTCTTTATAAATAGGCAAGGCTTTCTTCAAAGCCATTCTCGCCGGTTTCCCGACAAGATCGCCAAAAAATAAGATGTTCATAATAATTTCAATTTTATTTTTACCTTTACATTCTACTCTATCAGACAAAAATTGACAAATAAAAAAGAAATTGGAAAACCGGAAATTAAGAAATTTAATTTCCCAATTTCTGATTTCCCAATTTCTGATTATCTAACATTAAACTTGATACTTTTTAACTAATTCAACATCCCCCTCACTTTCTCTCCCACCATTCCATTTTCAATCAACTCATAAAACTTCTGAACTTGTTAGATTGTCCAGCGTTGTTTATACTTTATAAGAATTTTTCTAAAAAAAGATTTTAACATCAAATAGTAATTTTATCCGACTTAAGGATAAAAACTTCCCTAGATCTAATTTTGAGCATTACAAGGAATATTTAAAAGTATAAACAACGCTAACAATTCTTACATCTTAAAATAAATAACATTGTTTCCATTCCTATAAATTACAATAGATATGTTATGCCAATTTATATCAGGAATTATAGACAATGCACGCAAATATGACGTTGCAGAATCTTGGTAAAAAATCAATGCGATTAATTTGACATATTCAGCTAATTTGATTATAATGAAGTTAAGTTTAAAATTAAGAAAAGAGGCAAAGGCAATCATACTTGTTTCGTAGTTTCAGTTTTAAAACTTTTTTATTAATAGGCCTCTTGCGTAATTAATCTCGTAACGAAATCAATTACGCAAGAGGCCTAATGTTTAAAAAGCATAAATGAAAATAGAAGTCAGTAGAAAAAATGTTATTATTTGTTTTCTTTTCTTTTCGTCATTGACAGTCATCGCGCATTTTTTCAGTTTAAAGATGGCAAATTGGATTGATATTCCAGCTCATTTTGCCGGCGGGATGGTTGTCGCTACGTTTTTGCCGAAAAAAGTATTCAGAAAAAACCCTTTGCGTTCCATCTTTGTAATTTTCCTAATCGGATTTGGCTGGGAATTTGTAGAAATTACAACAGCAAAAAAGGAAATTATGACAGCTTTATTTCAGGAAACAAAATTAGATAAAATCGGAGATTTGATTGTTGGTTTAACTGGGTTTGTTTTTATTTATAGCAAAGTGAATATAAAAAAAGTGATTCATAATAACTTGCCATAACTAAGCGCCAAATTTTAGATTATAAAATCAAATAACAGACCTTCTGCTATCCTTAAAATGTTTAATGCCGAATCTTCTTTTTAAATTCAGGGAAAGTCAAAAAGCTTGACAAAAAATATATTTATGCTAAGATGAAGAAGTTAGTTTAATTACTATCCGCCTTTGAGAAAAGGTGACGAATATTAAAAGTGTAGAGATAGAGTCGAATTTCTACTTATTAGTATTTGCTTAATTAACCCTATCTTTACATTTATATGCAAGGAACTATCAAAAAATTGACTGACAAAAACTTCGGTTTTATTAGTCAAGATGGCGCTGACGATTTGTTTTTTCACGCCAACAACTTAGAAGGTGTTGAATTTGATCAACTTAAGGAAGGCGATGCAGTTACATTTGAAACTGAAAGCACTCCAAAAGGCAACGCCGCAATTAACATTAAAAAAGCTTAAAACTTTTTTATGAGACAAAAACAGTTCCGATTACTCGGAGCTGTTTTTTATTTTTTCTGCTGTTTTTTTACATCGGAATAAAGATCTGAACAGCAGGGCTTGATATATAGCCAATTATGTACTATGATAATAAAAGAGGGAAGCAATTTTTTAAAGAACATTGACTATGAAAAATATCCCGCTAGTCACGATTAGTTTAATTAACTATAATGGAAAAAAGTTTGTTTTTCAGGCGATTGAATCGGCGGTTAATCAAGGCTATCCCAATTTAGAAATAATTTTAATAGACAATGCCTCTGCAGATGGAACAAGAGAAGAAATTGAGAAAAAAATTCCGGAATGGGTAAAAAGAAGAAAAGAAATTGCGAGTAAAGAAATATCTCCAGTTTCTTTTAATCAAGAAGAAAGCGTGAAGTATATTAAAAATACGGAAAACGCGGGATTTGGAAAACCGCACAACGAAGCAATGCGGATGATGAAGGGTGATTTTATTTTGCTTCTAAATTACGACGCGATATTAAAACCTGATTATGTTAAAAACGCGTTGAAAATTTTTGAAAACAAGCAAATCGGCGCTGTGCAGGGGAAATTATTGCGTTATGATTTTGACAAAAATAGATTACGCAAAGATAAGGAAAATCCGGAATTGGATATTATTGATACAACCGGACTGCGGATGTTTAAGAATCGTCGCATAGTTTGCATTGGTCAAGGAGAGCCGGACAAGGGTCAATTTGAGAAAGAAAAAGAAATTTTTGGCGCTGATGGCGCGGTGCCTATTTATCGCAAAAAAATGCTGGAAGATGTGAAACTAAGAATTATGAATTATGAATCACAGATCGCGATACATGACTACGAATATTTTGACGAAAACTTTTTTATGTATAAAGAAGATGTTGATTTGGCTTGGCGAATGCGACTGGCTGGCTGGAAAGCGATTTACACTCCAAAAGCAGTGGCGTATCACGGACGAGGATCGGGAGACAGCACGGCGAAAAACTATTTTGATATTATCAGAGAAAGAAGAAAAATAAATAATTTCGCGAAGTATCTATCTTTTAAACACCAGCGTTTAATGCAAATTAAAAACGATTTTCCGTCTTTGCTGTTTATAAAACATTTCCCGCGATTTATTATCAAAGAAATTGGCGCTTGGATTTACATGGCGATTTTTGAAAGATTCACCTTTCGCATTTTGAAAGACTTGTATCGCGATCTCCCGTTGTTTTTTAAAAAAAGAAAAATGGTGATGGCAAAAAAGAGAGTTGGAGTGAAGGAAATGGAAAAATGGTTTGAATAATTCGCGTATTCTAATTCTAAATAGTTGGCAATTAATTATGAAATTATCTGTTATAATCAATCATTATCGCACGCCTGAAATTTTGAAAATCTGCCTGAAATCACTGAGAAAAAGTTTAAGCGAGGTTGATTTTAGCTGGGAAATAATTGTTGCTGACGGCGCGACAATTAAAAAGACGGAAGAAATGATGGAAGAACAATTTCCTGAAGCGCTTTTCATTCCTTTTAAAAAAAATGTTGGCTTTGGAAAATTGGTCAACGCGGGAACAAAAAAAGCTCAAGGAGAATTCTTTTTTATTATTAACGCCGATATAATAGTGGAGGACAAAAACGCCTTTTCAGCGATGATGAAATATCTGGAAAAAAATGAAGATGTTGGCTTACTCGGTCCTCAACTTTTAAATATCAACAATACAGTTCAGCAATCTTGTTTTAGATTTTACACTCCTCAAACGGTTCTTTGCCGACGAACTTTTTTAGGACGAACTTTTTTAGGAAAAAAGGTTCTGGATAATTTTTTAATGAAAGATATTTTTGCTGGAAAAAAGATAGCGGAACCTATTCTTGTCGACTGGTTGATGGGTTCGGCGTTTATGATGAAAAAATCAACAGTGGAAAAAGTTGGCGGGCTTGATGAGAATTTCTTTATGTATTTTGAAGATGTTGACTGGGCGCGAAGATTTTGGGAAAAGGGCTATAAAGTGGTTTATTTCCCAATGACAAAGATGTATCATTACCATTTTCAATCCAGCAAAAAAGGGGGAGGTGTAAAAGATTTGCTTTTTAATAAATATACGCGAATTCATTTGGAAAGCGCCTGGAAATATTTTAAAAAGTATCGTTTTAAAAACGCGCGCTATGGATTATAAAAAATAGGAAGGTTTTATTTAGGCTCTGCTGATTTTCTCCAATTGTTCCCCTTTTGTAAAAGGGGGCTAGGGGGATTTCCAGACAGGATTAGTTAAAACAAGCTAAATTATTTTTTTAAGGCATATTTAAGTTTATCTCTTTTTATAAAAAATAGATGAAAATCAGCAGAGCCTAATTAATTTAAATTTAATAAAAAAATATGACTGAATATCTCAATCAAATTAATCAAGCGTTAGAAGTCTATGCGGGAATAACAGTAGCTTCATATCTTGTCGCGATATTTATTCTCGTTTTGTTTTTTGTCATCGCGCAGATTGTGAATTTTTTATTTAACAAGGTTTTTGTTATCTTTACAAAAAAGACAAAGACAAACGCCGACGATGAAACAATAAAAATTCTAAATACGCCGATATTTTATTCCGTGGTTCTTTTTGGCGCTTATCAATCGCTTATTTATATCGCAGCTCTTTCAAGATATGAAGCTGATTTTGCAAAAATTCTCAAAACTGTGGCGACAATTATTTGGATATACGCGATCATGAAACTTGCCAATATAATTATTACTGAATTCGGATTTAAATTCGCCGCTCACACAAAGTCAACTTTGGACGATGAATTAATGCCATTGTTTAAAAAGTTAAGCGGAATTATCATCTTTTTTGCCGGGATAATGTTTATTTTTGGTATTTGGGAAATAGACATTACTCCCTTGCTAGCCTCGGCTGGTATCGCCGGGTTTGTAGTCGCTTTTGCGGCAAAAGATACTTTGTCTCATTTGTTTGGCGGAATTTCTATGTATTTTGACCGACCGTTCAAAGTTAACGATCGCATTCAACTGGATAGCGGAGAAATTGGCGATGTTTTGGAAATAGGAATAAGATCAACCCGTGTTAAAACATTTGACGAGACAGTCGTTGTTATTCCAAACAGCATTATCGCAAATTCAAAAATTATCAATTATAATCAGCCAGCGGCAAAAATTAAGGCAAAAATACATATAAATGTAGCCTATGGATCAAATATTGAAAAAGTCAAAAAAACGCTTTTAGATATTGCAAATAGAACAGAGGGAGTTGAAAAAGATCCAGCGCCTTCAGTTTTTTTTCTAAGTTTGGGAGATTACGCGCTAGAGTTTTTGATTGTTTTATGGGTTGATAGTCCCAAGCACCAATTTACTGCGAAGACAAAAATAAACGAAGAGGTTTATAATAAATTTAACGAAGAAGGAATTTTAATTCCTTTTCCGACACAGAGTATTCACCTGGATAAATAAAGAATAAAAAGCTAATGAAAATAATTCTTGATTTTGACGACACAATTTTCAATACGCATAAGCTAATACGCAATGTTTCCGCTGTTTTTGAAAAAGCCGGTTTTGCGGAAGAGGAATTTTTTGAAGCGCATCGAGAATGCAAAGAAAAAGTTGGCGACTTTAATCCTAAAACAATAATTGATTTATTGAACAAAGTTAAACCGTTTGACAAAATAGAAACCAAGAAAAAAATAAATTCAATTCTGGATAATTCAAAAGATTTTATGTATCCTGATTTTTTTAATTTTGCGAAAGGTTTTAATAAAAAAGATTTAATTTTGCTTTCTTTTGGGGAAGTTAATTTTCAGAAGATAAAGATTAAAAACTCAGAGATCAATTCTTTTTTTAGTAAAGTGATCATTACCAAAAAAAATAAAACCGAAGAATTAAAACCTATTTGTGAAAAATATTCGGAAGAAAAAATATTTTTCATAGATGACAAGGCGGAGCAAATTGACAAAATAAAAGAGAAGCTACCGCAAATTATTACGATGAAAACGGAAAGACCGCAAGGCAGACATATAGATATAGAATCTAAATTGACAGACTATATTGTAAAAAACTTAGATGAAGCGAAGAATATTATTAATCAAATAATCTATAACAAAATGGATCAATCAATTTTTAAAGCATATGATATTAGAGGAGAATATCCGAATCAATTAAATGAAAAAGTTTCTTTTAGAATTGGACAAGTATTCGCAAATTATGCTCAACGGAATAATCCTTCAGGCGAACCAAAAAAAATAATCGTTGGTAGAGATATTCGTCTTTCATCAGAAAATATTTCTCAAGCGCTGATTAACGGAATAACATCAACTGGGATAGATGTTATTGACATTGGGCTTGCCAGCAGTCCTCACTTTAATTATTCCGCCGCGCATCTTAATTTTCCCGCAATGGTAGTAACAGCATCTCATATGGAAAAACATTTTAACGGATTTAAAATGGCTTTCGCGGAAAATATCACTCTTACCAAAAAACAGCTTTTAGAAATAAAAAGAACAGTTTTAAGCAATAAAGAAATAGAGGTTTCCCAAACAAAAGGAAGCATTGAAAAAATAGATATTCTAGACGATTATATTGCGGAGATAAGACAGTTTATAAAATTTCCATTCAAGAAATTAAAAGTCGTGATGGATGCGGGGAATTGTATGGCAGGGCTTTCTATTGAGAAAGTTTTTGAAAATACCGAACTGGAAGTTGTTCCTCTTTATACCGAACTGGACGGTAATTTCCCAAATCACGAAACAAATCCAAAAATTGAAAAAAACCAAAGAGATTTAAAAAAGAAAATTATTGAAGAAGAAGCGGATCTGGGATTTATGTTTGACGGCGACGCCGATCGGTTTTACGCCTTTGATCGGAATGGCGAAGTTATTTCTCCCAGTTTTGTCTCCGCGCTAGTCGGCAGATATTTGATTAGAAACTATTCAGGAAATAAAGTCATTATAGAAGTGCGGACCGGCAATGTCGTCAAGGATTTAATAGAAGAAGCGGGCGGAGAAATTTTGGTTGTCAAACCGTGGTATGTGATGATTAAAATCGCTCTGGGAGAAAATCCCGACGCGGTTTTTGGAAGTGAAACATCGGGGCATTATCTTTTTCAGGACTTTTATAAAATTGACGATGGAATTTTGACAGCTCTGATATTTTTGCAAGCGATTTCCGTTGAAGAAAAAAGCGTAGATGCGATATTGGGCGAGTTGCGAAAGAAGTATTTTATTATTGAGGAAATTAACTTTGAATTTAAATGCAAAGAAAAAGGGCAAGAAAAATTAGTAGAGCTGGAAAGATATTATAAAGAGAGAGATGGAAAAATTCTTAAAATAGACGGGCTCTCTGTAATTTTTGATGACTGGCATTTCAACCTTCGCGCTTCTGAATCAGAACCGCTTTTGAGACTAAACCTAGAGGCGAATAGTAAAGAATTAATGGAAGAAAAAACAAGAGAAGTTTCAGAGTTAATAAAAAAGACTTAGAAAATTTAAGATAAACAAAAAAGGCGAGGTACGCCTTTTTTTGTTTACAGTCGCTGGCTCCATAGTCCCAGTAAAGCTATCGTTGGCTCCATACTCCTGTATGGAGCCTATTTGCCAAGCCGTTTACAAATTTGAAATTATTTTTGTTGCGGGAACTGTTTTGTAAACAGTTCCTTTTGTTTTAAAAATTCAACAGCTTTTATTTTACTATTCTATGTTTTTAATACAGACAGCGTTTTAATAATTTTTTTTATTTATTCGTTTGGGAAACATTAGAAACTGATTGCAAATCAGTTCCCGCAATAGACTAAACAAAAAACAGTATGATATTACGAAATACCATACTGTTTTAAAAAATTCTTATCTAAAACCCCCAGCACCTTAACCACTACAAACTTTCCCAAGCTGTTTGAAAAAATTATTAAACCCCACTGATCTCAACTCTTTAGCTTCAGGAAAACTGTGGAACTTTTCTTCTTTCTCGTCAGAATCAACAAACAAAACAAAAAAGCCGACCACTTCTTTTTTCTTTGGATCCCACTGCAAATAATGATCGCTGTCCAGCATAATATTCTCAATCTTGTTCAAATTTTTCGGTTCTACCGTAGTAATCATCAGTTCCTGGGTCGCCGGAGAATAGGAATAATTAAGTTTTTTGGATTTTTTTCCTGCCATAAAATTTTGTTAATTTTATTTAGACCTAAATTCTTAGCGCTAAAAGCAGTTAAAATAATTTTATTAGTTCTCTTTATTTTCTTAACGGCAACGATAATGTAAGGAGTATTTGAATTAGGAAAAACGCTTAAATAAATTATTGAATTTTTGCTTTTCGTCCCACTACCAATGTAAAGCGGATGTTTTATAGTTCGTTCAATATCTTGGAGATGATTTTTCATTTCGGGATGCCTGACAATAATATGTTTCTCAAAAGTTTCTTGAAGCAATTTTATTTTATTGCCCAAAGGATCAGTCGTGTTAAATAAAACTTTTTTCATAATTAGAATTTAGACCATACTCCAAACAAAAAACTCAAAGGTTGGGTAACGATAATTTGTTCAATCTTCTATTTGCTTAGATATGGAACTAGCCCCATAAAACGCGCCCTTTTAATCGCGTTTGCGACTTGTCTTTGGTGTTTCGCGCAGGCTCCCGTTCTTTTTGGCTTTAAAATTTTTGCTCGTTGACTCATAAATCTTCTCAGCGTCTGAGGATCTTTATAATCAACTTTTCTTTCTTTCTCAATGCAAAACAAACATTGTTTTTGTTGTTGTATTTCTACTTTATTCATAGGTATTTCTTAATTTAAAATGGAATATCTTCAATTTTTATCTCTTCCTCTCCACTAGCCTTTTTATTTTCTTGAGGAGCGGGTTGCTGTTTTGGAGCTTCTGTTTGAGGAGAAGAAGCGTTTTCGTTTTTTTTCTCAACAGGATTTTGGTAAGAACCGCCACTGTTTTCTTGAGATCTTGTTCTTGGACCCATTTGCATATTTTCCGCGATTATTTCCGTCTTGTATTTTTTAACCCCATCTTGTCCTTCCCAACTTCTTGTTTCCATTCTTCCTTCAAATAAAACCAGCTGTCCTTTTGTGAGATACTGTCCGCAAATCTCAGCAAGTTTTCCCCACGCGACTATATTGTGAAATTCTGTTTTCTCTTGTTTTTCTCCACTGGCAGTATTCCAAACTCTATTAGTGGCAACTCCGATTGAAGCGACATTTTGTCCGCTGGGAGTTGTTCTAATTTCAGGATCCCTGGTTACATTTCCAACTACGATAGCTTTGTTAAAATTCATATTTTTTATATTAAATAATTAATTGAATTAATAATATGTTAGATTTCAGAGCGTTGTTTATACTTTATAAGAATTTTTCTAAAAAAATATTTTAACTCCAAATAGTAATTTTATCCGACTTAAGGATAAAAACTTCCCTAGATCTAATTTTGAGCATTACAAGGAATATTTAAAAGTATAAACAACGCTAGCAATTCTTACATATAAACATTTAAATCATTGAG
>JAYEHC010000062.1:0-2713 GCA_034659355.1 Patescibacteria group bacterium | reverse complement strand
TGGGTCATAATTTGCAATAAGTGATTTTAATAAGTATGTCTAAAAGTTTATCTAAAAGTTTATCTAAAAATGAAAATTTAGTTAAACTTTCCTCCACTTAGAATACCTGCTCGTCCCTTTATTTGTAATGGTTTTGTCTTTTTTAGACATCGCATAAACAATATTTCTTACCTTATTTTTCTTCTGTTGTTCGTCTAAAATTTCGGGAAGTATATCTAAAATTAATTTATCAATATCATTTTTGGAAGCTTCTTCGTATTTTTCCAAATATTCCAGAATCATTTTCTTATAATGATCATCTTTAAATCCTCTGTTTTTAATATAAGAACTCTTATCTCCAGTAACTTCTGCAACAATAGAAGAAATATACAAATTTGGACTCTTACCCTCAATAAGCCCCATCTTTCTTAGTGTCTTATTTTCTTCGCTCGTTATAATCTTCCTTTTCTGAACCTTATCCAAAGCCATTATAATTTTAAGATCCAAACTTGGAATTTGCGCTAATTTTCTGGCATACTTAATATCCAAAACCTTGCCAATTATTGTAAGTTTAACTCTGTTATTTAATAAGTCATATTCTGGCAATGGAAAAAATTTATTTTTTTGTGAGATAAACATCTTTTTGATACCACTGCCAACTGTATCAATCATGTTCATTTTTACCATTGCATCCGCAAGAAATTTATTTCTATAATATTCTGACGGCGAATCAGCCTCAATAACATTCTCAATTGTCTTTGGTATGAACGATCCAAGATTAGAAAAAATAAGACTATCATCTTCGTTTTCTACAATATTTATCTTCCCGCCCATTTCATAATCCTGATGGACTATAGCATTGTTTAATGCCTCTCGTATAGTAACGGGATCATATCTATCAATCTCATCTGGAAAAAGTGTGTGATCAGCAATATATCTATATCTTAAATTTCTAATCTTTTTATAAACATCCGTTACTGACAATATAAGCGGACATGTAAAATGTTCATAATCTTTTTCTGTTCCCTTTTGGTCTTTTAATATCCAAGATATTTTTGCTGTTCCTGGACTAATAAAATGTTCGGACTCTGGCTTGCCGAGCAATATAATAGTAGCTCTGGTAATCTGCCCATTTATTGTCAATCCAGCTTTATTCAAAAAAGTTATAGCATTCCATTGTTGAATCTCCTTTTTGGAAATTCTAGGGTGCTTTGTTGTAAAACCTTGTTTTGCTTTTTTAATCGCTCTTAAGTCTAAATCAGTAATGCTTGCCTCACAACAAATTTCCATACTCCAGTCTTTTTGTTTTTTCTGACTTCGTATTCTTTCAATTTTATCAATTCCTAATGGAGTAAGAACTTCGCCATCTCTTGCGTAAAAATGTCCATCCTATCCGATTGGAATGCCTTGAGGCGCTGGCGGTATTTCAAACAATACAATTCTCTCGCCGTCTTTCTCTGTTTCATGTATTTCCCTAAAAGAAATATTGACTGTGGTTTTTTGCGCTATTTCAGATTTCAAACTGTCTAAGTCAACTCTATTTTTTCTATATGTTGTACCAACTATATCTTTATTATCTTTAACGCCGAAAATGAGCCAAGCGGATTTTTTGTTTTTTAAATTTGCTTCATTGCTCAATGCGCTAAAATATTTACCAAGTGTTCTGAAATCAAAACCATTTTTTGCTTCTTTCCACTCAACAACTTCCGTCTCGCCAGGAAGTCTCATCAGTTCATTAAATTTTTCTATAATTTTTGTCATAAATATATTTTTATTTTATACGAATAACTATTATGTCAAAGTTTTTTCAAGTTGTTGTTCGGATTGATGGCTTATAGATTTTATTTAATATGCCTTGTAACTTGATTTACAAGTTCTACTAAGACCGTCTTCATGTTTAACCAATCTTCTTCGTTAATCTCAATAGGATCATCTTTCCTATAGCATTTAATATTTGCATCAAAAGATTTTGTTGCACTTATAAATTTTTCATCGACAATACCACCCTTATGAACTAAAACATGTCTTGCTTCAAGATAGAAACATATTTTTTTCTCATCATCATTATTTAATATTATTTCTTTAGACAGATAATCTTCAAAAACACCTTTTATTGTTTTAAGATCCTGAAAATTTGGTTTATTTTTTTCAACAACTAGTTTCCCAAATTGCCCGTTAAATTTTAAATCATTTTCAACTAGTTCATAAAAGGTAATTTTTGATTCCTTTAATCTTTTATTTTCTCTGTTAATATTTTTTAAATTATTAAGTGAATTTTCAAAATATCGTTTGAGAGTAGCTTCTAAACTAGATATAGCAAGAACACACATTTGTGAATAAATAATCTTAAAATTCTTTTCAATAGAACTTTTATTAATATTCTTTAAAGCTTTCTTTGTGTTTTCTAAAATAGTTTTATCTGTGCGCTTAAGACTACTTTCTTTTAAAACAGCTCCAGTGCCTGTATAGCTTGATCTCTGATAATTTTAGGTGTTTCTTCAAGCTTATCAATACTTTCAAGCTCTTTATTGAAATTGGCTACATAATCCGTCGTAGGTTTTTTAGTCATAAAATTTTCTTAAACAAACAACCCCTGCATCAACCCTTTTTTCCAACTTTCTGCCTTGGTGATTTGTTGTTGTTTTGAATTTATTAAATTATCAATTGAAGTCAAAAAGTTTGCGATTTTTTGTTGTTCTGGAAAAGATGAAAATTTTACTTTTAAACTTTTCAA
>JAYEHC010000061.1:0-2751 GCA_034659355.1 Patescibacteria group bacterium | reverse complement strand
CAAATATTGTTGCTAACGAAGGTAAAATTGCCTTTAAGAAGCTTGTCTATACTGTTGCTATAGGCGCTGGTGATCCTGTAGTATTTAGCGATTTCAAGTTTTACAGAGGCAGTTCTGAAATAACAGCTGTAGGTATTGTAGATGATAACGGAGATGATCTAACAGTTTCTGGCGGTGGCACTTTAGTAGTCGGCGATACTAGTGTTATTGTTACGATAAATGACGAAGAAGAAATTGCGGCTAGTGATGATAATACTTATCATCTTAAAGCGACAATTGGTAGTGTTGCAGATGATGACGAATTCACAATTGAAATAGCTGAAGATACTACTAAATCTATTTTTGGTGCCAGTACCTTTGGTTTAGTAGGCGCTAGAATTATTGAAGTAGTTGATACAACTGATACAAACAAAGCATATGTATTAGATGTTAATGGAGATACCGTTGTTACTGCGGCTACGCATAATGCAACAGATGATGTAGTGTTAGCGGAATACACTGCTGCTGGCGCTATAGTTAATCCTGAAACAGCTCCAGCTGATGGGGATGCATGGACAATTACCGCAATTACTACTACTGCTACTCCTAATTTCATCTGGTCAGATCAATCAGCTGGTACTTCTCACGATACCACTACCGCTGATTGGATGAACGGCTATATGGTAGATGATTTCCCAACCACAAAGACATTTATGACTGAATAGTCTGAACCTAACAGTTTCCCGATAGCTCAAATCGGCGGTTCGGAAATAATACTAAAAATTATTTCCCCAACCAAAAAACACCCCGAGAAATCGGGGTGTTTTTGAATGCGGGGAACATTTTCTGAACTAAGTTCCGAAATCTCGGAACTTAGTTCAGAAAATGTACGCGACGCGATAATAATTTTTTTCTTGACACAACCCTTCATTCTCGTATAATAAAAATAGAGATAAAAAGTTAAATTAAAAATATGTTAGCATTTAACGAAAAAGAAAAAGTGACAAATAAAACAAAGGAAGATTTAATGCTACGAGAAATAAAACTTCTTCGCTCCGCTATTATTGGCTGGGTTGGAAAAGATCCGGAAGGTTTGTATGATTCAAAATTTGTCAAACAAGTTCTGAAAAACTGTCAAGAAAAAGACGAATATACTTTTAAAGACAAAAAATCTTTCCTTAAATCGTTGAATCTCAAAATATAATGGATATTGTTTACGGCAAAGTATTTTTAAAATCAGTCAAAAAACTGCCTGTCCGCCAGCAAAAAAAATTAGCCGATTTGCTTGAATCCTTATGCGAAAACCCCTTTCATTCTAGTTTGCATACCAAACAGTTATCAGGCGAATTGGTAGGATTCTATTCTTTTAGAATAACTCGTGAATGGAGAGTTGTTTTTCAATTTGTAAATATCTATAAAGTAAAACTTATTATTGTTGGGCATCGTAAAGATATCTATCGGAAACTTTCCCGATAGCTCAAATCGGCGGTTCGGAAATAATACTAAAAATTATTTCCCCAACCAAAAAAACACCCCGAGAAATCGGGGTGTTTTTGAATGCGGGAACATTTTCTGAACTAAGTTCCGAAATCTCGGAACTTAGTTCAGAAAATGTACGCGACGCGATAATAATTTTTTTCTTGACACAACCCCTTACTCTCGTATAATAAAAATAGGATAAAGTTTAAATAAAACTATGATTAAAAATTTTAAAAACTTATCAAAATATGATAAATTATTGTTATTGATTTTAGCCAAATCAAAAGGAGAAATCAAGGGCAGGAAAAAGATTTGGAAAATGTTATATTTTCTTGATTTTGATATGTTTGAATATGATAATCGTTCTATCACCGGTGATGTGTATGAAAAATATCCAATGGGACCAAAACCAAGAAATATAGAGCAGAAATTGTTAGAACTGGAAAAAAAAGGATTTATAAAAACAGAAAAAGAAAAATCAGGAGGAGGATATAATGATACTTGTGTTTATAAATTAAAAAACAAATCTACTAAACAGGAAATTGAAGAATTAGAATCAATGTTTAATAAAAAAGAAAGATTTATAATAAAAAGAGACTTAGAATTATATGGAGATAAGAATGGCTCCGAATTGGAAAAAATCAGCCATAGTGAAGCTCCATATAACGCCGTTGATCTTTATCAATTGATGGACTATGAATTGTCTTTTTACAGAGACACCGAATTTGTTTAAAACGATTTTTTATGGAAATTGAGATAACAAGACATAGCAGTTTTTTAAAAGAGTGGCAGAAGTTTTGCAAGAAGTTTATTGAGGGAAATAAAGCGATTATTGATCTGGAACAATTACTCAAAAAGCATTTCAATAGTAATTTTGGTCCTGTGATCGGTCCAAAATCATTATATCTGACCAACAATACCGGTGATATAGAAATGTGGAAAGTTCATTGCGCTGTTAAAGGACTAAGAAAAAATCAAAGACCAAGAATATATTTTTTTAAACATTCTGAAAATAAAATTTCTTTTCTTTGTTTTGGGACACATTTGGATAATTACAATGATCAAAAACTTAGAGATGAGGCAATAAGCAGAGCAAAAGAAATATTGGATATTTATAAAGTAAGTTAGTTTAGTTCTCTTTCCCGATAGCTAAGATCGGCGGTTCGGAAATAATACTAAAAATTATTTCCCCAACCAAAAAAACACCCCGAGAAATCGGGGTGTTTTTGTGGCGTAGAGACGGCGATTTATCGCGTCTCGATCGTGGCAAACACGACAGGTGATACTGCCGAG
>JAYEHC010000060.1:0-11892 GCA_034659355.1 Patescibacteria group bacterium | reverse complement strand
AAGTCCAACTCAAAAAACTTACGGAACATCTCATATCGTTCCGCTGCTTGGCAAAGTCTTTTATATTCAGCTCTGTCAATAGTGATTTCTTTAAGCATAGTTTTTATTTATTTTCAAATTATATTTTTATTATATCTTTTCAAAATCTAATGTCAAATTTTTTCCAAGTTTATCTTTTTGAAAAAATTCCCCTAACCCCTTTTGATAAAGAGGGAAACATAGAGTAATTCACTCCTGACAAAATAAATCTGTCATTGCGAGCGGAGTGGAGGAATCTGTAAGCGCAATTATGTTTTGCTTAATTTAAGCTATTTTAGCAAATTACATTTTATCCGCTCACAGATCCCTCGGCTCCTATCGTCGCTCGGGATGACAAAAATAAGAAGATTTTAGGAGAAGTGAATTACCCTGGGGGGGGGAAACATAGAAAAGGTAAATTTAGAAAAGCTTCGGAGTTTAGAAAATTCGGGAACGCAATTATAAAAAACTCCGTGGCCCTGGCGAGACTATGGAGCCAGAAAAAAATAATTAATTTTAGGTTTTAGAAAAATGAAGAAAAACGAAAAACAAATATCAAAAAATAAACCAGGGATTGATTTAGAGCAGTTTGTTTTTAAAATGGTTGAGAAACTTTCGGAAAGACCGAGAGATATTGTTGTGAAAAGATTTAATTTTAATGGAAATAAAGAAGCGAAAACTCTTGAAGAAATTGGCAAGGAATATAGAATAACCAGAGAGAGAGTCAGACAGATTGAATTTGAAGCAGTCTCTAAATTAAAAAAGATAGGAATAGAAAATGGGATTAATAGAATATTTGAAAGCGTTGAAAATAATATTCAAAATTACGGAGGGTTTGCGAGCGAAGAAAAAATTGTCAATTATCTTTTTGGCGAAAAAAGCGGCAATCAAGCAAAACGGGAGATAACTTTGTTTATTTTGTCATTAGATGATAGAATAAAAGAGAAGCGGGAAACAAAGTTGCATAGAAAGATTTATTTTTATCAAGAAGAAGATGTTAATCGGTTTAAAAATGTTATTAAAGCGGTAGAAGAATATTTGAAAAGAAATAAAAAGGAACTGGGCTTTGATGAAATGCTGGGAATAATAAACAAGTATTTTAAGAATGAAGAGGATTTTTCTTCAGCGCATCTAGAATCTTATTTGAGTGAAAACAAAATTATTCTCAGAAATGTTTTAGGGCAGTGGGGATACATAAAATGGCCGCAGATTAATCCGAGAAATGTTAAAGATAAAGCGTATTTGGCTTTGAAAAAAAATAGAAAACCGTTGCATTTTGTTGAAATAACAGCGGAGATAAATAAATTATGGCAGGGTAATAGAAGCGCGAATAATCAGACTGTGCATAACGAACTTATTAAGGACGACAGATTTATTTTGATTGGCAGAGGAATTTACGCTTTGCAAGAATGGGGGTATAGCGCCGGGATTGTTTTAGAAGTAATTATGGAAACGCTGAAAGCGGGTGGCGGTAAAATGGAAAAAAGTGATATAATAGAAGAGGTTTTAAAGAAAAGAAGAGTTAAAGAAAATACGGTAGCTCTGAATTTGCAAAACAGGAAGTATTTTAAGAAGGAAGGAAGGGCTTATCGGTTAAGCGTTTGTAAATAAATAACCTTTCTAATTTCATCTCATCTTCATACCATCTTAGCTTGAAAAAACTTTCAGCATATAATAATATCCCTCAACTTTTTTCAAACCAATCCGGCATAAAGCTGAGCGAACTTAGAAAATGTTATTTCTTTACAAGCGCTAAGATAAAAATTATAAAATTTATTTTTAATATTTTATGCCAACATTGCTCTACATTCTAACTGAATCTCTTCAAGAGGCGGTGGTAATATATTATCATTATTGGTGGTTTTTTACTCCGTTAGTGCTTTGGCCTATTTTTGAGTTGTCTTGGGTCGCTTATATCCAGGAAAAATATTTTAGAAAAATAGAGTGGGATTTGCTGGAAATAAAAGTTTCCAAAGAGATGGAAAAAAGACCGAAAACAATGGAGGAGTTTTTTTCAGGACTTCATAGTACCTACGATACGGTGATAGATACTTTGTACGATGTATATTTAGAAGGAATGATAGATACATGGTTCAGTTTTGAAATTGTTAGCAAAGAAGGCGACATTCATTTTTATGTCAGAACGCCAAAGCTTTCAAGGGGGTTAGTAGAGTCGCAAATATACGCGCAATATCCAGACGCTGAAATTCAGGAAGTTGACGATTATGTGACAGATATTCCAGACGATATTCCGAGCAAGGATTATGATTTATGGGGTACGGATATGGTTTTATTAAAAGAAGACGCTTATCCGTTAAGAACATACAAGGAATTTGAAGATATGGCCTCTGGCGAGTTTATTGATCCCGTTTCCAGTGTTGTGGAAGGGGTAAATAAATTAGGGAAAGGAGAGCAAGTCTGGATTCAAATTTTAGTAAGAGCTGCTGACGATAGCTGGAAAGAAGAAGCAAACAGGTTAGTTCTTAAATTAATAGGAAGAAAAGATAACGAGAAAAAAAAGTCGTCCAATCCATTTTCAATTGTAATATCTGAAATTATTGACTTGGCGAGATATACGCTCTTAGGAGCTTTTTCTACGCAAGGAATAATGGAAAAAACGGAAAAAGAAAAATCAAAAGAAGAAGAATCAATTAGCTTAATGCTTCATCTTTCTCCCGGGGAAAAAAATATTGTAACCGCTATTGATGAAAGCGTTAAAAAACCAGGCTTTGAAATAGATATTAGGTGGATTTATTTAGCGAAAAGAGATGTTTTTAATAAACCCAAGGGCAATGCGATTGTTTTTTCGTATTTTACTCAGTTTGGATCGCAAGATTTAAATGCTCTGATTCCTGATTCAAACACAAAAACAAGCGCTTACTATTTTCTGGCGGATTTTAGAAAAGCGATTAGAAAAAGAAAGATCTTAAGAAGATACAAAAGAAGAGAGTTTGATGAAAAGGGATATGTTCTGAATACCGAAGAGCTTGCGACTATCTTTCATTTCCCAACCATTGAAGTTAAGGCGCCAATCGCGCCACGCGTTGAAGCTAAAAAGGGTAAACCGCCGACAGAGTTGCCCGTCTAGAGTTTCTGTAGCGGTTATTTCTTTGCGATTTTTTATATTATTTAGATTCTGCTGATTTTCATCTATTTCTCCGCGGGAACTGGTTTGTAACCAGTTTCCAATATTTCCCAAACAAATAAAACTTGTAAGTCTTAAAAACAAAGGAAACGGGTTACAAACTCGTTCTCGCATTGCATATGCCTTAAAAAAATAATTTAACTTATTTTATCAATTCTGCCCGGGAATCCCCTTAGCCCCCTTTTACAAAGGGGGAACAATTGGAGAAAATCAGCAGAGCCTAATTCAAATCTAATTTTTCAATATGAGCGCAAAAAATATTCTTGCTTTTGACATCGGTGGAACGAAAATTTCCAGCGGAGTTGTTTCTTTTGGGAAAAGCGATTTCAAAATTCTTGATCGCCAAAAAATAAAGACGCCAAAAAATAAAGACGGGGTTATTCGGAAATTAATAGAGCTGATAAATTATTATCAAGAAAATAATAATTTTCAAAAAATCGGTATATCTTTTCCCGGTCAAGTTGATGCTCAAAATGGCGTTGCTGTTTTCGCGCCAAGCATTAAAGGGTGGAAAAATGATAATTTGAAAAAAATTATCAAAGAAAAAACCGGAGTAAACGCTGAAATAGGCAACGATGCGAGATGTTTTGCTTTGGGAGAAAATAGTTTTGGACGAAAAAAGAAATATAAGAATGTCGTCTATCTTGCTATTGGAACCGGAATTGGAGGAGCGATTGAAATTAACGGAAAGCTATATAATGGGGCGAATAATACCGCTGGCGAGTTTGGACATTTGGTGATAATGTCTAACGGGAAAAAATGCGGTTGCGGAAATAGGGGATGTTGGGAGCAGTACGCTTCGGGAAACGCTATTGAAAAATTATATTTTGAATTATATAACAAAAAGAAGAAAGCTAAAGAAATAGCTCTTGATTCAATAAAAGGAATTAAACGAGACCAGAAAGTTATTAAGGAAATCAGCGGATATTTATCAGCGGGTTTGGCGAGTATTATAAATACGATTAATCCTGAGATTATCGTTATTGGCGGAAGCGTAACAAAGCAAAAAGAAATTCTAGATTTAGCGAGAAAAGATGTTTTAAAAAAAGTTTTAATTCCAGCAAGAAAAACAAAAATAGTCCGGTCTGGTTTGGGAAGCAGGGCAATGCTTGTTGGAGCAGCGCTGTTAAGCAATTAGATGTATTTCGGAACTTAGTTCAGAGAATGTCTATCTTGATATTTTGTGATAATTGGAGTATGATGAAAAAAGATTAGCCTTTTAAGAAATAGCAAATTTATCGTATGACTTTAAAAAGTTGTTTAATAGGATTAGTTGTCAGCACCTTGCTATGTTTTGTCGCCTGGATTTTGATTTTGTTAAATGTCAACCCAGCAACAACTAATTGGCAGGGTTTTTTATTGTTTTATTTAAGTCTGTTTCTCGTTCTTGTAAGCTTACTTACGCTGATCGGATTTTTTGTTCGTAGCAAACTTTTTTCGCGTCAGCCAATTTTCACGCAAGCTGGAATTTCATTTCGCCACAGTGTCCTTTTTTCAACAATAGCGGTTGGAACTTTGATTTTGCAAGGATTAAAAATGTTGAGTTGGCAAAACGCTTTTTTGTTAATCATTGGCGTTATAATCCTAGAATTTTATTTTATAAATCAGGAACACAGCGCTTAAATTTAAGATAGGATTGCTATATGCCAAATGAAAAAAGAAAATTTGGAAATATGGGAGAGAAGATTGCTTGTTATTTTCTGAAGCGCGAAGGATATTCAATTTTAGAAACAAACTATCAAAAACGAGTTGGAGAAATAGATATCATAACGAAATTAAATAACGGGTTGCATTTTGTGGAAGTAAAAACGAGAACAAATTTTAGCAATAATAAATTTGGCGCTCCGCAAGAGTCTGTAAATTATCGCAAACAAAAACGGCTTATCAAAACGGCTCTTTTTTATTTGCTGGAAAATAAATACTCGGATAATACCAATTGGCAAATTGATGTTATCGCGATTACTATCAATAAAAATAAAAACACGGCAAAAATAAACCATATTAAAAACGCGGTTGATTATGATACAAGATGAATTAACCTCTGCAAATTACTGTTAGGCATAATTTTATGATTAAAAAATTAATCAACGGAAAAGCAAAGTCTATTACAGCAGCGGCCATTGTGCTGGGAACAGCGACTTTGGCAAGCAAACTGCTGGGGGTTTTGCGAAACAGAATTCTTGTCGGGGAAATTAGCGTTGGCAATGAGTTTGATATTTATCTCGCGGCTTTTAGAATTCCCGATTTTATTTTTAATATCGTTGTTTTCGGCGCTTTGTCTGCCGGATTTATTCCCGTGTTCAGCAAACTTATTTTTAAAGGAAAAGAAGATCGCGCTTTTAGAACGGCCAATGCTGCGCTAAATATCGTTTTTATCTTGTTGATTATTTTATGTTTCAGCGCGGTTATTTTTACAAAGGATCTAGTTGATTTTATTGCTCCCGGTTTTGATGGTTCTAAAAAAGAAATGACGATTGAGCTCACTAGGATAATGCTTCTCAGTCCTATTTTTTTATTACTAAGTAGTATTCTTGGCGGAATTTTACAATCATTCAAAAGATTTTTTGTCTATTCTCTTTCTCCGATAATGTACAATGTTGGAATAATAATCGGCGCTGTGTATTTTGTAAATTGGTGGGGGTTACCAGGTTTAGCTTGGGGAGTTGTTTTGGGATCATTTCTTCATTTTGCAATTCAAATTTCAACTGTCAGAAAACTCGGTTTCAAATATCAATTTATTGTAGATACAAAAAACACGGATGTCAAAAAAATGGCGCGGATGATAACTCCGCGTCTGCTGACAATAATCGCGACTCAATTTAATTTAGTGATTATTACAATAATCGCTTCTACTCTCGCTATTGGAAGTTTGACTATTTTTACCCTTGCTAATGATTTACAAAGTTTTCCTCTTGGACTTTTCGCTATTTCATTCGCAGTCGCTTCTTTCCCAACTCTTTCTGCGTTAAGCGACAAAGAAAACAGAGAAAAATTTATAGCGAGTTTGTCTTCAACCGCAAAGCAGATTCTATTTTTTATAATTCCAATTAGCGTTTTACTTTTTGTTCTTCGCGCGCAAGTTGTTCGTGTGGCGTTGGGAACTAGAAATTTTACTTGGGAAGATACAATTCTGACATTTAACGCACTTGGCGTTTTTGTTTTTAGTTTATTCGCTCAAGCGCTTATTCCTCTTCTAGCGCGTTCTTTTTGGGCGTTACATGACGCAAAGACTCCTTTCATAACTTCGTTAATCAGCGTTTTCATAAATATACTTCTTGCTTTCTCTCTTTCAAAGGAATATGGAGTTATTGGACTGGCAATGGCTTTTTCGATTTCTTCAGTTATCAACGCTTTGTTTCTTTATTGCCTGATCAATAAAAAAATTGGTTTTTCTTGTCACAAAGCCATTTTCAAATCAGTTGTTAAAATATCTTGTTCTTCAGCAGTAGCAGGACTTTTTGCTTACAAATCCCTATATTTAATAGAACCATTTTTAGACACGCATACTTTCGTTGGAATTTTTACGCAAGGCTTATTCGCGGGACTTGTGGGAATTGTCGTTTATTGTTTGATTAGTTGGAAATTTAAAATCGAAGAATTTATAATTTTCAAAAATTCAATCCGGAAAAGAATATTCAAAACAAAAATTGAAACGGTGGAAATTATTAAAGAGGAATAAAATTTTTAATTTGAAGAATTTAAAGAAAAAGAATATAATGGAGATGAGGTATTTATGGTGAATGAGAAAAAGGAGGAATAATTATGTAATCCATTTTTATGAAAGACGATATTACTTATTTTGCGAAAACAAATTTTCGCGGGCAGGAGCATATTTTTGGCATCAAAAAAGACGATCGGCGGAGACATATGTATGTGATTGGAAAAACCGGAATGGGGAAAACAACTCTTTTGGAAAATATGGTTATTTCTGATATTAAGGCGGGAAGAGGAGTTGCTGTTGTTGATCCGCATGGAGACTTTGCGGAAAAAGTTTTAAATTTTGTGCCACCCTCAAGAATAAACGATGTTATTTATTTCAATCCCGCTGATATTGACTACCCGATCGCTTTTAATGTAATGGAACAAGTTGATCCGAAGTATAAGCATTTGGTTGCTTCCGGTTTAATTGGCGTGTTCAAAAAAATCTGGGCTGATTCCTGGGGACCGCGGCTTGAATATTTACTGCGAAATGTTATTTTGGGACTTTTGGAATATCCGGGAAGCACTTTATTGGGAGTTCCAAGAATGCTTGTTGATAAAGAATATAGAAATAAAGTTGTCGCAAAAATTTCTGATCCGGTTGTAAAAACATTTTGGACGAGTGAATTTACAAAGTATTCAAACCAATTTACGGTTGAAGCTATTTCTCCGATTCAAAACAAGGTCGGGCAATTTCTTTCCAGTTCGCTAGTCAGAAATATAATTTCCCAAACGAATTCAACGATAGATATGAAAGAAATAACCGATGGGCAAAAGATATTTATTGTCAATCTTTCCAAAGGAAGGATTGGCGAGGACTATAGCGCTCTTTTGGGCGCGATGCTGATTACAAAAATTCAATTGGCGATTATGGGCCGGGTTGATATGCCGGAAGAAGAAAGGAAGGACTTTTATTTGTATGTTGATGAGTTTCAAAATTTTGCGACTGAATCGTTTGCTGATATTTTATCAGAAGCAAGAAAATATAGATTAAACTTGACTATCGCGCATCAATATATTAATCAACTTGAAGAAATAGTAAGCGACGCTGTTTTTGGAAATGTTGGCACGATAGTTACTTTTAGAGTTGGCGCGTCTGACGCGGAATTTTTAGAAAAGGAATTTGAACCGGTTTTTATGATGAATGATTTGGTCAATCTTGCTAAATACGATGTTTATTTAAAATTAATGATTGATGGAATTTCAGGAGACGCTTTCAGCGCGACTTCTCTTGCGCCGACGGTAATACCCGAGAAAAAAGAAAACTTGGAGAAAATAATTAAAGTTTCCAGAGAAAGGTATGCTAGAAAAAGAGAAGTAGTAGAAGAAAAAGTTTCCAGATGGTCAGGTATTAATGACGGGCAAGAAGAAGCGCCGGCGTTTCAAGATAAGACAAATAAGACAAATAATTATCAAAACAGCAGAACGGAAAATGACAATAGAGAGATGTGGGACGCTGTGTGTAAAACATGCGATAAGAAAATAAAAGTTCCGTTTAAACCGGATCCTTCCAGAGACACATATTGCAAAGATTGTTTAGCTGAGGCGAGAAAAGAATCAACAAAAAGAACAAATAGCAAAAGAGACGATAACGAGTTTAAGGCTAAAGAAAAGCAGGGCGTTTTTGAGGAGAAGAAAGAAGAAAAAATAACTGATAATAACTCAGCAGATAAAAATAGCGTAAATAAAATAAGAGAAGAAGATAAAGAGCTTATTGTAAAACAAAATACCGCAGAGCAAAAAATCATCAAGCAAGAATCTGTGAGGCAAGAAAAGCCTTCGCAGAAAAAAGATATTACAGGTGATTTAATAACTGATGATCTGAATACTGCGCAAGTTAAAAACGCCGTTGACGCAAAAACAAATTCGCCAAAGCGAGATAGTTCAAATAGCAAAGATGATGAGAAAAAAATCGGAGAAGGGGAAGTTATAAAATTCTAACGCAATTTCAATGTT
This sequence comes from Patescibacteria group bacterium, assembly GCA_034659355.1. Classification (GTDB taxonomy): domain Bacteria; phylum Patescibacteriota; class Minisyncoccia; order JAHIHE01; family JAGLIN01; genus JAYEHC01. Next base: position 3,074 of record JAYEHC010000060.1, on the reverse strand, counting down.
TCTTAAGATAAATTTTTCCAGTTGACAATATTTTTCAATATGATAATCTATGATTATAAGTTAATTAAAACTTTTATGGAAGCGCTTAAAAATCAAATTATGTGTTGTTGTCAAAATACTTGAAAGCAAGCTGGTTTTTATTTGTGTTTATAATCAAAATTAAATAAAAAGTTTCAAAAACCATCTTGCAAAAGGTGTTTTTATTTTTGCAAAAATTAATCAATTAAAATAATAATATGATCTATCAAAACATTATCCAAACTATCGGCAATACACCGCTGGTTAGAATTAATAAATTAAACCCAAATAAAGGAGTAAATATCTACGCTAAAATTGAAGGAGTTAATCCCAGTGGCAGCATTAAAGATAGAATTGCTTTGAAAATAGTGGAGCAGGCTGAGGCTGAAGAAACGCTCACTAAAGAAAAAACCATTATTGAAGCAACTTCCGGAAATACTGGCATTGCTTTGGCGATGATTGGCGTGATTAAGGGATACAAGGTAAAAATAATAATGAGCGGAGCGGTATCGGTGGAGCGGCAAAAAATGATTCGAGCTTTTGGGGCAGAAGTTATTTTAACCGATTCTAAATTAGGAACAGATGGAGCAATAATCAAAGTGGATGAATTGGTAAAAAAACATCCCGACAAATATTTTCGGGCAAACCAATTTTCCAGCCAATACAACAAAATTGCCCACTATGAATCCACAGCGCAAGAAATTTGGAAGCAGACTAACGGGCAGATTGATTATTTTGCGGCGGCGATTGGCACATCCGGAACGCTAATGGGCGTAGCGTCTTATTTGAAAAAATGTAATCCTAAAATCAAAATTATCAGTGTTGAGCCAGTCGAAGGACATTATATTCAAGGGCTGAAAAATATAAAAGAAGCGCTGGTGCCAGCGCTTTACGATAAAAATAAAATTGATAGGACTATAATGGTTGATACAAAAGAATCATTTGAAATGTCGCGGCGTATTGCCGGGGAAGAAGGAATTTTTGTCGGTATGTCCAGCGGCGCGGCGATGCTGGCTGTCTTGAAGATCGCCGGGGAAATTAAGACAGGCAATATCGTGACAATCTTTCCGGACCGGGGCGAGAAATATTTAAGTACGGAGTTGTTTGAGTAGAAACACACCCCATCCCTAACGGGATTACCCCTCTCAAGAGGGGAATAATTTATCCAATCCTCATAACCCTTTTCAATAATTTAATATAATCCAGCAAATGCCTGGTAATTAAAAAATGCTCTCTAACAAATTCTCGTCCAAATTCTCCCATTTCTTTTCTGAGCTTGTCGTTTTTAAGCAACTTTGTCGTTCTGTCTGCGCATTCGTTGATATTGCTTACCAAATAGCCGTTTTTGCCGTTAATTATTTGATTAGGAATACCGCCTACATTTCCGCCAATGACGGGCGTTTTTTTCCACAGCGCTTCACTGACGGTCAACGCAAATCCTTCACGCAGCGATTTTTGCAGAACCACCTCTGATACTGCCTGCAGAGCGTTTACTATTAAAATGCTATCGGCAAGTAAAACGGTAATATCTTTTTCTCCCTTAACTTTTTTGAGAACTTTTTGATACACTTTAAATCCTTCCGGATCGTCCGTTGCAAAATTGCCCAAAAGCACCAGTTGGCAATTAAAATGTTTCCTTGTTTTTTTAAAGGAGTCCACTACGCCAATTGGATCTTTCCAAATATCAAATCTTGAAATCTGGCTTACTATCGGTTTATCAAATTTTATTCCGTGCTCTGAAAGAATTTTTCTTGCTTTTTGTTTTGAAACACATTTATTTCTTTCATTCAACGGATTAATAGACGGCATAATAATTGTCTGCGGAATTTTGATATCTTCTTTGCGATAGCATTCGTCTGAAATGATCATTTCGTCATAAAGGTTAATAAAATCTTTTAAATAATGCCAAAGTTTTTTGTTTGGTTTTGTAATGTCAATATGGCACCGCCAAATCCAAGGCTGATTTTTTTTGTAGAATTTAATCAAAGGTAAAACTTGCGGATCGTGGATAATGACAGCGTCAGTTTTATCAAGATGCATAAAAGTGGAATTGTGAAAATTTGTTCCTTCGTAAATTTCTTTTATCTTTTTTGTCAATTTGGTGTTCGCTCCTTGGCAACCGTTGTGAAACGATTTTGTTACATCAAAGAATGAGGGAATTCCTTTTATTAATCTCCACCCCGCTTTAATTTCCACTTGGTTCATCAGATAAACCAAGCTGTCAAGAATTTCCGCCACTCCTCCTCCGTAAAAAGTTGAATTAATATGGACCACATATTTTCCCCTAAGCGGTTTTGCCTCTTTAATAATCTCGTCAATTTTTTCGTCGCCGACTATTTTTCTGTAATCGTCTAAAGTTATCATAATTGTTTGGTTGGTTAATGGATTACTGAATTATTATAGTTGTAATGAAGGAAAAAGTCAAAGTTCTATATTTGCATGTTTGTCGTTTTACATCCATTTTTTTTTGTGTTAAAATGTTGTTGTGGGACTTGTGTGTTTAAGTGTCGTAAATTTATTTAAATAAAAAATGAAAAGTCAACTTGGACAATTTTTTACTACAAATTCTGATTATATTTTGCAAGGATTTGAAAAGTTTGTTAAAAATAAAGAAGTCATTGATCCTTTTGCGGGAAATCAAGACTTGTTTAAATGGGCGGAAAAAAATAACTGTAAAAAAATTACAGGATTTGATTGTGATAAAAAATATTGTGATAATAAAAAAGTTTTTTATGACGATTCTTTAAGTAGTCCTAAAAAATATAAATTTGTTTGCACTAATCCGCCGTATTTACACAAAAACAAAGCGGACAAAAAAACAAAAGAAAGATTTTTTTCAGGAGTTAATTCTTATTTTGAGGATTTATATCAAGTTTCTATTTTTTCAATTCTTAATTGCGAAGAAGGAATTTTATATCGATTGATTTATAATTAAAGAAATAAAAAATATGAGCAAGATAACTGAAAAACAAATTTTGTATATTTTTGAGCACAATATTAAAGATGTTTGTAAAATAGGTATTGGAACTTTTGAGCGAGCAAAAAATGCACATAGA
>JAYEHC010000059.1:0-2812 GCA_034659355.1 Patescibacteria group bacterium | reverse complement strand
AATCCCTTCCTGCATTACCGCCGGTATTTGATAAATAAGCGATTTTCCTCCACCAGTCGGCAAGACCACTAAACTGTCTTTTTTATTTAATATATTTTCAATCGCCTCTTTTTGAAAAGGACGAAAGCCATCATAACCAAAATATTGTTTGAGAATTTTTTGAGGCATATAGACAAAACACTATGAACTTACATTTTAGCGCTTGTAAAGAAATAACATTTTCTAAGTTCGCTCAGCTTTATGCCAGATTGGTTTGAAAAAAGTTGAGGGATATTGTTATATGCTGAAAGTTTTTTCAAGCCAAGATGGTATGAAGATGAGATGAAGTTAGAAGGGCTATTTATTTACAAGCGCTTAGCGTATTCTTCTTCAACAAACTTCTTTATTTTTTTCTTAAATAATTCTTTGTCAAACTCTAAAGCGCGTTTTCTTATTTCTTCCGGATTGAATTCGCGAGAATTGAAATTCTGAACAACAGCTATTATTGATTGCGGGGTTTGTTCGTCAAAAAACAATCCGGTCTTATTTTCAATCACCGTTTCTAAAGCGCCGCCGCCCCGAAACGCTATCACCGGACGACCGGAAGCCATCGCCTCCAAAGGAGTAATCCCAAAATCTTCTTCTGGCGGAAAGATAAACGCTTTGCACTTGGAATAATAAACACTCGTTTCTTTGTCATTTAAATATCCTAGAAATTCAATATTGCTGTTTGCGTATTTTTTCAGCTTATTCATTTCCAGACCTTTGCCAATTATTTTTAACGGGAGTTTTAATTCATTAAACGCTTTAACGACTATGTCAAAACGCTTATAAGGAAGCGCGCGACCAATCATTAAATAGTAATCCTCCACATTTTTTGATATATAAAACTTTTCCGCGCTCACCGGAGGGTTGATAACAAAAGAATTTTTATGGTAATATTTTTTAATTCTAGAAGCGACAAACTTTGAATTTGCAATATACCGATCGGGTCTGTCCGCGGAAATTTTATCCCACATCCTAATATAATTCATCGCGAAAGGGACAAATTTTTTAGTCAGCTTTGAATATTTAAATTCTCTCAGATATTTATGGCAATCGTCCCAAGCGTATCTCATTGGAGTATGGCAATAAGTTATATGCAAAGTGGAGGGCATAGTTATCGCGCCTTTGGCATAACTATTTGAGTCAGAAAGAACGACATCGTATTTTGAAAGATCAAATTGCTCAATCGCCATCGGCATTAAAAGCGGAAAAAGTCGGTGATGAGACCCGACTAATGGAATTTTTTGCAAAAATGAAGTATGAATTTTTCTATCAGAGAAAGCCCTGCCCATCAGTTTTTTATCGTAGACCATCGTATAAATCGGCGCTTTTGGAAAAATTTCCGTAAACGCCTCTAAGACTCTTTCCGCTCCTCCGTATTGAACTAAATAATCGTGAACTAAAGCAACTTTCATTACAAAAATTAATTTTAAAACAAACTCTTATTTCCCGCTTGCCCATCCAATTCTTTATTCACCAATTCATCCGCCAGTTTATTCTCTTCACGCGGAAAATGCGTAAATTTTACATTCTCAAAATCAAGCGTTAAATTCCAAACTTTTATAAAAAGTTTCTGCATATTTTCATCCTTTACTTTATACTCGTGATTTAGTTGCTTCACAACAAGTTCGCTATCCAGATAGCATTCTAAAATTTTGCTTTTTATTTTCTGCGTTTTAAAAATTCCTTTCGCTTTCTGCAACGCCAAAATCAACGCTTCATATTCCGCGACATTATTTGTTGTCTCGCCGAGATATTTTGAAGTTTTTAAAACTATTTCACCAGTTTCATTTTTAATCACAACTCCGCACGCCGCCGGTCCCGGATTTCCCCTCGCTCCGCCATCAGTGTAAGTTATTAATTTAGTCATCTTATTTGTAATTTTAATCATCCCAACAAATATGCGTCTCTATCCACAACATTAATATTATAAACCGCATCCCAGTCATAAACAGCTTCAAACTCAGAAGCAGTCATATTGAGATGTTCTTTCGTTCCAGTGTCGTTGTTTAGTGTTAATTTATATATTTTTGGATCGTTGATATTATTCTCGGGATCAAAGCACCTTACTAAACTAGAAATAGCATAGGAATTTATTGTGTCTTGATCAACAAGTTTGATATTCTCCCACTTCAAATGTCCATAACTTTCAAAGACATGCGGACTGAGAATTAATCTTTTGAATTTTTCGTTGTTGATTGTTTTGACGATATAAATATCAAATTGAGCCACTCCCTCGGCGTTAGGATTTCTGATGATGTCGCCGTTTATAATAGTATCTGAGAATTCCGATAGTTTCGTGAAGGTTAAATCAACGCAATTTGTTTTAAGTTCGTTGTATTTTATTTCAAGATCATCCTGCCCGTCATTATCAAGATCAACTTCTTTTATTTCATTAATTTCCAATTCAATAGTGATTGGTTCTGATTGCAGTTTTACTTTGATTTTACCGGTGAGCATATCCAAATCAATAATCTTGGCGCTGTGCTGACTTGTATTTCCTTCTATAATAAAATCAATTTGAGAATTGATATGCGCTAAGAAATTTCTGCCAGAAGTATCAATAATATATCCTCCTTTTGTTTCATTTATACCAATATAAATATCTCCCGCTCCGCTGCCTGTTGACGGTGGTGGAATGTATCCAATGCCGCCGCTAGTCCTGCTTGAAGCTGGTCGCCAATCTGTTCTGACTTTAAAATCAGATGAACCGCAAGAGCTGGTATTGGAACAATTAAAACTAATCTGACCGGTTATATCACCAGTCGCGTATCCTGAAAAATATCCA
>JAYEHC010000058.1:9975-12038 GCA_034659355.1 Patescibacteria group bacterium | reverse complement strand
TTGTGTAACCGGTAAATCCTCCTAATTCACCAGCCCCGAAAATATTCTACCCAGCTTTAGCTGAGGGTTTTTGAGGTTTTAACCTCAAGCGCTTCTGAGAGTTCATAACGCTAAAGCATTATTAACCCTCGGCTAAAGCCGGGTAGAAATCTAAACTATCAAACTTTCGGCGCTGGTAAATTTTGTTTGTTTTAAAAGAGCAACTTTAACTGTGAATTATACATGAAATGAGAAATTTGTCAAGAGTGTCGCACATCTCCAATTTTGCTAAATAACAATTTATGATTATGGAGTGTTGAGTGGAATGAAATGGAGCTCAACCTGAAATATCATTTTATTCCCGCTCTCAAATAGAGCTTCAACAAAACAAAAAAATAAAGGGCGTTGCCCTTATTTGCTAAGTTCCTGAATCAAATTACTGAAACTCTCCACTTTTTCTTCCAAGCGTTTTATCTCGCTTCTCAATATCTCGTTTTCTTCCTTAAGACTCTCTATCTCTTCTTTAAGAGCCTTTATCCTGTCTCTGTTTTCAGAAGCAAGATCAAATGGAAATTCCTGAACAGCTGGCTTTAATGTTTCTGGCTCTTTGCTTTCTCTGCCTTCTTCAAAAACTTCCACTATTCTTTTTGCTTCCTCCAGTGACGGATACATTATACTCATTGTTTCTCCTCCTGCAATAACCATATCATCAATAACAAACTTGTCAAATGAAATTAAGCATTCACTTCGCTTCTTTTTCTTGTTTCGCTATGCTCCACTTCAAAAGAGGAGGCGTGACTAGAGTTGTTAGAATAACCATAATGATAATCGTTCCGAAAATTGAATCGTCAAGAACGCCAAGCTCTTTTCCTACTCCCGCAAAAATCAATCCGACTTCACCTCTGGAAATCATTCCTATTCCAACTGTCCGTTTGTTCGCCTGTTTATGTCTCACTCCCAAACCGCATAGTTGTTTTCCGGCAATTGAAGCAATCGTTATGCCAAGCGCGATTAAAATAATTTTCGGATCAAGAAAAACATCAAGCTTGACTTGGATTCCCATTAAAACAAAAAAGATGGGAACAAAAATGCAATAAAGCGGTTTGACTAAAACTTCAATATGATGCTCTCTTTTATTTTTAAAATGAACATCGTCAAGCACCAGCCCGGCCGCAAAAGCTCCGACAATTGTCGCTAGCCCGACTAAATCGGCGATGTAAGCCATTAAAAATAAAAAAAGGAATGCTGTGACAATCTTCATTCCTTCTACTTTCATTTTTGAAACCCATTTTCCGATTTTTGGAGAAAACCAGAGACCAATCATAATCGAACCGAATAGAAAAGCAATCGCTATAAAACTTGTTTGCGCGACAGCGCCGACACTCACCGTTCCTGAAATGATAATCCCGCAGACAATGGAAAGAATAATCAATCCAAGAACATCATCTATGACCGCCGCGCCAAGAATTACTTTCGCTTCGGGAGTTGATAGTTTATTCAAATCTTTTAAAACTCTGGCGGTAATGCCGACGGAAGTCGCCGTCAAAGTCGCCCCGATAAACAAATGAACATTAAATCCCGCTTCGGGAATTATCCAGCTACTCACAAAATATCCAAGAATCATCGGCGCGATAACTCCGATCATCGCCACGATAAATGATGATATCCCGACTTTCATCATATCTTTTATATTTGACTCCAATCCGACTTGAAACAATAAAATCATCACCCCCAAACGAGCCATAATATCAATTGACTCTGCCTGAAATAAATAGTTAAAATCATACGCTCCGCCTGTAAACAGAACGATATTCCCAATTAAAATCCCAAAGACCAGTTCCCCTAAAACCGCTGGCTGTTTTACTTCTTCAAACAGTTCCCCGCCCAATTTGGCCGCTAACAAAATAATGATTAATCCGAACAAAACCGGAGCAACAGGATCAGAATGACTAACACCCTGAGCGACATTTTCACTTCCCGAACTTGCAAAAGCGAATAAAGGAACTATTGCTCCCGCAAGAAGCAAAATAAACGCTGGAATTTTTTTCATTTTCTATTTTAAGTGTTTTAATTTAATATTTTTT
>JAYEHC010000058.1:0-9875 GCA_034659355.1 Patescibacteria group bacterium | reverse complement strand
CTGAGCGACATTTTCACTTCCCGAACTTGCAAAAGCGAATAAAGGAACTATTGCTCCCGCAAGAAGCAAAATAAACGCTGGAATTTTTTTCATTTTCTATTTTAAGTGTTTTAATTTAATATTTTTTTTACGACAACTTTTATAATATCACTTCCGCATAAATTGTCAAGCGTCATAAAACAGCAAAATTTATCCAATTTTGCCAAATAACAATTTATCTATATTTTGTTCAAGTTTATTTAGGCTCTGCTGATTTTCTTCAATTGTTCCCCTTTTGTAAAAGGGGGCTAGGAGAATTTCAGGGCAGGATTAGTTAAAACAAGCTAAATTATTTTTTAAGGTATATTTAAGTTTATCTCTTTTTATAAAAAATAGATAAAAATCAGCAGAGCCTAATTAATTATATGTTTCAAAACCCCACATATTCAATTTCTTCTTTCAGTTGAATTCCAAAATACATTCTGACTTTTTGCTTGATCAAACTTATTAAAATTATCATCTCTTCCGCTTTGGCATTGTCAAAATTCACAATAAAATTACAATGCTTTTCCGAGATCATCGTGCCGCCGATTTTTTTATTTCTTAGTTCGTCAATCTGTCCAATCAGCCACCCTGCGGGAATAGTGTTATTTTTAGAAATATCTTTCAATTCCGGATATTTTTTTATTAATTTTGCCAAATGATCATCGTCAATAGCCGGATTTTTAAAAATGCTTCCAGCGCTTGGATATTCTAAGGGCTGTTTATCACTTCTTGATTTTAAATATTTTAAAATTATTTTTTTGCTTTCTTCTCTACTTCCATTTTCTAATTTCAAAACAACGCTTAGAATAATATACTTTTTTTCTTTTTTAAAAACGCTGTTGCGATAAGAAAATCCGCACTCTTTATTCCTTAATTTCCTAATTTCCAATTTCCAATTTCCAATTTCCAATATTTCCGCTTCCTTTACAATATCACTCATAGACATCCCATTCGCCCCTGCGTTATTCGCAACCGCCCCACCAACCGTCCCCGGAATTCCCGCCGCCCATTCAAGCCCGGTTAAATTATTTTTTATAGATTCAGAAATTAATTTTACTAAAGAGAGTCCGCTTCCGCAAATAATGTTAGAATTGTGAATTGTGAATTGTGAATTGTGAATTTTTATAACCAAACCATTAAATCCTTGATCTGAAATTAATAAATTACTTCCGCCACCTAAAATAAAAACATTCAATTTATTTTTCTCCGCAAATTTCAACGCTTCTTTTATTTCATTGCCATTTTCCACCACGCAAAAATACTTCGCCGTTCCGCCGATTTTAAACGAGGTATATTTTGAGAGAGAAATGTTTTTTTGAATTTCAATTGACATTTTTTTTATTTATGCTAATTTGGAAATAAAGTTCAACAAAGGAGGCAGAACAGATGAATAAGAAAACAGAGAAAGAGAAGTTTGCAGAGATTGAAAATAGACTCTACGAAAACATGATAAAAGGAATGAAAATCATGCTTGAGTTTGTGAGAGAGGCAGCCAAATCGCAAGACCAAAAAACTATTGAACGGGGATGGAATTTTCTTGACTCATTTAGTAGAATTAGTAAAGAAACTCTTAGAGAAATTGGCTCGAGTAAAGAAGAGATAATGCTTCTTACAGCTGAGATTTTCGGAAAGCTGCCACTTGAAACTGTTACAACAACAATAACAATAGAGGAGGACAGAAGAAAGATATTTGTTAATAATCCCGAACAAAGTTAGCTAATCGGTTCAGATCAACATCTGAGCCATTTTTTTATTTATTTCTTATACTCCCGTACCTTAGGGTATGGGAGTATAAGAAACCTTTAATTATCACTCTCTCCCAACGACTGCAAACTAAACAATTTATAATACAGTTTTTTATTTTTAATTAACTCTTCGTGTTTTCCTTTCTCTGCAATCTCTCCTTTATCAATCACCAAAATTTTATCGGCGTGCATAATTGTGCTGAGACGATGAGCAATGACAAAAGTTGTCCTGTCTTTTATTAACCTTTTTAACGCTTGCTGGACAAGCATTTCTGATTTGGAATCCAATGCCGAAGTCGCTTCGTCTAAAATTAAAATCTTCGGATTCTTCAAAATCGCCCGCGCGATAGCGACTCTTTGTTTTTGCCCGGTGGAAAGTTTTATTCCCCGTTCGCCGACTTCTTGATTTATTTTATCGGGAAAATTATTGATAAACTCGTCCGCGTTTGCTGTTTTAATCGCCTCTTTTATTTCTTTATCTGTCGCTTTCAGTCTGCCATAAATTATATTATTCCGCAAAGTGTCATTGAACAAACTCACCTCCTGTGGCACGATGGCGATTTGCTTTCTTAAACTCCTTAAATCTATTTTCTGAATGTCAATTCCGTCCAGAAATATTTTTCCCGAAGTTGGAATATTATATCGTGAGATCAAATCCATCATCGTTGACTTTCCGACTCCGCTCTCCCCGACCAGCGCGATAACTTCGCCGGGATTTATTCTAAAACTGATATTTTTCAAAACCCGTCTTGTTTGATGATAACAAAAATTTATTTTCTGAAACTCAATTTCACCTTTTATATTTTTCAATTTCACCGCACCTTTTTTATTATACGGCTCCGTTTCTTCATCAAGCAGTTCATAACCATATTTCACCACTCCTATCCATCTTCTATAGTGATCAATGTGCATTCCCAATTTTCTCATCGGTACATTGATTAATCCCAAATAACCAACAACCATTATAACTTGACCTACTGTAATTGTTCCTTCTTTAAACATTACAACCATAACAAAGAACAAGATTACAGTTCCAATAGTCAAGACAATATCTTGAAGAAAAACTTCTCTATTCACAAAAAAGAGAAACTTATTAAAATACTTTCGTGTTTTATTTTCAAACACTACAGAAACTTTTTTGTTTTCATGTTTTTCTCTTGAATTTGCTTTAACTACCTGAATATTAGAAATTGAATCATAAGCAAAACCAAGAGCATTTTCGTACGATTTTATTGTTTTGAGAATATAACCGCTTACTGATTTTTGATATTTCAAAGTAGCCAATATATAAGCTAAAATATTTATTACAATTATAAGAAAAAGTAACCAGTGAGCAAATAACGCTATAAATGCCAAAACAAACAATAAAATTAACACATCTGACGCAAACCAAAAAATTATATTATTTAATATATTTTCCAAAGCGTCCGACGCTTTGATATATCGTGACGCTAATTTTCCACTTTTTTGCTTTTTATGATATTGCAATTTTAGATTTAATGAATGTTCATTAAGAAGCAACATAAAATCATGCATGCACTTTATAGCCGTTCTCATTCCGTGAATAGAAACATATCTATTCCCCCAATCTTTTACAAAACTCAAAATCAGCCATAAAAATAAAATACCAACAATCACCGTCATTATCTCGCCCGCGATAATCAAATCAACAATCTTTCCGTAAATATATGGAATCACCGCTTCAATTATAGAAACGAAAATCGCCACCACAAAAATCGCATAAACTTGTCTTTTATACTTTGACAAAAACCGCCAGATGATTTTTAGATCGTTGATAAATTCCATAAATCAGACCTCATTACAAAACATAAAAATAAACAACTAGCTAGAAGTAATTTAAACTTTTCCCATACTCCCATACCCTAGGGTATGGGAGTATTTTTTACAAACAGCGCGATTTGCGATTTCTTACAGTACCATACCCTGAGGTATGGGAGTATAAGATTTCTTAAACGAAATTTTATTTAGTTTTTTTAAAATTATCTATTACTGATTTTTTCTTCGCTTTCTTTTTGGAAACTTCTTTCGATTTTTCCATCAATTGTCCTATCGCCTCCTCTGGCCAAAAATAGGAAGCGTATTTCTTTTTAATATATTCAGGACTTAAAGCTGTTGATTCCAATATTTTCTTGTTTTCCTTTTTTAATATCTTGCTTTCCATTTCTTCTATTCTTTTTAGGGCGATTTTATAACCCTCATTCCCATAATTAAACCATCGGGCAACGCCGGCAACCGTACTCTTTCCCATTTTCATAATTCTGCTTACATCTTCCTGCGTAAATCCTTTGTCTAACAATCTGGCTGCCATTAAACGGCGGGAAAGCATAACTGTTTCTTGTTTGTTTAATAAATCAATAAAAAAAATTTTCACTTCTTCCACCGACTCCAAAGAAGTAATTACCCTGAAAAACTCATCTAAGATTTCTTTTTCTTTTAGAGAAGTTAATCTTTTGGGATGAAATTTAGCCATAAGCTTGAATTAAATAATTAAAAACAAATTCTTTTAAATACCAAACATATCATACTCCCATACCCTAGGGTATGGGAGTATGATAACTTACGCATTACAATAAGTCAAATTATCTATTCGCTTATTTTTTTGTTCACCTAATTCATCCGCTATTTTATAAATATCTCCCGCTCCCATAATCAGCAAAATATCATCGGGCTTAATATTCGCGTCAATCAATTTTCTCGTCTCTTCTAAATCTTTGGCGTAAAAAATACAATCACTATTTAATTTCCCAATTTCCCAATTTCCCAATTTATTCTCATCTAATCTTTTTTTAATGCCTTTAACTAAATCCAAAGAGCTAACATTTTGATCTCCCTTTTCTTCCCTTCCTGCCACATCAAATATTTCGGACAAAATCAAAACATCCGCGCTGCCAAAAGATTTCAAAAAATTCTGATACAGCTTCTTCGTCCGATCGCGCTGGTGCGGCTGGAAGACGGCAAAAATTCTTTTGCCCGGATAAAATTTTCTCGTCGCTTCTATGGTCGCCTCGACCGCCGTTGGATGATGCGCATAATCGGAAATTACCAATGCTTTTTTATATTTTCCCTTTATTTCAAATCGCCGCCAAATTCCTGAAAAATTCGCAAGGGATTTTTTTATTATTTCAACTGGAATATATAAAGTTAACCCCAATGAAATTGTCGCCAAAGCATTATAGATATTAAACAGCCCCGGCGCTTTCAAAACAAACTCGCCCAAATTTTTATTATTATAAGAAACTTTAAATTTAGTCAATCCGCTTTTAAATTCAATGTCGTAGCCCCGCGCATTATTATTTTCGTTTAATCCAAACTTAACAACACTTGATACTTGATACTTGATACTTGATACTTCCTTATCGTCTCCATTCGCAATCAAAATTCCGTCACTTGGCAAATGCGAAACAAACTCCTCAAACGCATTCTTTAAATCATCCAGATCTCGATAACAATCTGTGTGATCAAGTTCAATGTTGTTGAGAATAATTATTTTTGGATAATAGTTTAAAAACGCTCGCTCATATTCACACGCTTCGGCAAGAAAATATTTGCTTTTCCCAGTTCTTAAATTACTGTCGTATTTCGGCACAACGCTCCCCACTATTATAGAAGGATCCAGTTTCGCGTCGTCTAACAATAATCCTGCCATCGCGGAAACAGAAGATTTACCATGTGTTCCGCAAACCGCGATGCCGAATTTATTATTAAAAACCGCTCCCAACGCTTCCGGATAAGTAAGCGTTTTTATTTTCAACTTTCTCGCTTTTTCTAGTTCCGGATTATTTTCCGGAACAGCCATTGTATGAATTACCAAATCTAAACCATCAGAAATATTTTCTTCCGTCTGACCGATATAAATCTTAATTCCTATTTTTTCCAACTTATCCGTCATCAAAGAAGGGCTCAAATCCGAGCCACTTACTTCCTTGTCTTTTTCCTTCATTAGCCGGGCAATCGCGCTCAATCCAATTCCGCCAATTCCGATGAAATGGATTTTTTTTGTTTTGTTTAAATCTACTCTCATTAGTTACCAATTACTATTTGCTATTGTCTAATTGCTATTTACTTTGCTGTCTTAATTATTTCTTCCGCTATTTTTTTCGCCGCTAAAGGATTGGCTAACTGTCTGGCGGCCCTTTGCATTTCTATAATTTTCAAATGGCTTTTAAAAAGTTCGTTGATAACATTTAAAAGAAGATGCGGTTTTAAGTTTTTCTCGCCGAGTAAAACCGCCGCCCCCGCTTCAGAATAATGAAAAGCGTTTATTTTTTGTTTGTCGCTCACAGCGGAAGCCAAAGGTATTAAAACGCTTGGTTTTGCGACAGCCATAATTTCCGAGATGGTGTTCGCGCCCGCTCTGCTTACAATAATATTGCAAGCCGCGTAAGCGTCAGCAATTCTTTTTTTGAAAAAAGGAAACAAATGATAATCATTTAAATTGTAAATATTCATTTTTTCAATTATTGATCTTACCTCGTCATAATTACCAATACCGCATTGGTGAATTATCTGATATTTTTTTAATAATTCCGGAAGTATTTCTAAAACAAGTTTATTTATTTCTCTAGCTCCTTCACTGCCGCCCAAAATAAGAACTACCGGTTTATCTTCACTTAATGTAAAACTTTCCAGAGCCTTTTTTTTATTGCTCTGTCCTATAAAATTTCTGACTGGATTTCCCGTGAAAAATACTTTTGAAGAATTATACAAATCTTTGCTCTCGTTAAATGATATTGCGACTTTTTCCGCAAACTTAAACATAATTTTATCTATTTTGCTTGGAACTGAATCTGATTCATGAATAACAATCGGAATTCTAAATATCCAGCCCACAAGAACAACTGGCACTGAAACGGCTCCTCCTTTAGAAAAAATAATGTCTGGCATATAATCAAAAACATGAATTAACGCCTGAAAAAAAGCGATAATGCCAAACGGCAGCGCTAAAAAAAAATTAGTCCGTTTTGAAATTTTTATTGTTTTATAAGGAATTTTTGTTTCTTTAAATATTTCCTGAAGAAAATGGCTCTTAGAACTAATCAACATAAATTCAAGCGACTCCAAATTCGCTTCTTCTTGAAGACTTTTTATCGCCTCATAAACAGCAATAATCGGAGACAAATGCCCCGCCAAAGATTCTCCTACTAATAGTATTCTCATAGATTTGTTTTAATTATTTACTATTATTATTTTAACATTTTTTGAGCAAAAAAAGAAGGAGGAAATAATATTTTAATATCTACTTTTCGATATATTCAATAAAATCCCCACTCCCGCCAAAGACATCACTAAAGCTGAACCGCCATAGCTGATAAATGGCAGAGTAATTCCGGTTAGAGGAATCAGGGAGGTAGTCGCGGCAATGTTTATTAACGCTTGAAATGTAATCCAGGAGGTAATTCCAATAGCGACAAATTTTCCAAAGTCGTCCTTCGCTTTGCCGGCAATTTTAAATCCTCGCATCGCAAACACCAGAAATAAAACAATCACAATAACCAAACCAACCATTCCCAGTTCTTCGCCAATCACGGCAAAAATTGAATCTCCGATCGGTTCGGGAAGATAATTAAACTTTTGCCTGCTATACCCAAATCCAACTCCGAAAATTCCTCCCGACCCAAGAGCTAAAAGCGCTTGATTGACCTGATACCCAATCCCCTGCGGATCAAGTTCAGGATGCATAAAAACCATTAGACGATCCATCCGGTAGGGAGCGATTTTAATCAAGGCAATTAATCCTAAAACTCCGCAAGACGCAATCGCAAAAATGTGGCTTATTTTAGCGCCTGATATAAAATACATAATTACCGCTATCAACGCTATCATACAGAGAGTTCCGACATCTGGCTGCATTGCAAGAGGAATTGAAATTATTGCGACTATAACCGCAAACGGCATCAAGGTATTTGAGACTGTTTTTAAATTTTTGTTTCTTCCTTCTAACCATGCGGCAAGATATAAAATAAACGAGAGTTTGGCAATTTCAGATGGCTGAAAACTAATCCCGGCAAAACTTACCCATCTATTCGCTCCTTTTAATCCAAATCCCAAATCGGGAATGAAAACAAGAAGTAATAAAATGACCGTTACAACTAATAAAAGTGCGGCGTATTTTTTGAAAATGTGATAATCGTATTTTTTGAACAAAAATAAAAAAGCTATCCCGGGCAGAAAGCCATATAAGAATTGGTGTGATAAATAATAGTGGTTGTATCCGAAATTATTATAACTCACAACAACGCTTGCACTAGAAATCATAATCAAACCAAAAACAGACAGCAAGATAACCGTAGCTAATAAAGTTTTATCGTAATTGTCTGATTTCATTAGATTGAACTGTTATATTACTTTTTACCATTCTTGTTCCTTCTTGTCATTCCTGCAGAGGCAGGAATCCAGACGCAATATCTTTAGCTTTAAAACATTGTTACAACAGTTGAAATATCACAAACGATTATTTCTAATTTGTTTGCAATACTTTTGTTATAAAAATATTGATTAATGATATTTCGTCTGGATTCCCGTCTGCACGGGAATGACAAGGAGTGTTAAAAATATACACTAATATTTAATATTCTTCATCACAAGTTTAATTATTTTTTTAAAACAATCTTTAAAATCCCGTTCATTCTCCATTATCCCATAGCCAACCTGTATGTTCGCATATTCCATATCAGGATTTATCACGCTATTTTCCATAGCGCACTGAATTAAAAGTTCTTTATCTTTTAAATTTTTATTACTGCCATATGTTTCTTTTTTCAAAATCAATTTATCATCTTTAATTTCGTAAATTCCAGAAACTAAAGATTTTTTAATTTTAACTGACCTATTTTTGACATTTCTTAATATCAATTGCGAGGCGTTAAAATTATTTTCTTTGTTCCATTTTTTAAAATCCCACTTCTCAAAATTTATCTTTTTCTTCTCTCCCGACAGAAGAGAGCTTGGGAGAGTTAAAAACTCCAAAATATGCAAAAGTAGAAACGGCGATTGTTTATTTTGAATTTGCAGTTTTGTAAAAACGGGGATTGAAGCAATCAAGCGAGGATTTATTTCTATTAGATTAACATCGTTATCACTAACAATAAAATCCAGTCCGAATATTCCTTGATAGCCTGTTTTTTTCAAATAATTACCAATTTTTTTTACGCAATCAAAAATCTTTTTTCTTTCTTCTTTTTTGAGTTTTTCCGGATAAACATAGTCATTTCCGCAAGTTCCAAAACTATTTTTATTATAGGAAGAAAGTCCCGTAATTTGAAATATCGGCTTGCTGACTAATATCTTATTTCCCGCAACACAAGCGTTTATTGTATATGTTTCTCCTTTAATATATTTTGACAGTTTGACTTTTCTATTTTCGTATTTTTTAAATATTTTATTAAAATCATTTTTATTTCTAACTAGAAAAGTTGAGTTGCCGGAAAATCCCCTGGGAAGCTGGATGATAAATTTTTTGTTCTTGGAAAATTTTATTGAATATCCACTTTTTTCTAACTTAATTATTTTACTGCCGGCGTTTGGAATTTTTAATTTTTTTGTTATCTCAGCAAATTTAATTTTATCTTCTAGTCTTCTATTTAATTTCCAGTCATTTCCCAAATAGTTAAAATTATTTTCAGCGCAAATTTTCTGAATCATCGGACTTGGTTTAAACGATATAATATTCGCTTTTTTATTTTTTGATTTTTCTTTTATATATTTAATCGTTTTTTTATTAAGTAAAATCTTTCCAGAGTTTTTTATATTATCATCATTCAAACACAAAACGGATACTTTATTTTTTTTAAAATATTCAACAGCGTCCGATTTTTGCGAACAAATTACCTGATAATTTTTTATAATCTTTTCAAGCCCAATCGCGCGATTTGGATTTGGGGTGATAAAAAAAACGGGACTGTTATTTTTAATACCAGCGATTTTTAAATTTTTACGCTTAATAATCATTTTAGGTATTTATTATTTTAGGACTTCCTTACTTTTTTATTAATCCCTATTGTCATCCCGGAAAATTTCTGAGTTGTAGGGGCTTCCTTGTTGTAGGGGCGGGTCGCGACCCGCCCCTACCACAAGGAAAATTTGCGG
>JAYEHC010000057.1:0-2878 GCA_034659355.1 Patescibacteria group bacterium | reverse complement strand
AAATAGTATCAGGCAAATGCCCCCGAGAAGAATAGTATCCTCCATCAGGGACGCAATCATCAGAAATCCAAGAATGACTTGAATTCCAAAAGATATTATCCTTATTATTCTCATTTGTTTTTACCTCCTTTTTCCTTTATCTTAAAACTCAATTTTTAAAGAACTGTTTAAAGAACTGTTTGACACCCAGTGTCTATGGACACTGGGTGTCCCGCGATACAAAAATTTCTACATAAATTTAATAATCAACGCGACTACCAGCGCGTAGATTGCGATTGCTTCGGCAAAAGCGATTGCCAAGATCATCGCGCCCTGAACTTTGCTTGCCGCTTCAGGATTTCTGCCAATTGCTTCCATCGCTTTTCCACCCAAGAAACCAATAGCAATTGCTGGAGCAAAAACACCCAATCCGATTGTAATGGCCGGAGCAATAATTTTTACACCTTCTGCATCTAAAATCATAGTTTTTTTATTAATTAATTATTTTTTTATAAGTAAACAGTAATTAGTAAATGTTTAATTACTAATTACTTGGGATTAAGCATGCTATAACTCTAATGATCTACTTTAAATATGTTAAATATAGTGATGTTTAAATGTCTAATGCGCTGTGACCGCGACTTTGAGAAAAACAAGAGTAAGTATCGCAAAGACAAGCGCTTGAATAAATCCAACAAAAAGTTCCAGAGCGAAAAATGGAACAGGAACAATAAAAGGCGCAAGCATTATTATTACAACCAGTAAAACTTCGCCCGCGAAAACATTTCCAAAAAGCCTGAACGAAAACGAAACCATTTTTGCAATCTCGCTGACAAGCTCCAGCAAACCCACAAAAAATTTAATCGGCGAACTAAAATTTATAAACTTCTTCCCGTATTTAAAAACTCCCAAGGCGGCAACTCCAAAAACCTGAGTGGCAATTACAGAAATCATAGCCAGCGCTAAAGTTATATTTAAATCACTATTTGCCGATCTTAGTAAGGGAACAAAAACAGAATGCTCTTCGCCATGCATTCCTTCTTTCGCAGTTTCAAAAAAACCAACCGAGCCAAATCCGGGAAGAAGCCCAAGCCAGTTGGAAATAATTATAAAAATAAAAATCGTTGCCACGAGCGGGAAAAATTTATAGGTCTGTTTTTTATCTCCCGTCACGCTGTCAACCATATTGAAAAGTGCTTCTACAACTACTTCAAATAAATTTTGCAATCCTTTCGGAACTTTTTTAACATCTCTTGTCGCAAAATAAGCAATAACAACCAAAACAACCGTTGTTATTAACGAGGCTATCAAGCTATTTGTAATTGGCATTCCAAATATGGTCGTTATGATTTCCGGAGTAATTGAGACATGCATCTTGCGGTTTCTTTTAAAATTAAGTGAATACAACCCCTCTTTTTGTATTATCCTAGAATAGCTTTAATGTAGACTATTTTTTGAAAAATGTCAAGAGCTGTGAAAATAACAAAATAGCAAAATTAAGGACAGTCCTTTGAATATGAATAAAGGACTGTCCTTAATTTTGCCAAATTTTATTTAACACTATTGCTCACGGAAAAAACCTTGGTTTCTATCACATCGCCTTTGTCATCAATAAAAGTAAATATTATATTCTCATTTTCTTCTTCGTATCTACAACCTACGCCAGAGGAAAAACCATCTTCCACCTTATCAAGCGCATTAAATTTAATATCAAAATCAGGAACTGAATATACTTCTCCGTCTGCGCCAGTTATCATTCCCATAGATGAACAGGTATAGAAATATTTTTCATCAGGCGTAAAATCAAATCCATGACCCAATCCTGAAATTTTTACAGTTTTATTTTTCACATCATAAACATAATAAGCACTCCATTCCCATCCGCTCATTAAATAAATTAAATAGTTTCCCTTGGGAGAAAATTTTGGCTCACGAAAAGATTTTACTTCTATTAAATTAGAATATTCGGAATCATAATTTGCGCCTCCTTCATCAATAATAATTTCTTTCCCGTTCTCAGCTAAAATCATATAATTTTTATCACCCCTCTTGATAGCATACGCAGAATACTCGCCAAATGAAACTTCCTTTGTTAAAATTTCATCTGAAAAAATCGTTTTTATTTTATCCTCGTTTACAGACATTTTTACTCTAAATTTTTTCTTTGGCTTATTGTGATCTTGGTATTCAATATAAAATTCATACTCATCAGAATTTGTCTCTTTAAAGTCATACGGCTTAGCGTGATAAACATCTTTATACCAATTCTGAAAAGTTTCGTAAGTTAATTCCGTTTGATCAAAACGCATTTTATAAGCTTCGTTTAATTTGCCATTTGTAAGCAACCAATAATATTTGCGGATCACAGTTATTTGAGGATTTTCCCCATTAATAATTTTAAATTCAGAAAATGTTTTAGGAATGGGCTGATATGCCTCTATGCTTTTTACAAAATCTGAAAACTCATCTTTTTCTTTTTGAAATTGAGCTTCAGATTTTTCAAGAGAAGATAAAATTTGATCAAAATTTGTAAGCTGTTCCTTGCTTTGAGAAACATATCCAAACTGTATGCTTATTAGCAGATTATCAAAATAACTATTAGAAAGCTTTTTGTAAGCAAATCCTTTTAAATCATATAAGTATCGCGACTTATTATTGTCTTCAATAAAATCAAAATATTGATAATGTTCAATCACAGTTGTTTTAATATCTTTATCGCAACTATTATATATTTCGTTTAGTTTTCCTTTATTCCTCCAATTTTCATTAAAGTCTATTTTATATTTACAAATATCTCCAGTTGATTTCAGTAACGGAATATTATCAACATATCCATGCGCATAAGCATAAGAGTTAGGATAATATTCACCGCCATATTGTTCATTAAAAAAACGAAGAG
>JAYEHC010000056.1:0-2891 GCA_034659355.1 Patescibacteria group bacterium | reverse complement strand
AAAGGATAAATTCCGTGATAACGTCTAAATAAAATGTGGGTAGGAAGGGATTCGAACCCCTGAAGGCAGAGCCAACTGGTTTACAGCCAGTCCCATTTGACCGCTTTGGTACCTACCCGAATTAACTAATAACTAACTAGGCTCTGCTGATTTTCTCCAATTGTTCCCCCTTTGTAAAAGGGGGCTAGGGGGATTTCCGGGCAGGATTAGTTAAAACAAGCTAAATTATTTTTTTAAGGTATATTTAAGTTTATCTCTTTTTATAAAAAATAGATAAAAATCAGCAGAGCCTAATTAACAAATAACCAACGACAAAACAAAACAGTTATTTATTGCTTAGGTATCCTATAATAAACAGCGTGTTTTGTAAAGGAAAACACATCATTTATTTTTTAGCAGGAGCTGAGGGGATCGAACCCCCACCATCGGTTTTGGAGACCGAAGTTCTACCATTAAACTAAGCTCCCATTTCAACACACCTCATCCGCTTCGCGAATTATCCCTCTCAAGAGGGGAACTCGCCAAATTTACTTATACTCTCTTCTCCCCGCCAGCGCGCTTGAGATTGTCATCTCATCAGCATAGTCTAAATCGCTGCCGGTGGCAAGTCCGCGCGCGAGGCGGGTAATTTTCAAATTAAGCGGTTTTAACATCTTAACCAAATACAACGCGGTGGTCTCTCCTTCCGTGTTGGGATTAGTGGCGATAATTATTTCGTTCACTTTGCTGTTTTCTATTCTTTGAAGTAATCTTTCCATATTCAAATCATCCGGACCAACTCCTTCGCTGGGTTTTATTACTCCGCCTAGAATATGATACAGTCCGTTAAATTGCTTCGTATTTTCAATTGCGGGGATATTCATCGCCTCTTCAATCACGCAAATAACACCGCGGTCTCTTTTGGAATTTGAGCAAAATTCACAAAGTTCATTCTCTGAGATATTAAAGCAGTTTTTGCAAATTTTCGTTTTCTTCTTTAAATCTAAAATTGCGTTTCCCAAAAGTTTTAAATCGCGTTCTGATTTTCTTAGCAAATTAAAAGTAAATCGCGTTGCTGTTCGCGGACCAATGCCAGGCAATTTTGAAAATTCGGCAATTAAATTTTTTACGGAGTCGGGATACATAATTTTTTAAATTTTATTGGTTTTATTATACAATCTATTTATAGCGATGACAAATAAAAAAAATCGCTCTTGACGCCTGCTTAAAATCCACTATAATAAAACTAGCGCTCTAAGAGTGGGAGTGCTAATGGGTAAATTTATGTTTTTACGGCGAGATAAAAAAACTCGTTGGGCTAAAGCCCAAAAAACCCTCGGCTAAAGCCGGGTAGAATAATTATATAAATATGGAAAGCAGGCAGGAATTAATTTTAGGTTCGGTTGTGAGGGAATATGTTGATTCGGCGATTCCCGTGAGTTCCTCTTTGCTTGCGGAAAAATATGATTTTAATTTAAGTCCGGCAACGATTAGGGCTGAAATGACGGAGCTGGAGGAGGAAGGGTATTTATATCAACCGCATACTTCCGCGGGAAGAATTCCGACTGACAAAGGATTTAGATATTTTGTGGATGTTTTAATGGAAGACAAAGAATTAAGTTTAAGAGAACAGAGATCGTTGCAAGTTGAAACTTTGAAATTGAAAGCGCAAAATAAAATGCTTGCCAGAACGACGGCGAAACTTTTATCCGCGATGTCGGGAAATCTGGCGGTAAGCGGGGTGATAGATTCGGATGATTTTTACAAAGCGGGAATACAGAAATTGCTTTCCCAACCGGAGTTTGGTAATTTAGACAGCGTTTCTAAAATCGCGGAAGTCGTGGATTATCTGGACGAGAGCCTAGATGAATTATCAGGTGAATTAAAAAATAAATCGGAAATTGAAATTTACATCGGCGAAGAAAATCCAATTTGCAACGCCGATGAATGCAGTCTGGTCGTTTCTAAATATAATTTTAAAAATGGCGAAGAAGGTTTGCTGGCGATTATCGGTCCGAAAAGGATGAAATATTCAAGAAATGTGTCGCTGATTGATTATTTGAAAAAGTTGTTATCGTAGTATGTGTTTGGAGTGTCAAGCGTAGCGATAGCGGAGTTTGACTTGAAAAAACATTTAATCTTGCTTTCAGGCAGAGCTCCGCTGTCGCTACACTCTACACTCCAAAATATAAATAAGGCTGAAATAGGATTTGGGAATAAAAAAAGAAGGGTTTGGAAGTTTGAAATATTATTTCAATTTTCCTTACTCACTCTAACTATTTATGGCCATCCATGCCGTCCATATCAACAGTATTATGAGACGAAAAGCACTGTCATATTCTGGATATACTACATCTCCAAGTAGCAATGGCGCTACTTCAAACACGCAAAGAAAAGATATCATTCCAAGTATCCACGAAAACAAATGCTCGGTAAACTTCTCTAGCTTTTCAGCTATTCTTGCTGTTTCCTTAATTATCTCTCGGTCTGTTTTTTCTGCCATTTATTGTAGCCTCCTTTGTTCAATTCTCAAGCCAATCTCAAGAATTATATTTAAACCTGTCACAATTTTAAACTCATGTCAACCCCTAAAAAAGAAAAATCTAAAACTCCGAAAGAGATAAAAAAAGAATTAAAAGAATACCGGAAACAAGCGGAGGATAATTTAAAAGGCTGGCAGAGGGCGAAGGCGGATTTTGTGAATTATAAGAAAGATCAGGAAAAGTATTTGGAAGAGTTTCGGAAATACGCCAGCGAGGAAATGATTATCAAACTTTTGCCGACAATAGATAATTTTGAGTTGGCGGCAAAGCATCTGCCGAAAGATTTAGAAAATGCCGATTGGGTAAAAGGAATAATTTGCATCAAGAGCCAGTTTGATAATTTTTTGAAAGCCGTCGGAGCGGAGGAAA
>JAYEHC010000055.1:0-36715 GCA_034659355.1 Patescibacteria group bacterium | reverse complement strand
AGTTGCCTCCTTTGGATAGGAGTTAACCTGGTATTTTTATGAATTACCATAATTGTTGTTTATTGTTAATGGATTATATCTTCTATTTTAATCCAAAAGTATAAACAACGCTATTATATCTTACAACCCTTTATTTTTTTAGGGTTGTTTTTTTATGGAAATAAATTTTAGTGTTTACTTCCATATAAATCTTCTAGAATAATAGAAGCGATTGTTGCAACGGGAACGGATAAAATTACGCCGATGATTCCCGCAAATTGATATCCAATCAAAATAGCGATAATTATAATAACAGGATGAAGCCCGACTGACTTTTGCATAACTTTCGGCACCAGCACATAATTTTCAACTTCTTGAATTAGGAAATATAAAATCAAAGTTAATAGAGCCAAAAAGGGGGAAACGGAGAAGGCGATAATAACAGCGGGGATAGCGGCAAGAGTCGGACCTAAATACGGAATAAGCTCCATTCCTCCAGCTATTATCGCAAGAACCATTGCATAAGGAACTCCCAGCAAAGAAAGTCCTATGAAAGTTACGAGACCAATTGCAAATCCTAAAAATAACTGCGCGATAAACCATTTCCCCAATTTAACTTCAATCTTTTTAATGACTTTCAACGCTCTTGGCTGGAAATCAAAAGGAATTACCGCTTTGACAAATTTTTCAATACCCTTCTTTTCAATAACTAAATAAAAAGAAACCACCGCGATTAATACTGCTGAAAGAATTCCTCCTAAAAGTCCAAATACCCCGGAAAAAATAGCGGTTGTTGTGTTTTTTAAAAATTTGCTTGCTTCAACTAAAATTTCTTGAATCGGTCCCGCTAGCCTGTCATCAATTTTCTGTTCTGAAATTATTGAATAGTCAATATTCATACTGTTCATATAAACCGGAATTTGCGTGGCAAGCTGACCTAATTCTTTTGCTAACGGAGGAACTATTATATAAAAGAACAATCCAATCATCGCAAGAACCGCCAAAAACAGAATTGAGGCGCCAACCGCTCTTGGGATTTTTTTTTCTTTCATTTTTTCAACGGCGGGATTCATAATCAGCGCGGCGATAACAGAAATGAAAACAATGAAAATTATTTGCCGCAGATAGAAAAGAAGAAATAAAACAAGCAAAACCAAAACAACTCTGAAAATGCTTTCGTAAGATATATCAATTGTTTGTTTTTGGCTCATAGATTTTGTATGATTTATACATTTATGTATAGAAAATGAGTAAGTTCTAATTTATTTAAAACTTCAGTATTTTCTCAAAAACTCTCTTATTTTTGAACGGTCCGATTAACGCCAGATTTAGCTTATTATCAATAAAAATATCGTTTGCCACTCTTTGCAAATCTTCCGCCGTTACTGCGTCTATTTTAGCAAATTTTTCTTGCGGGGTCAAAATTTTTCCAGAGCTTATTTCCTGATTGGCAACAAAATTTGCCACAGCGTCCGACGATTCCAAAGCAATATTCGTTCTTCCTTTTATATAATCTTTCGCTCTTTTTATTTCTTCCGCGCTTATTTTTTCTTCTTTTACTTTTTTAAATTCATCCAAAATTATTTTAATCGCCTCCAAACACTTTTTATTATTCACTCCCGACTGCGCCGCGAAATATCCGACATTTTTATAATTCTCAGATGAAGTGTATATATAATAAGCCCATCCTTTTTCCACAATAGAAGCGTACAAGCGCGCGCTCATATTTCCGCCAAGAATTACGCTTAAAACAGATAGAACATATTTGTCTTTATGATTTACATTATATCCTCTAACTCCCAAACACAAATGAGTTTGATCTGTTTTTTTATATTCAATAAGAAATTCTGGCTTATTTTGTTTGTCATATGCTTCAATCTGTTTTTCAGATTTGTTCTTATTGCTAGAAATAAAATATTTTTTTACTTTGCGTTTGATTTCACTTTCATTAAAATTTCCCACAATGGCAATAATAGTATTATCGCCATTATAATATTTTTTATAATAATTAATAAAATCTTTTCTTTTAACCGCATTCATAGTTTTTTTAGTACCGCCAACATCCCATCCCATTGGATGATTAGGATATAAAACTTCCTCAAAAAGAAATGGGATCTTCATTATCGGATTATCAAAAAACATATTCAATTCTTCTATAACAGTTCCTCTTTCTTCCCTAATGTCTTTTGCTGAAAATTTTGAGTTCAAAAGCATATCAGAAATAACATCCAGCGCCACATCGGAATGTTTTTTATCCACCTTTGCCCAAAAACCAGTATGCTCTTTTCCCGTAAAAGCGTTAAACGCTCCTCCAATTTTATCAAGCTCCTTAGAAATATCAAGTTTTGTCGGTCGTTTCTCTGTCCCTTTAAAAAACATATGTTCCAAAAAATGAGAGATGCCTCTGTTTTTTGCGTTCTCGTTTTTAGACCCCGTATCAACCATTACTAAAACCGTAACAGTATTTGTTCCTTTCAACGGAGCGGTAATAATTCTAACTCCGTTTTTCAATTTTGATTTTTTGTACATTTTAAGTTGTTATTTATTTAAAAATTCAAAAGGTCGGGAACTAGCAATTTCTAAATCATACAAACTGAAAATTAACATTGCCATTGTTTAATAAACAACGGCGAGGAGAGAGATTTTGTTATTTTCCAGCTTGATTAGAATATCGCTAACTCGCCGACCTTCTAGATTCAAATACACCGTTTGTGTACAATGAATAATATCTTATTTACAAATCTTGTCAATAAAACAAAACTGATGGCGGAGAGGGAGGGATTCGAACCCTCGAGACCCGTAAAGATCTAACACCTTAGCAGGGTGCCCCTTTCAACCACTCAGGCACCTCTCCGAATTAACCGATAACTTATAACAAAATGGCTTTTATTTTTTATTTAACATTTCTTTTAAATTTAATAAATCTTCTGAAAGTTTCTGCATCTGGTTTTCTATCGCAAGAACATCTTTTTTTTGAACAAGATTTTTATCTATGGAAATATCAAACAAAGCGGATAGTTTATTGATTGCTTGAATTTGTTCATCTATAATCTTCTTTGTTTTTTCATCTGGTTCCAACGCGGTAATTTTTGCAATGCTCAAAATTATTGCTAATGCCGTTTTCTCAATTTTTGATTTCAAATTTGGATATTTTTTAAAATTGTCTTCTTTCGTATAAAATAAAGCCAGCTCAAAAAGTTTTTTCGCGCTTTGATAAGATGGCATATTTTTAAATGCAAATTCCATATTTTATTTTTATGAATTAGACCTCTTGCGTAATTAATTTCGTTACGAGATTTTCATATTTTGAGGCAAATTTTTCAAATAATTTTTGAAGTTTAACCTAAGTAGAGACGCGATTAATCGCGTGTCTACAAAATTTTTGGGGAATTTGACCAAGATATGGAAATCGCAGTAGGAAGTAATTATACAAGAGGTCTAATAATAGAATTACAAACAGAGCGGAGAGTGGAGGATTCGAACCCCCGGGACCCGTGAAGGTCCTCCGGTTTTCAAGACCGGTGCATTCGACCGCTCTGCCAACTCTCCGTAACTAATCAATAACTTCCTTTAAGTAAAATAGCATTATGTTTGCCATTTGGCAATACTTCGTAAAAAGAAAAGGGAAATATTTTTTATCTTTAGAGCTTTCTTACCTCCGCCTCACTGCAATCTCTCAATAGAGAACTGTAGCGGATTGCGTGTTTTCTTGTCGCAGTCCCTTATCGAGAAACTGCGACGGGGCGACAAAAATGAGAAAGTCCTAATCTTCTTGCTCGTTAGCTCTATCAAAATTATTTTCTGAAAAAAATCACGCTAGTTCTCATAACAAGTAAAACCTGCTATAATTAAGACAAATTAGAATTCTTAAACTAATTTATGATTGACTCTCATATCCATCTGGATTTTAAAGAATTTGACAATGACCGCAAGGAAATTCTTAAACGGTTTTTTGACGGTGGCGGAGAAAAAATGATTAATGTCGGATGCGATTTGAAATCAAGTATCAGAAGCTATGAACTTGCCAAAAATAATGAAAACATTTTTGCTTCCGCCGGCATTCATCCGCACGATGCGGATACGGTTGATAAAAATAGCTTGAAAAAACTGGAAGAATTAGTCCGGCATTACAAAGTTATCGCTGTTGGTGAAATTGGCTTGGATTATTTTCGGAATTTATCACCGCAAGAAAAACAAATTGAAGCATTTAGACTGCAATTAGAATTGGCTGACAATCACAAAATGCCACTAATTATTCACTGTCGCGACGCTTATAATGATTTGCTGAACATTCTAAAAAACTATCAAACATCTAACTGGCAAGGAGTAATTCATTGCTTCGCCGCCAGCTGGCAAATCGCTGAGAAATTTTTAGAGCTCGGCTTCCATATCGGCTTCACGGGAATTATTACTTATTACAAAGACAAATCTAAACTAGGCAATGAGCCGGAAATTTATAGCGTAATCAGAAACACCCCTCTTGATAAAATCCTCATTGAAACAGACTGTCCTTTTCTCGCTCCCGTTCCGGAAAGAGGAAAAAGAAACGAGCCGTTGTTTGTAAAATATGTCGCCAAAAAAATCGCTCACATCAGAAAAACAAGTTTTGAAGAAATAGAAACAGCAACCAGCGAAAATGCAATAAGGCTGTTTAATTTGTAAAAATGCCGGAATAAAATCTAAAAAGGCTCTGCTGATTTTCTCCAATTATTCCCCCTTTGTAAAAGGGGGCTAGGGGGACCTCCGGGCAGGATTGATTAAAATAAGCTAAACCACCTCTCAAGGCACACTCAAGTTTATCTCTTTTTATAAGAAATAGATGAAAATCAGCAGAGCCTAAAAAACTTTTTGGGAATTTCGTTATTCAAAAATCAATAGACCTCTTGCGTAATTAATTTCGTTACGAGATTTTCATATTTTGAGGCAAATTTTTCAAATAATTTTTGAAGTTTAGCCCAAGTAGAGACGCGATTAATCGCGTGTCTACAAAATTTTTGGGGAATTTGACCAAAATATGGAAATTGTAGTAGGAAGTAATTACGCAAGAGGTTTAATAAAAAAAAGAAACGCTCTCTAGAGACTTAGAGCGTTTTTAAATTCTCTGGCCATCCATGAAAAAAAGCTTTCCCACCCGCTTTTTTCCGGACGCGCAATCTTTTTCGTTGCGTTTTCAACAAACACGACTGTTGGCCTAACAACAGATGTCAGCGTCATTGCTGGCGTCAAAACTGGCGTTGACATTGGCGTTGCGGAAACATTGGAACTCACAATCACGGTTACTATTCCAGAACCGATTTTGCTTTCACGACGATTATTGCCTTCAAAATATCTGCCTTCAATCATTATCGTGTAAGTTCCGGGGTATTCAAACACTTGACTGCATTCAGGACCGGAGCAAAATCCTCCTGAAATTGAACTGGATAATCGTTCAGTTTTTTTTCCTTCGTGCATCAGCCAATATTCAAATCCTGTAGCGGTAGCGTTGTCTCTGTTTCCTCTTGATACAGTCTTAATTTTGCACACTTCGCCCACAACACAATTGATGGTATCAGGAGTGTCTATCACGGGAACATCCTTTCCTGTGTTTCCTTTATTTACTTCAATTGGTTCATTCACAGTTGAAGTCAATCCGTGAGAATCTTCAACTGTGTACTCAACGAAATAAATACCAACTCCTTCCGGTCTCAATCTAAGACACGGAATTTCCCTGTCTTTTGCCACCATCCTGGAAGCTCTGTCTATAATATTACCTGTCTCATCTTTAAGAGTAGCGGAGCATTTGCGTATAAAATCCTTATGCTCATTTCCACGCTCTCCTGTCTTAAAACTAACGCAACATATTTCAAAGTCTGTGTATGAAACAGGCTCATCATGCACAGCAATTCTAACTTCCGACGGCGGAGTATTGCCAACGATTTTTATTTCAATATCGCGACTTCTTACAAACTTCACCGAAGGATTTGTTATCCTCGCCTCTATCTCCACCTTTCCATTCCGAGTTCCTTGTCCAATTCTCACCTCAGTCTTAGTTGAATTAGGCTTTGCAAAAATGATATTTTCATCATCTGCCACCCAGCAAAACTGGTAGTTGGAATCAGGACAGTCTCTCGTATCCAAACGCGCCTCAACAGTAAAACTATCCCCAACGGAATATTCCACTCTATCGCGCGTTTGATCACGAAGATTAATCCCTCTTCTAAAACTGGGAAGGCATTTTGACTCCTGGATTGGGGATATTTTTATTATCTTACTTCTGCTTCCTCCGTCATCTGTCACAACAAGAACATACTCAACATCGTCCTCCGCAACAATTGACTGAAAAGAAGCGCGATTGCAAACTACAGCTCCGCTTTCTATCCAACGATAACTTTTGTCTCCGCTTCCTCCGCTTGAAGAAACAGTCAGCGTAATTGATTTTCCGGCATCGGCATAAAATTTATACCCGTCTGGAATATCAACTTCATTAGAACATCCCTGACAACTTACTTTAATCAGTAATGGTCCAGCCGCGCAAACCATCTGCGCGCAAACAAACGCCACAACTACTGCTATTCCTAGCATTTTCATGTTTCTCATTTCGTTTACCTCCTTTATTTGTTCTTTTGTTAAAGAACTGTTTTTGTCTTGATAGACTTTGCATTGTAGTAGCAAACTAATAAATTGTCAAGAACTCGCATCAGACTGGAAAAATTAAGCTAAACAATTTAGACCTCAATCACCATTGGCAGAATCATTGGACGCCGTTGAGTTTTATTGAATAGGAACTGCCCGATTTGATCACGGACATTGTCTTTGATATACGCCCAATTTGTGCCATGTTCGGCAACCGCCTTTTTGTTCACTATTTCTATGACTTTCTTTTTCGCTTCGTTGACAAGTTCGGATGATCCTTTCATATAGACAAACCCGCGGGAAATTATATCCGGACTGCCGATAATTTTTCCAGTCTTGCTGTCTATAATTATTATAATTGTGAACATTCCGTCTTCGCTCATTTGCTGACGGTCGCGAAGCACAACATTTCCAACATCGCCAACACCCAGTCCATCAACCATCACATAATTTGAAGGAACTTTTTCTTTGGTCAAAGAAATTGAATTTCTGGTTAATTCTATAACATTTCCGTTTCCGGAAATAATTGTATTTGCTTCCGGCACTCCCACACTTTGCGCGATCTTAGTATGTAATTTGAGCATATAATAATTTCCGTGAATCGGAATGAAAAATTTCGGCTTGATTAGATTCAGCATCATTTTCAAATCCTCAACTTGCGCGTGTCCGCCCGCGTGCACATCCATCATCTTATAATGAATAACATTCGCCTCTTGCCGATAAAGCTGATCTTTCAAATTTTGCACAGTTCTTTCGTTTCCGGGAACCACCGAGGAAGAAAAGATAACCGTATCTCCTTTTTTAATTTGGATATGGCGATGTTCTTTGTTCGCTATTCTCATTAGAACCGCCCTTCCTTCTCCCTGCGCTCCGGTACAAATTAGCGAGACTTGATTATCGGGGTAATTTTTAATTTGCTCCGCTCTAATCATTGTTCCTCTTTTGATTTTGACATATCCTAATTTGTTGGCAATCTCAAGAGTTGTTTTCATACTATATCCGTCAATGGCAACTTTTCTTCCGTATTTTTCGGAGAGGGTGATAATTTGTTGTACTCTGCTAACCAGCGATGAAAAAGTCGCAACGATAATTCTTCCCTGCGCTTTTAGAAAAATCGTATCCAGCGTTTTCTGAATTTCTCGTTCGCTTACCGAATATCCCGGATTTTCAGCATCAGTGCTATCGGACATTAAAGCAAGAACATTTTGCGATCCAAGTTGCGCTATTCTTCCGATATCAGCTGGCTTGTCTGTCACCGGACTGTGATCAAATTTAAAATCGCCGGTATGAACAACCAATCCTTCTGGGGTATGAATTGCCATTCCAAGCACATCGGGGATATTATGATTGACATGAAAAAATTCAACCTGAAAAATTCCCAAATTAACTCTGCTTCCAAAATTTACCACTTTTATATTTAAAGCTTTTCCGTTTGGATAATCTTCCTGTCTTCTTTTGATAAGTCCCGCCGTTAAAGCGGCGGTAAAAATCGGCGGATTGCCAAGTTTTGGCATCAAGTGGGGAATAGCGCCGATATGGTCAAGATGTCCATGAGTTATAAAGACGCCTTTGATATTTTTTTCTTTTCCCTTTAAATAGCTAATGTTTGGAATGATATAATCAATTCCCGGCATATCTTCTTCCGGAAATTGCAGTCCCATATCAACAATAATTATCTCTTGCCCATACTCAAAAAGCGTCATATTCCGTCCGACTTCTTCCAGTCCGCCAAGAGGAATGATACGAAGCCGTTTGGTTTTTTTGTGTTTTCTAATGTGTTTGATAGATCTTATTTGTTTTGTTTGGATCATAAGTGTAGTTATAAAGTTAAAATGATTTGTCGTTCTGAACTTGGTTCAGAATCTTTATTGCTTTAGATTTTGATTTATATTTAATCTTGCATATATTCTATTCGGAATTTATCTTTTAGGATTTCATTTTGCGCTTGCGACGGTTTTAAAACCCTGAAGGGTAAATTCCAAGTTTAGTAAAAATATTTGGTGATTTGTAGGTTTGGTTAGGCTCTGCTTGTTCCCCTTTTGTAAAAGGGGGCTAGGAGAATTTCAGGGCAGGATTAGTTAAAACAAGCTAAATTATTTTTTAAGGTATATTTAAGTTTATCTCTTTTTATAAAAAATAGATGAAAATCAGCAGAGCCTAAATAGATGTAAAAGAAAGTAGATTCTGAAACAAGTTCAAGAATAACAAGTCGCCTTGCTTGTGCCGAAGAGAGGACTTGAACCTCCAAGGGATTACTCCCACAGCGTTCTGAACGCTGCGTGTTTACCAATTTCACCACTTCGGCGAGTTAATTTATAACTGATAACAAATAACCGATAACGATTCTTGCAACGAGGTGAAAATATAAAATTTATTGCAGGACTATTCTACGGCGCTTTAGCGCGCGGTTAGCAAGGTTTTAACCTTGCGAGATTGATTTATTTCGTAACGCTAAAGCACTAAGAACCCTCAGCTAAAGCTGGGTAGAAATTTTGGTTTTACCCTTGACAAATTACTCTTCTTTTTTTATCCCAAAATCCTCTCCCACAACTTAAATAAATTCTCCGTTTTTCAATTCCTCAACCACATTGTCATAAGAAACAAACCGCAAATTCATTTCTGGATATTGCTTCTTAAACTTAGCGTATTTTGATTCTTGAAAATTCTTAGAACTGAATTTTACCTCAAATGCCCGCTCTCTGTTCACGATAAAATCAACTTCATTTTTCGCTTGCGTTCTCCAAAAATTAATTCCGTCTCTTTTGTGAGAATTCAAAAATTTCAAAAAAATTATATTTTCCAAAACTTGTCCTCGATCTAATCTGTTATTAATTAAATCAAAATTATTCAACAAATAATTCCTCAAACCCAAATCATAAAAATAGACTTTGGGCATTTTAGTCAATTCTTTTTTTATATTTTTAAAAAACGGTTTGATTAAAGAAAGATGGTATGATTTTTGCATTACTTGCAAATAATTTTCCACTGTCTTGACGGACAAATTAATGGCGTTGGCAATTTGATTGGCATTCACTAATTGTCCGGTTTGATCAGCCAATATTTTCAGAATATAAAAATATTTTTCCGATTCCTTAATGTTTGCTTCGTAAATATCTTTTTTAACATAAGAAAGAGCCAAACTTTCAATAATGGTTTTTTTAATTTTTATGTCGTCATTTAAAACGACTTCCGGATAAGAGCCGAACCTAATATATTCCTCCCATAAATTTATTAACTTGCTGTGATAAATACTCGGTACTTTTTTCTGATGAAATTGTTTGATTTCAACTTCTTTTTTAAAATCTAAAAATTCATAAAAATTCAAGCCAAACAATTCAAAAATAAACTTTCGCCCCGCTAAGCTGTCTTTAAATTTATGATCAAGATAAAACGCTGAAGATCCGCTGGTAATAATTTTTAAATTCTTCCTGTTTTCGTCAAAATGATATTTCAAAAAATTGCTGGGATTATCCAGATATTGAACTTCGTCCAAAAAAAGATATTGCCTTTCCCCTCTTGCGATCGCTTTAGGAATAATTTCAAAAATATTATCCGGATGTTTATTAAGAGCGTCTTTATAACTTGGATTTTCCAGATTAAGATAAAAGCATTTTTCTTGCTTGTCTTCCAAATATTTTTTTAACAGAAAAAGCAAAGTTGTTTTACCAACCTGTCGCGCGCCAGTTATCATTATAATCTGATCTTTTTCCAGGAAAGGAATTAATTTTGACAAAATTGTTCGTTGGTACATAAATAGATAATATTGGATTGCTAAATCAATATTATCAGATATTTTTGGACTTGTCAAGTAAAAATTACCTTTTTATAAATTTAACCGCATTTTTTTATTACTTGATTTAAAAAACTATGGTTTGTCAAGATTTTTAATTTTTCTGTCGTTTCCATCTTTTTCTTTACTATTTTCGTATATTTGCCAAAAAAGTAAATACTTTTTTTATCCCAAAACCCTCTCCCATAAATCTTTATATTCCTCTGGCCGGACTAAAAAATCCAATTTGTTCAAATCATTAACCAGTTTATACATTCCTTTATTTTTTTCTAATCCAAATTCAGAAAAATTAGTCGGGTTTAATTCTCTCAACTTAGAAATCTCCCGATAGTTTTTATTTGGAAGCCATTTTATGTTTCCCTTTTGTAAAAGGGAGCTAGGGGGATTTTTAGTAAAATTTTCAAGAGCAAAATAACACGCGCCTCGCTTCTTCTTTACTTCGCTGTAATCCGAAATACAATCAAGGCAGACCCAATTTGCCATCACTAAATCTTTCTCGCTAGCGTTGATTGTAAAATGTCCATAATTTGGCGGAATAATTATTTTGTCGCCAGCGACAGCGCGAACAAAATAAGCGTCTTTAATAGAGTTATTTTCAATTGAATGTTGCATTAGATAATACGCTTCACCGAATAAAACTTCATAGATCTCCGGATAAGAAATTCCTGTTGCCGCTTCGCAATGATAATGTCCGGCAGTTTTATTAAATTCTTTGCCTAGCATCAATGGCGGAATAATTGTAATATCATATCGCAAGCGCGCTATTTCAATTTTCTTTTTATCTTCCGCTGATAATCCCATTCCGCGATACATATAATACAATTCAATATCTTCTTGTTTTTCCAACCATTCTTGATCAAAAACAACTTCTCTCATATCAAAAAGATGGCGAATATCGGGGGTTTGGTTTTTAATAAAGTTTTTGTAGAACATTTTGAATAAATTAATAAATTGTAAAACGGAAAGCTAAAAATCTAAAAAGCTAAGAAGCTAAGAAGCTAAACAATCTATTTCCACACCCTCTTCGTCTTCACATACCATTCTTCAACACCGTTAAATCTGTTTGAAGGAATAACAATGTTTCTTAATTCAACTCCTTGCACCGACTTGCTGTGTACATACAAATAATTTGGGCTGTACAAAAAAACGGCTGGGACATCTTCTGCTATAATTTTTTGGAATTCTCTATATTTTTCTTCCCGTATGGCTTGGTCCGTTTCTTGCCTTGCTTCTTCCAGTAATTCATCAACTTCCGCGTTGTCATACAAAGCTAGATTCAATCCATACTCTTTTTTCTGCGAAGAATGCCAAAAAGCGAATGGGTCGGGATCGTAATTTAAAATCTCTCCGAACAAAAGCGTGTCGTATTCACGCGGTTTTATATAGTCATTTTCAAGCTCGCTTTCTTGAATGTTTTCTATTTTTACATCGGCTCCTATTTCTCTCCACATTTCCTGAAGCAATATTGCCGTTTTTGAAAGTTCCGGCCAGTCGGTCGAAACTATGGTGAACTCAATTTTAATATCATCTTTTTCTCTTATGCCGTCATTATCAGAATCAACCCAACCATCCGCTTCAAGAATATTATTAGCGTGCTCCAGCGCGTAATCGTATATTTTGATATTTGAATTATATCCAAGAATGCCCTCTGGAATAGGAGTGTCCACTGGTTTTCCTTCGCCATAAAGAATGTCTTCCACTAATTTATTTTTATTTACAGCGTAAGCAAGAGCGGTTCGCACTGTTTTATCTGAAAGCGCTTTGTTTTTTGTTTGATTAAAAAACACGGCAAAATATCTTGGCATATTGAGCCGATAAATATTCGCTGACTCCAAATCAATAATCCTTTTTTTGTTTTCAGGAGAAAGGTAATTTACTCCCTTTAATTCTTTACGATTGAAAGCTGAAATCATTGCATTTTCGTCTTTGAAAAATTTAAAAGTAAATTTTTTAATAAAGGGCTTTTTTGAATAATAATCTTCGTTCGCTAAAAATTCAATGGAACTTATTTTTCCGTCTTTATCTTTGACAAATTGTTCAATTTTATAGGGACCGGTTCCTTTCGGCATTAAGTTGCATTCCGCCTGGTGAAAATTATTCGCTCCAAACGCTTCCCATAAATGCTTAGGAAGTATCCCTACCGTTAGATTATTTAAAAACGGAGAGTAGATATTTCTGAGAATAAACCTAACCGTGTGATCGTCAACTTTTTCAACTTTAACGCCTTTCCAGCTTGCCTGAAGAGGGCTATAAAAATCATCGTTTTGAATTGTTTTAATCGTAAAAACTATATCATCGGCAGACAATTTTTCCCAGTCATGCCAAACAACATCTTTTTTAATATGAAAAGTATAAGTTAGTCTGTCCTCGCTTATTTCATAGCTCTCCGCCAAGTCGTTAACAAGCTCTCCTTGATGATTTAATTTCAATAATCCGGAATAAACAAGCGCTGACAAATCTGAGTCAATATCGCTTGTTTGACACAAAATCGGATTTATAAATCTTGGCTGTCCAATCATTCCCTCTGTATATTCTCCTTCATAGGCGGGAACTTTTTTTGTGTTTTTGAAATAATGGGAAATACCAAGAAAGAGACAACTGCTGATAATTAAAAACAGCGAGATATAAATAATCCAACGCCCCTTTTTTCCCAGTGCAAGAAAAATTTTCTTTAATTTTTTCAGAAAATTGTTTAATTTTTTAATAGACCTCTTGCGTAATTAATTTCGTTACAAGATTTTCATATTTTGAGGCAAATTTTTCAAATAATTTTTGAAGTTAGCCTAAATAGAGACGCGATTAATCGCGTGTCTACAAAATTTTTGGGGAATTTGACCAAAATATGAAAATTGCAGTAGGAAGTAATTACGCAAGAGGTCTGTTTTACAACTAAAACAGGACTGCTCTCCTAATCTTAATCGCATTGTTTTTACCGTTGCGTAAAACTAAAAAATGCCGTACCCAAAAATAGTATTGCAAGAATAATTGTCGCCGCAAAGAGAAATTTATCAAATCCTCTTTTTGTCTGATAAACATTTCCGCCTCCGCCTCCGCCTCCAAATGTCTCGCTAAGTCCCGCGCCCCTGTTTTGGAGAAGAATTGAAATAATTAACAATACCGAAATTATTATTTGAATTGCGCCAAGTGTTTTGTCCATAAGATTAAGTAGTAAGTTAGAAAGTAGAAAATAGGCTCTGCTGATTTTCTCCAATTGTTCCCCCTTTGTAAAAGGGGGCTAGGGGGATTTCCGGGCAGGATTAGTTAAAACAAGCTAAATTATTTTTTAAGGCATATTTAAGTTTATCTCTTTCTATAAAAAATAGATGAAAGTCAGCAGAGCCTATATAAAAAGCTTGCTACTTTTTTGAAAATGCGCCGATGAAGATATTTACCGCGCTGATTACAATCATCGCCCAGAACGCCGCCCAAAAACCGTTAATTTCCAAATCAGCCATAAAGTAATCCAGCAAAAGAAGCATAGCAACATTTATCACAATTGTAAAGAGCCCGAGCGTAAAAAGGATTAACGGAGCGGAAATGAGTTTTAAAATTGGTCTTACGAAAAAATTTATCATTCCGAGAATAAACCCCGCCATCACAAGGGTCATAAAACTATCATCCATTAAAGTAAATCCGGAAACTACTTCAGCCGCAACATAAATCGCGACTGCGTTTGTTAAAATTTGGATGATTAGCTTTGCAAGCATATTCTTATTATTAAAAATCTTTCTTACTTTCATTCTATCACAATTTTTAAATAAAACAAGAAAAAAGCACAGGTGCTATTGACATTGTTTTCAAAATAGGGAATAATAAAAATAGAAACAATTGAATAAGCAGTATTCATAGAGATTCATAAATTATGGCTACTAAGAATTATAAATGGTTTTAAATCATATACAACTATCCTGTCAGCTAACAACTTTGTTTTTTATTTTTCATTTCATTCTCAAATTCATTTTTTTCCCGTTAAAGCATAAAAAAATATCCCGATAATCGGGGTATTTTTTTATGCCTCAACAAGGGAGGAGATAAGATGACAAAAAAACAAACACATGAGAACACATACGAGGACAGTCCTCATTGCTCTTACTGTCCCAAAAAATGGGACTGTATAAGGAATGCTCTTAAAAGAAGAAAAAACTTTCCATGGTTAGACGATGGAAAGTGACAAAGAGTAGACAAAATAATTGGGACTGTGAAAAAATACGGTCCTGCTTTTTTTATTTCAAAACTAATCCTATTTTCTCTTTCACTTCTTTCATCGTCTCTCGCGCAATCACTCTTGCTTTTTCCGCGCCTTCTTTCAAAACTTTTTTAACATAGTTTGGATTAGCTTCCAGTTCTTTTCGCTTTTTTCTAAAAGGCGCGAAGTAATTTGCGATATCTTCTGCCAGCGCGTCTTTTAATTCGGAGAATTTTATATCTTGATCATCAAGTTTTTCTTCAAAATATTTTTTATTTTTTTCGGTGCCGAATTCTTTTAATAAAGTTGCGTAGAAACTATAAATATTTTTATTATATTCGGTAGTTGAGACCGCCTTTCTTATTTTCTTTTTTATTACCTCTGGCTGATCATTAATCCCAAGATAAGATTTTACGCCGTGGCTTTTGCTCATTTTTTTAGTCGGATCTGTGAGTGACATTATTTTTGGCGTTTTGGTAATGATATCTTTTGGCTCTGGAAAAGTTGCGCCAAATTTATTATTAAAAATTCGCGCGATTTTTCTGGTCAGTTCAATATGTTGAAGTTGATCTTGGCCAACCGGAACAGCGTCAGCTTTATATATTAAAATATCAGCGGCCTGCAAAACCGGATAATCAAAAAGTCCCATATTAATATTCTTGTTTTGCTGATTTGCTTTGTCTTTGAACTGCGTCATTCTTTGCAATTCTGAAATCGGCGTAACGGTATTAAAAATCCAAGCCAGTTCCAAATGTTCCGGGACCTGCGACTGGACAGCAAGCGCGCATTTTTCGGGATCCAGTCCAATCGCCAAAAAATCCAACGCCAAATCAAAAATTTGTTTTGGCTTTTCTCGCGGATCATAATTTTCCGTAATTGAATGATAGTCGGCAATAAAGAAAAAGCAATTATACTTATCCTGCAACTCCAAAAAATTCCGAAGAGCTCCAAGATAATTGCCAAGATGCAATTCTCCCGATGGTTGAATCGCGCTAAAAATTGTTTGCTGTTTTTTCATAGTTATTAAAATATCGGATTAAACTTTTGTGTTTGATATTTTACCGTGTTAGTTATATTTTTTTCGCGGGAACTGTTTTGTAAACAGTTCCCTTTGTTTTTAAATATCAACAGTCTTTGTTCTTATCATAAGATTTTACCGACAACATAAGCCTTGTTATTTTTCAAAACATCAGAAACGGATTACAAATCCGTTCCCGCGGGAGAATATTGGGAGTTGTTTAGAAAATAGTTTCCGCAACGAGTAATGTAATAAACTCCCCTCTTGAGAGGGGTAATTCGCGAAGCGGATGGGGTGTGTTATAAATGTATTATAAACCATCTCTATTAATCCAACCCTCAATCGCCACAATCACTCCCACAATATTCTTTTTTATATCAAGATCATCAAATCTCAAAAAACTTATTCCGAAGCTTTCTATTTGCCTTTGTCTTTCTATGTCTTTATCAATTCTTTCATTGTGGCTGATACCATCAATTTCAATTGCCAGCATTAGATCATTACAGAAAAAATCAACGATATAATTTCCAATTGGTTTTTGGCGATGAAAATCATATCCTTTCATTTTTTTATTTTTTAGATGTTGCCATAACAATACTTCTGATAAAGTACTATTATTTCTTAGGTTTTTGGCGAGCTGTTTTAGTTTTGGGTTATAGGGGATTATTTTGCGCATAGTATTGTTTTTACACACCCCATCCCTGCGGGATTACCCCTCTCAAGAGGGGAATTTGTTCGCTTCGCGAAACGATTTTAATTTATTCCCCTCTTGAGAAGGGTAATTCGCGAAGCGGATGGGGTGTGTTTTAATATCGGTTAATGTCAGTTCCATAATCTCGTAGGACTGTGGAATTTTAATGCGGGACTTTATTATGTGATGGTATTATATTTTGTTTTATCCATCAGCCCATCTTAAATGACCTTCATCTTCAATAGGACGATATGGAGTTGGACCACTTTTATCAACCTTTTTATCTAAAACAGTTAAAACCCAAATAATTAAAAACATTACTAAAATACAAATTATCGCATCAGTAAAATTTTCTTTTTTCTTTTCCATAATTTTATCCCTTTCTATATTTAATAAATTACCTGCGATTAACTTCTACTTTTGGTCC
The DNA here is from genome assembly GCA_034659355.1 of Patescibacteria group bacterium. GTDB lineage: Bacteria > Patescibacteriota > Minisyncoccia > JAHIHE01 > JAGLIN01 > JAYEHC01. Next base: position 20,012 of record JAYEHC010000055.1, on the reverse strand, counting down.
TTTTTTACTTACATAAAAATGTTCTTTACAATTCTTGCACTCATAATCCCAATCAAATCCAGCAATAGATTGAAGAGGATTTAGTTTCCCTTCATTATCAAAACATACTTGGCAAAATGGCACTTCTTTATTTTTTTTCCAACAAGCATTATTTCTAAATTTTAAATCTTTCCCATTCCATGATTTCCTTATTATAGCTAATAACTGTATTAAAAATTTTTCGATTCCTATTTTTATATCAAACATATTTTTACTTCTTTAAAAATGGTATTTTGTCTAAAAGAAATCTTCTTTTTTTCTCTAATCCTTCAATTTGCAAGTCATAATCCTCTATTTCATTATCTAAAAATCTCATGTCATAACATAAACTGCTACGAGGATCTTTTGCATCTCTTATTTTCTCTCTTTTTTCCTTATGCAACTTATTTATTTGTTTTTCAATTCTACTAATCTCGACAAAAATAACAACAGTAACCAATGTTACGGGAATAGCAATAAGAATTATAGCGAGACAATAATCCATAGAGAACTTAAATCAATATTTAACATTTCGCATCACGGCTCCACAGCCCTATCGGGACTATGGAGCCAGCCTAAGAAAATCCACAACCTAAAAAGCTAAGAAGCTACAACCTAAAAAGCTACTTATTCTTCCCCAAATAAATCATCGTTTTCAAAACCGTATCAGATGTTAAAGAAATACTATTAATTATTTTAATATTTTATCAATATTATTATATAAATACTCCCAGCCCAAAACATTCGCTTCGCTTCTTAACTGTTTTAAATTACCGCCATAGACAACATAAGAATTTTTGCCGCTGCCTTGCGATAAATTATTATAATATTTCAATCCTTTAAAATAATTACTATTAATTGTCTGCCCTGATTTTATTTCAATTGGTATTATTTTATTTGGCGTTTCAATTAGAAGATCAATCTCATTTCCAATTTTGTCTCTCCAAAAATAAACATTTGGTTCTGCTCCTTGATTATATTTATATTTAATAAATTCTGAAATTACAAAAGATTCAAAAATACTTCCTTTTAAATAATGATTTTTAAGCTGTTTTTTGTCTGTTAATCCAAGCAATGAACACAAAAGACCAGTATCGTAAAAATAAATTTTCGGCATCTTGATGACGCGCTTATTATAATTTTTATAATGCGGGCGCAATAAATAAATAATAAAACTTGCTTCCAAAACTGACAGCCAAGATTGCGCTGTTTTTTGGTTTATACCGCAATCTTCAGCTAATGAGGAAATATTTAACAGCTGACCTGTTCTTGCGGCGCACAAATTTAAAAACTTTTTGAATATGCTCAAATTGGAAATATTTTTTATCAAGCGCACATCCCGTTCCACATAAGTTTGGATATAATTTGTATAGTAGCCGACAGTATCAACTTTCTTATCAAACAATTTCGGATAAAATCCTTTAAATAACAAGTCATCTATTTTAGTTTTATTGAATTTTGCTTTTGCTGAAAATAATTCAGACGAAGAAAAAGGAAACAACTTAAAAATTGCCGTTCGTCCCGCCAGCGATTGCCCAATACTTTCCATCAGAAGAAAATTCTGTGATCCTGTTAAAACGAACAGACCATTTTTCTTTTTCTCGTCCACCGTGACTTGAAGATACGATATTATCTCAGGAACTCTTTGAACTTCGTCAATAATCGCGCCGTTTTCGTATTGTGACAAAAACCCTTTCGGATCATTCAGCGCGAATTCTCTATTCTCCAAATCTTCAAGATTAACATACGGCTTTTTTGGAAAAATCTTTTTCACTAATGTAGTTTTTCCGGACTGTCTCGGACCAGTCAATGATATAATTGGATATTGCTTATAATATGCCAATATTTTTTTGGTAATATTTCTTTTAATCATAATGTCAATATACACCATCTGGACAATTCTGTCAACGGACTACCAAAATTGTCCAATTTTGTTTTTAGGAAAAATCAATATATCGCTGGTTCCATAGTCCCGCAGGGCTGTGGAATCTTAATGCGAGAATTTTTATTCTTTAATTTTTTCCGCCTCGTCAGAGTCCTTATTGAAAACTTTGACGGGGCTTTAGATATAATAACCCGTTTCTTATTTTCTTAAAAACGGTATTTTATCTAAAAGAAATCTTCTCTTTCTCTCCAACTCCTTAATTTTAGGATTATATTCTTTCTCTATATTTTCTATAGCTCCTTCAATATGCATAGTTAATTTTGTACTTCTTCTTTCTTTTTTTATTTTTTCTTCTTTCTCTTTGTATAATTTATTTATTTGTTTTTCGTATTTTGGCAAATCCACAAAAATAATTTTAAGAACAACACAAAATAATATTATTGATATTCCTGAAAAAACAGTACCGAGTATTGTTATGAGCTCATTCATAGATAATCCAGATTAATGATATTTTACATTCTCACACTTCGGCTCCACAGCCCTACAGGACTATGGAGCCAACAATATTTTTTCGGGATGAAGCCCTCGCTCCAATATCCTAATATTTAATATCCAATATCTACCGTTTCTTCCCCAAATAAATCATCGTCTTCAAAACCGTATCAGATGTTAAAGAAATACTGTCAATTCCTTCTTTAACAACAAACTCCGCAAAGTCAGGAAAGTCTGATGGCGCTTGTCCGCAAATACCAACTTTTCTTTTTCTTTTATGAGCACCTTTGATGAGTTGTCTAATTAATATTTTTACTGCCTCATTTTTCTCATTGGCAATATGAGATAAATTTCCATTATCCCTGTCAATTCCAAGAGTTAACTGAGTTAGATCATTACTACCAATTGAGAAACCATCAAAAATCTTAGCAAACTCATCAACTAAAAGAATATTTGCTGGAATTTCTGCCATTACATAGACTCGCAATTTATTCTTTCCTCTTTCAAGTCCCGCTTCTTTCATTACCGCTAAAACTTTTTTACCTTCTTCTACTGTTCGACAAAATGGTACCATCACAATAACATTCGTCAACCCGAATTCCTCACGAACTTTTTTAATCGCTTCACATTCCATTTTGAACGCCTCCCTATACTTATCGTCATAGTATCTTGAAGCGCCTCGCCAACCAATCATTGGATTTTCTTCGCTCGGCTCAAAATATTTCCCACCAATCAAGTTAGCATACTCATTACTTTTGAAATCAGAAAATCTTACAATAACATCTTTTGGATAAAAAGCAGCTCCCAATTTTCCAATCCCTTGCGCCAACTTATCAATAAAGAAATCATTTTTAGTTTTATAACCAGCAGTAATATGATGTATCTTACTAACTGTTTGCCTATCAATTACAACACCTTTTATTTTCTTATCCAGAGCCATTAATGCTAATGGATGAACTTTTATTGTATTGTTTATAATAAACTCCTCTCTTGCTAAACCCACTCCGTCATTTGGAATAAACGATTGTGTAAATGCTTGCTCTGGTTCGGCAAGATTCATCATTATTTTTACTTTCGGCTTTTTGATCTTACCAATATTTGTTTTCTTGACTTCAAAATCAAGTAATCCTTCGTAGACATATCCTTCCTCGCCCTCTGCGCAACTTACAGTCACATCCTTTCCGTTTTTAATAACTTCTGTGCAAATCCTTGTGCCAACAACACACGGAATTCCCAGCTCCCGCGAAACAATTGCCGCATGACAAGTTCTTCCTCCTGAATTTGTGACAATTGCTGAAGCAATTTTCATAATCGGCTCCCAGTCAGGATCGGTCATCTCTGTCACTAAGACTTCTCCTTTTTTAAAATCTTCAATACCACTTACATCTTTAATAAGATTAACTTTTCCTTTACCGATTTTATAGCCTACACTCGCGCCTGAACAAAGAATCCTGCTTTTTTTTCTTAAAATATATTCTTCTAAAATATTTACATCCCGCACACTTTGCGCTGTTTCTGGACGAGCCTGAACAATAAACAATTTTCCCGTCACCCCATCTTTTGCCCATTCCATATCCATTGGTCTCTTATAATGTTCTTCAATAATTGTTGCCCACTCTGCAAGTTTTATAATCTCTGCGTTCGTAATACAAAATTTCTTTCTATCTTCTTTTGAAACTGCGATATTTTTGATAGGTGATTTTCCTTCTGTGCTATAAATTAAGCGAAAAGCTTTTGAACCAAGAGTTTTTTCTATAATCGGCTTAAATCCTTTTTTAAGTGTTGGTTGAAAAACATAAAATTCATCAGGTGTAACTTTCCCCTGAACAATATTTTCTCCAAGTCCATAAGCAGCATTTATCAAGACTGCATCACGAAATCCAGACTCCGTATCGATAGAAAACATCACCCCACTAACTGCCTGATCACTGCGAACCATTTTTTGAATGCCAACTGAAAGTGCAATTGTAAAATGATCAAATCCCTTGTCTTCACGATATGAAATAGCGCGATTTGTAAAAAGCGAAGCAATACACTGATGAGTAGCATAAACAACATTGTGAATTCCTTTAATATTTAAATAGGTATCCTGCTGTCCCGCGAAAGAAGCGTCCGGTAAATCCTCCGCCGTTGCGCTTGATCTTACCGCTGTATCAACATTTTTCCCATACATCTTTTCCATTTCCTTGTAAGCTTTAGCAATTTCATCACTTAAATGTTCAGGAAACTTTGCAGACATAATCGCCTGTCTGACTTTTTCTCCTCTTTCAGAAAGATTTCTGATATTGTGCGTATCAAGGTCACTTAAAATTTCTTTAATTTCATTCATCAGTCCCGACTCTTTCATAAACTGCCGATAAGCGCGCGCTGTCAAAGCAAACCCATTTGGAATGTTTACTTTCTTCTTAGTTAATTTTTGATACATTTCCCCTAGTGACGCATTTTTCCCGCCAACAAGATTAACATCTTTATTGGTTACTTCCTCAAACCAGAGGATGTTTTTTTGTGTTCTGTTTTTCATTTTTTTGGTTGTTAAAAATTAAATAATTTTGTTTGCTTGGAAGATATTAGGAACTGATTGCAAACCAGTTTTTGTAAGAGTATTGAAATGTAAAACAACTCTATTTTAATTTTAAAAATTATTTTTCAATTGTGTCATTAAATAATTCTTTGAGATGTTCTTTTCTTGACAAAATGCCACTTTGATTGCAAAAGAAGACATAAGACATCCTCGCGGGAACTGTTTTGTAAACAGTTCCTTTTGTTTCTAAATTTCAACAATTTTATTTTATCGTTTTGCGTTTTTAAGACAGGGAAAATATTTTGATAGTTTTATTCGCTTGGGAAATATTGGAAACCAGTTATAAACTGGTTCCCGCAAAATTTTTTTTGGTTAGTTTTTTAAAATTTATAATTTCTTTATTATTTTCTCCAACGACAAAAACTTAAAATCATTTTTCGCCAGAATTTTCTTTTTTTCTTTCGGCAATTCTTTAACGGTAAAAATATAAAAAACTTTTTTATAATTTTTCAGCTTAGAAACAAACTTGCTTTTTCTAATTAAATTATCAACCAAGTTTTGATTCACTTTACTAAAATTCAATTTACATTCGCCAATCAGCGCTGTTTTACTTTCTTTACTAACCGCTACGATATCTATCTCCTTATTATCGCCGGATAAATCAGGTCTTTTCCAGAAAGAGCCGATTTGCTCAAAATCAAAAATATTATTTTTGCTATTATTTTGTTCTATCAAATAATCTCTGACTAAATTTTCAAACTTAAATCCCAAATAATTATCCAGATCTTTATCAATATAATTAAACAGCGCTTGCCAATTTTTTATTTCTATCAAATAATTTTTTTTGTAAATATAGCGGAACCAAAAAGATAGAAATTCATCTTTGATTTTATACGAACTTAATTTGGAACTTGCCTTTTTTTCTAAAACAGGAATCTTTCTTTCTACGATTTCATAAAAATCCTCCAGCGTTTTTAGCAAAACCCCCAAAGAATTTATATTTATGCCAGTATAATTATATATCTCGTTTTTAGTTGTTTTTCCCAGAGCAATAGCCGTTAAAACTGAAAAGTATTTCTCATAAGACCTGCCGAATTCTTCAATTAAAATATTTTTGCCTTCTTTGATTAAATAGGCGTCTTCTTCGCAAAACAACTTTTTAATAATTTGCTTTATATCCTTGCCTCTTAAATCATTATCTTCTATCAATTCAAAATATTTCGGCATTCCGTTAAAAAGCGAATAGAAAACTAGAAAATTCTTGGGGGACAATAATTTAAAATCTTTTAAAACAGTCTGCTGGGTTTTTAAATCAAAAGGTTTAAGTTCTATGATTTTATTAGCTCTGTTGTATAACGGCTCCTTTGAAGAAGTAAAAATTTTTTTGATCAGAGTGAACATTGAACCAATGCAGAATATGGCAATCTTGCTTTTGTCTTTATTTAAGTCCCAAAATTTCTGCAAGTCCGAAAAAAGAGAAGGATTGATTATTTTAAAATTTTGAAACTCGTCAAAAACAACAATTAAATTATTTTTCTTGCTATAATCAAACAAAAATTCCAATAGATGCTTTAAACTTTTAAATTCGCCTAAATACGGCAGATCTAATTTTTTGCTGATTTCTTCTCTAAAATCATCCAGTAATTCTTTCTCTGTTTTCTTGCTAACAAAAAAATAAAGGAAATTCTGTTTTTTAAAAGTATGAAGAATTAAAGCTGTCTTGCCAACTCTTCTCTTTCCCTGCAACACAATCAACTGTCCGCTTTTTTTGCTTTTCTTTACAATTTCATTGATTATTTTTATTTCTTTTTCTCTGTTATAGAACTTCATAAACAAATAGTAATATTTATAACGGTTATATTTACTACTATAATAGCATAGCAATCCATATTTGTCAACGCCAAATTATAAAATCAAAAGCATTTGTTTGCGTCTTTAAGCCAAGGAATATTTTTTGTGTTCTCTTTTTAATTTTTTTTGGTTAGTGTTTTAAAATATTTAATTTATTTATTTTCATCTTTCTTGTTCCTCCTTTATCTTACTTTCAAAATAATCTTTTATTGAAATTTTTTGTCCTTTAATTTCAATTTGATATTCTTTTTTATCAGGATTAGCGATAGAATCAATCAGTTTTTCAACATATTCTTTTTTTAAATCTCTATAATTTTGAAATATTTTATTCAATTTTTCATTATCTAAACTTTTTGATAAAATACTGATTGGAATTGCCATTGCATTGTTGGAACTATTAGGAATTTCTTTTAAACACTTTTCTCTATTTATATCAGAATTGTCTTGTAAATATTTAACTACGCTCCAAAAAAAATATTCATTATCTTTATCCAAACGATTAAAAAACAGTTCTTTGTCCGCTTTGTTAATTTCTTGATTAAATTTTATGTCTTTCCTTTTTCCAACTTTATCGTCTCGCCAAAATTGTGCTATTTCACCCTTGCTTATATTTGGTTCTTTTATTCCTACCAGATCCTCTATTTCGCCTTCAATAAATCCAGGATTAATATTTATTTTTTCTCTGCCACCTTCTAACAAAACTTCTTTCAATTCTTTTTTTGTTTCATCATTAAAATCTTGAGTAAACAATGAATAAATCAATCTGCTTGTTCTTCCATTGCCGTCTGCATAGGAATGTATAGCATTGATAGAGGATGAAAAAAGCAAGGCGATATCTTTTAAATCCTTTTTATTTTGGTTCATTTCTTTTGCAACAGATAAAACTTTTGCCAATAACTCTGGTTTATCTTCGTGTTGAGGAGGAATAGCACCATCTACAAAACCTACAAGAGCAACAGTTTCTCCATCCATTCTCCACTCTTCTTTTTCCTTATTTCTTAAAATTCCATTAAAAGTGTTAAGTAATTCAATAAATTCTTCAATTTCCAAATTATCAACAAAGTCTCTTTTACTTTCTTCATCAGCAAAAATTTCTTCAAATTTTTTGTCATGTAGAAACTTCGCATTTTCCGCAGTGTCCAAGAAACGCAAAAGAGCGTCAGTTCCTTGCTCTCTAAATTCCTTTTCGCTATATTCTTGATTAGAATTTTCAAAACCTTGTAATTTTTCCATTTTTTTGGTTTTATTAGTGCTCTAAAATTGATTTATTATGGTTTATTATAGCATAGAATTACTCTAAATAAAAATAAAAAGAGCCTTGCTATTAATTTTAGTTAGCTTGACCCAAAATATATTTATTTTATTCATTGGCTCCAGTCTCCTGACTGGAGTCTGTTGTTAAACTGCGCAAAAAATCCTATCAGCAATTAATTAGCGACTGGGTATAGACGGCTTGTCGTATAAACAAATGGCTCCACTCAGAAGAGTGGAGCCAACAAGCAAGGTTTTAACGCAAGGTATTGACAATTGTGTTCTCCTCGCGAGAACTGTTTTATAAACAGTTCCTTTTGTTTCTAAATCTCAACAATTTTATTTTATCGTTTTGTGTTTTTAAGACGGGGGAAATACTTTGATAGTTTTATTCGCTTGGGAAATATTGGAAACCGGTTACAAACTGGTTCCCGTAAAAAGGTAGTTTTTCCCACTTGTCGCGCACCATAAACAACAACGACCTCCCCTTTCCAAAAATCTTTTTCATTTTTTCATAAGCTAAAAAAGTGGTTAGTTCAAGTTAGAGATTTAAAATAACCATCCTTTCTTAATAATTTTATTATAACACAAGCCTGCCTATCTTAAAAACTTTGTGATTTCGTTATCTATACAATAAACTAAAATCTGTTATAATTAAAATAAATAAAGTAAATAAAACCAAAAATAAAATTTTGAATAAAGTAATCAAATACAAAAACCAAAAGAATATTAGATAAATAAATTAGATAGAAATATAGCCTTTTTCTCACGATCGTGAGAAAAAAGCTATAAATAAAATTAGTTAGTTTGCTTTTAGTATAAATTATAGTTTAGTATATATAAAATTAGTATGCAAAAATATAACCCTCAAAAAATTGAAGGAAAATGGCAAAAAGAATGGGACAAGAGTAACATTTATAAAGCAGAAGATTTTTCTAAAAAGAAAAAGTTTTATTGTTTAATTGAATTTCCCTATCCATCCGGAGCTGGGCTTCACGTTGGACATTTAAGAAGCCATATTGCGATTGATATTGTCGCACGAAAAAAAAGGATGGACGGATATAATGTTATGTACCCAATCGGCTGGGACGCTTTTGGATTGCCAACAGAAAATTTTGCGATTAAAACAAAAACTCATCCAAAGATCGTAACAAAAAATAATATTAAAAACTTCACTCGTCAAATCAAAAGTTATGGACCAAGTTTTGATTGGTCGCGTGAAATAAATACGACTGATCCGAAATATTATAAATGGACACAGTGGATCTTTTTAAAATTGTTTAACAGTTTTTATGATGAGAAATCGGACAAGGCGCGGGATATTAAAGATTTAGATATTCCGAAAAATTTAAATGATTTGGAAAAAAGAGAGTTTATTGATAATCATCGATTGGCTTACGAAACAAAAATGGCGATAAACTGGTGTCCGAGCTGCAAGATTGGACTGGCAAACGAGGAAGTGGTGAACAATACTTGCGAAAGATGTGGCGCGCCAGCGGAAAAAAAGACAATGAGACAATGGATGCTCCGAATTACAAAATACGCGGAAAGATTGATTAAAGATTTGGATACCGTTGATTATTTGGATAAAATTAAGACGCAGCAAGTGAATTGGATTGGTAGAAGCGAGGGAGCGACAGTAAAATTTGCGGTAAAAACCTCTACGGAGCTCGGCTCCGAAATTTCGGAGCCGAGCTCCGTAGAGGTTTTTACGACCCGTCCCGATACTTTATTTGGATGTACTTATATGGTTTTGTCTCCAGAGCATAATTTGATAAAGAGTTTAGAATCTAGAATTTTGAATTTAGATGAAGTTCAAAAATATGTTGAGCAAGCGAAAAATAAATCCGATTTGGATAGAACTGATTTGGCGAAAGAAAAAACGGGAGTTGAATTGAAAGGAATTAAAGCGATAAATCCGGTTAATAACGAAGAAATTCCGATTTGGGTCGCGGATTATGTTTTAGCTTCTTATGGCACCGGCGCGATTATGTCTGTCCCGGCGCATGATGAAAGGGATTTTGAATTTGCGAAGAAGTTTGGGTTGGAGATAAAATGTGTAGTTGATCCTATAAAGTTTGAAAATGTTAGAAATTATATAATTATAGACAAAGATGGCATTCAACAATGTAGAGGTGGAACTGTTGTTAGTTGGAATCCACAGAATGAAACAATAGAAAATGGGATAGAAAGATTTTTAGAAGAAGTTAGAAATGGGAAGCATTATCATATAGGAAAAGGAAAACTAATTAATTCAGATTTTTTAAATGGCTTGACAACAGAAGAAGCTAAAAAGAAAATAACTAAATGGCTGGAAAAAAACAACTTTGGCAAAAAAGCGACAAATTATAAATTGCGCGATTGGGTTTTTTCAAGACAGCATTATTGGGGCGAGCCGATTCCGATTGTGAAATGCGAGAAGTGCGGAAATGTCGCATTAGAAAAAAAAGACTTGCCGCTTGAATTACCAGAAGTAAAAAATTACGAACCGACGGATACTGGCAAATCCCCTCTTGCAAAAATTGATAAATGGGTAAATGTGAAATGTCCAAAATGTGGTAAGTCAGCGAAAAGAGAAACAGACACGATGCCGAATTGGGCGGGATCAAGCTGGTATTATTTAAGATATTTAGACTCCAAAAATAATCAAGAATTTGCTTCTCAAAAAAATATTAAACACTGGATGCCTGTTGATTTATATAACGGCGGAATGGAACATACAACTTTGCATTTATTATATTCCAGATTTTGGCATAAGTTTTTGTATGATTTAGGTTTTGTAAATACCGCTGAACCGTACAAAAAAAGAAGATCGCACGGAATGATTTTAGCGGAAGATGGGCAGAAAATGTCAAAGTCACGGGGCAATACTATCAATCCCGATGAAGTCATCAGGCAATATGGCGCCGACACAGTTAGATTGTATGAAATGTTTATGGGACCGTACAGCGAAGCGATTCCCTGGAACACAAACAGCTTAGTTGGAATGAGCAGATTTTTGGAAAGAGTATGTAAATTGCAAATAAAAGTAGAGACGCGATTTATCGCGTCTAAATCCATAGAACCATTATTACATAAAACAATAAAAAAAGTAACGGAAGACATTGATAATTTGAAATTTAACACAGCGATTTCGCAGCTGATGATATTTTTAAATAGTTTGGAAAAAGAAGAGAAAATATCCGCAACTCATTACTCCCAATTTTTAATTTTATTATCTCCTTTCGCTCCACACATTACGGAAGAACTTTGGGAAATGCTTGGCAATCAGGAAAGCATTCATCTACAATCTTTTCCTAAATATAATTTAGAATTAATCAAAGAAAAAGAAATAACGCTTGTTATTCAAATAAACGGTAAACTTCGCGATCAGAAAAAAGTTCCCGCTGATATTTCAGAAGAAAACGCGAAAAAACTCGCCTTTGAAAGCGTGAAAATAAAGAAGTGGATTGAGAACAAGGAAATTAGAAAGGTAATCTTTGTAAAAGAAAGATTGGTTAATATAGTTATCTAGGCTCTGCTGATTTTCGTCTATTTTTTATAAAAAGAGATAAACTTAGAAATAATTTAAAAAAATAATTTAGTTTATTTTAATCAATCCTGCCAGGAAATCCCCCTAGCCCCCTTTATTAAAGGGGGAATAATTGGAGAAAATCAGCAGAGCCTATCTAAAACAATGTCGCCATACCAATGTTGTAGTTTTTTAATCAACTAAGATTTAACTATGCCAAAACAAATTTTTCAAAAAACAAAACAGTTTTTAATTAAACAAATCAAGAGAAAAAGAGTCGCTGTTGCCGCCTCTTTATTTTTATTCATAGCAGTTATCAGCGGCATTCTTTTTTACATTTATGATAAAAAACCGGAGTCTTTAATTCCTCGTGTTGAATATGCCAAGGCGTTCTCTTTAGTTAACGATAAAATCTCCCAAAGCGCGAGCATTACCATAAACATTCCGCCTAATATGGAAATTAGCAAACAGGAGGCTAAAGACAGTGTTGAATTCTATCCTGAAATAGACGGTGAGTGGATAGAAAGCGGAAACGAGAAAAAAGTTGTTTTTGATCCGGATGAAAAATTGAAGATGGGAAGATATTATGAGGTAGCTCTAAAAATAAAAGAAAAAAATATCGGCAGTGATTTCTTAGTCGTTGATGATCCGAAAGTTCTGACCGTTTTTCCAAAAGCCGGTTCAGAAGCAAGCGAAGATTCGGAAATTACCGTGATGTTTAATCGTCCAATGACACCGATTACAACCCTTGATGTTTTAGCGGATTTTGATATTCCGATAGAAGTTGAACCGGCGACGGAAGGAAAGTTCAAATGGATCGGAACAAGAACGGTTCAGTTTATCGCAGACGAAAGGCTGACCCGCTCTTCAAATTATGCGGTTAAAATAAAATCCGATTTTGCTTCTATGGACGGATTAAAAATAGACGATTTTGAACATCAATTTAAAACGAGGGTGTTGCGTTATCAGCTCGCTGATAATAAACACATTATCTATAACAGCCCGATCAGAATAGCTTTCAATCAGCCGGTTGATCTCCGAAAAACAATGAGTGAAATAACGATTAAAAATGTTACTGCCAATAATCAGCAGATTGACTTTGTTGCCGAGTACGGAACTAAAAATACCTATAACAAAGAAAGCGAAAAATACGAGAAGACAACCAATGAATCTGTCATTTATATTTATAACAAAAAAGATCGGCATGGCAGAGGAAAACTCTGGGATTTCAATAACAGCTATCATTTGAAAATAAATAAGGCTTATCCTCAGGAAGGAGATATTATTCTTGAGGAAGCGCGGGAGTTGACAATCAATGTTTCCGGGGAGATCAAGCAAATCAGCGCTTCTTCGGAAAGGACGAGTTTCTCCACGCCTGATTTCTTTGATCCGCAGGGGAAATTGTGGATCGGATTTTATGAAGATATTGATCTGGCGAAAAGCAAGATCAGCGCTAACGAGATGATAGAAATCGGTTATGGGAAAAAATGCAAAGAAAAAGAAGAAGACCTGAGATTTGGAGAAAATGTGAAATGTGAGAAAGAAGATGACCAAAAAAGAATTTATTTATCGTTTGATTATGGAAAAATCAATAACTCGGATGTTTTAAAATTGAATTTTGACAAGATTATAAATAAGGAAGGATTGCAATTGAATGTCCGGCCGATCGTAAAAGATATCAAAATAATTCCCCGCTTAAAAATATTGAGAACCATTCCCGAATACAATGCGAGCAACGCCAGTTTAAGCGAATTTATAATTTGTTCTAATAGCCCGCTGTCAGTTCCGGCGAAAGAGGATGTCAGCGATTATATCAAAGCTAATCCCGGTTTTGAATTTAAATATTGGAACAGACCAATAAAAGTTACTAAAAATAATGTAAAATATCGCAAGTGCCATATTAACGAATTTGAAACTAAAATCGCATACGGCTTGATGCCGGAGAGCGATTACGAGATAGAAATTAAAGTTGTAGATAATTTTGACGAAGAGGAAATGATTAAGAAAAAATTCAGGACAGGCAAGATGCCGGAACACCATCTTAACTTTCATAATTTCCAGAGACAATACAGTATTACAACTCCGGACAAAACAAAGCTGACCTATGCCGTTGAGAATATGGATTATGTTAATTTCCATATTTGCAAATTGAAACCGCAGGATATGCTTTATTATTTGGAGAACAAGCCGTCTTATACAAATTCTTCTTATGTGGTCGGAAATTGCGAGAAAGTTGTCAGCAAAAAAATAGGATTGCAAAAAAAATATTGGGTCAGAAATTATTTCACGGTTAATTTGGAAGATTATTTGGAAGATCCTTTGGGGCATTATATTCTGACTTTTTCACATCCTGATTATAAAACAAGATGGGGAAACAAAAAGCAAGTGCACGAAAGAACTTATTTAACAGTGACGAATTTAGGAATTGTGGAAAAAAGAGTTGAAATAAGAAACAGCAGTAATAATTGGGATGTCAATTTAAACAGCGAACAGCAAGCTAGATTAAAAAATATTTATTGGGTGACAGATCTGAAAAGCGCGAATCCGATTGCGGGAGCAAAGGTTCAGCTTTTTGAAGGTGTTAAAGAAAATTCCAAAGTAAAAATGAAAAAACTGTCTTCATATTTTACAGACCGGTTGGGTATTGCCGAAGTGGCGGTTGCTAATAATTTACACGGCGTGGTTGTGACAAAGGGAAACGACAGCGCTTTAATTACCAGATATGACAATAAGCTTGGTTATGGCAGTGTCGCCAAAACGGCGCAGAAAATATATTCATATACGGACCGTCCGATTTACAAACCGGGACAAGAAGTTCATATTAAAGGACTTTACCGGATAGGATATGACGGCGATTATGAGATTTTCAGAGATAAAAAAATTCCGTTGAAGGTCTATAACAGCAAGAATGAAGAAATATTGAGTCAAGAATTGGAAGTGAACGATTTTGGCACTTTCAACACAAAATTAATCTTAGACACAAAAGCCTCGCTGGGTCGGTATAGAATCGTTGCTAAAAACGCGAAAGCATATTTTGAAGTTGAGGAATATGTCCCGGCTCCGTTCAAAGTGGAAACAAAAACGGATAAAGAAGAATATATATCAGGCGATATGCTCAATCTTGATATTGACGCCAGCTATTATTTCGGAGCCGCGGTTGAAGGCGGGGAAGTGGAATATAGCATTGGCAGCCAAGATTATTATTTTGACAAATACACGGATGAATATTTCAATTTCGGATCGCGGTGGTATTATTGCTATGATTGCAGTTATGGAGATAAATTTATTTTGAGAAATAAAACTGAACTGGATAGTTCCGGCAAGGCGAAAATATCGCACCGACTTGATCTCAATAAACTGTTTGCGGATCAAAAAGATGTTAAAAGCAAAATATTCGTTGTTTATATTACTATCAAGAATTCCAATGGTCAGGCTGTCTCCGCGCAGAAATCGTTTGTTGTTCATCGGGGAGAATATTATCTTGGTTTAAAAACCGATAAATATTTCCTAAGTAAAAATGAATCTTTCAAAGCCAAAGTAAAATCAGTTAATACCGAGGGAAAAGAAATTTCCGTTCAAAATATTAAATTGCAAATCAATAAAATAAAATGGGTGCAGAATAAAAGAAAAGAAGTTGACGGAGGATATTATTATAAATGGGAAAAAGAACTGGAATTGATTCAAGAAAAAACGATTAGCACGAATCAAAACAGCGATTGGAGCGGGAACTTTTCCTTGGACAAAGAAGGAGAATATGAACTGAAAGCAACAAGCAAAGACAGCAGAGGAAATATAATCACGAACAGCTATAATATTTATGTCTATGGAAACGCGCAGGTTGATGTCAGAAGAACAAATGACACGGAGTTGGAAATAGTTGTTGACAAGAGCGATTTGGAGATAGATAACCAGGCAAAGATTATTATCAAATCTCCCTACAAAAAAGCGAGAGCACTGATTAGCATTGAAAGAGGAAAAGTTTTTAAATACGAAATTGTTGATATTAACCAAAGTCTCTATAATTATAGCTTTCCGGTTTTAGCGGAATATACTCCCAATTTTTATGTTTCGGTAATTTTGCTTTCCGCGGATTCAAATCCGGAAGTTAAATTCGGGCAAGTTCAATTTAAAGTGGACACAGAAAGAAAAGAGTTGGATGTTTCGGTAAAGCCTGATAAAAAAACATATTTGCCGGGAGAAGAAGTCGTGCTGAATCTTGAAGCGAAAGATTACGCGGGCAATCCGGCAGAAACGGAATTTTCCGTGGCGGTCGCGGATCTGAGCGTTTTGGCTTTGAAAGGAAATCCAAAGAAAAATCCGCTCGTATTTTTCTACGGCGGATTTCCATTGACGATCTCAACTTCCAGCAATTTGGAAAATATTCTTTATGAAGTTGATATTGCCAGTGGAACCAAAGGCGGCGGCGGCGCGGAATCGGAAGATCTGGCAAAGAAAAAAAGAGGAATTTTCAAAGATACCGCTTTATGGCAAGCGGTTGTTAGAACGGATAAAAACGGGAAAGCGGAAATAAAATTCACTCTGCCTGACAATCTAACCACTTGGCAAGTAGAATCAGTCGGAATCAGCAAAGATACAAAATTGGGAGTTGATTATCAAGACTTTATCGCGCGGAAAGATATTATGGTTATTCCGCTGAAACCGCGTTTTATAGTTCCGGGAGATGAATTTTATCTGGGCGCGAAAATTTTCAACCAAACAAAGCAAAAACAGAATCTGAGAGTTGAATTTAAGAGCGGGACATTATTTCTGAAAAATGATTCAGGTAAAAAAGATGTTCAAATAGAAGCAAACGGATCAGAGACCGTCTATTTCAATGTTACGGCCGAGCAATCCAAACAAAATGGTATTCACAAATTTGTTTTGTTCGCTAAAAACAGCGCTTACGAAGATACTGTAGAAAATACGATCAAGATAACCAGAAATGATACTTATGAGACAACAGCTACGGCGGGATATTCAAACGCAACGCTGGTTGAAGAATTTGTTTATTTACCGGAAGATATTGTTGGAAATAAAGGTGAGTTGACCATTCAAAACAGCGCTACTCTGGCAGTTTTCTTGTCAGACGCCTTGAACTATTTGCTAGGCTATCCCTACGGTTGTAGCGAGCAAATTGCCAGCAAGCTTGCTTCAATCGCGATCGTGAAAAAAGGATTAAACTTGGAAAATGTCGGCGATAAGTTTGAATTGGAAAATATTGAATTTGACGGGCAAGAATACACAATAGACGAAATCGTGGAAATCGGACTGGCAAGGATTTACGAGAACCAAAAATCCAACGGAGGTTTTGCGTATTATCCGGACGGAAATCCAAACATATATTTAACTTTGCATATAACCAATACACTGAAAGACTTGAAGGACGCGGGATATGAAATAAACGACAATAGTTTAAAGCGAGCTTTTGTTTATATCAATAATACAGCGAGCTACGATAAAAATTTGCAAGAAAACAAAGACTTAATCATTTTGGCAACGAACTCTTTATTAGAGATCAAAGAATATGGAAAGATCAACAATAGTCTGACAAGCTATATAAAAGGATTGAGGAGCGACAACTTGCTTCTCAATGAACAGATCAGTAATACTTCTCTGACAACTTTGGCTGTAATGTTAAGCGAAAATGAAGATATTTTTAGCAATGAATATAAGAATGAAGTATTTGATATTCTGGAAAACAAAATTGATATTGATTCTCGCGGAGCGTTCCTGCCATCCAACAAAAATACGCTTTGGCAATTTTATGGAACGCAAACCAAAGATACCGCTTTGTTGTTAAAAGCTTTGTCAAAAGACGAGAGAGATAACGAAATTCTGGACAGGATCTTGCGCTGGCTGTTGCAAAGCCGCGACAAAGACGGATCATGGGGTTCAACGAACAATACGATTTCCGTCATTGACGCGATGACCGATTATCTTATCTGGCAAAGAGAGACCGAGTCGGAATTCACTTTGAAAATTCTGCTTGATGATGATGAAAAACAGTCTTTTGATTATAACGAGCAGACGATTTTCAATCAAAACAGTTTGACAATTCCAGTGAGCGAATTAGGACTTGGGTCTTTCAGCTCCCTTGCTTTTAAAAAGGAAAATCACAATAAGCTGAACAATAATTTCTATTATGACATTTCCCTGAAATACTTTTTACCGATTGATACAATCCCTCCTCGCGATGAAGGATTTTCAATCACGCGCGAATTTTATCATCTGGAAGATAAAGAGGGAGAAAACCCCGTTACGCAAGCGAGCCCCGGTGATGTTCTGCGCGGACATATCAAAATATTTGTTCCGGAAGGGAGAAATTTTGTTGCCGTGGAAGATTTCATTCCGGCGGGAGCGGAACTGATTAATTTTAATTTAGCCACAGAAAATAAATCGCTTTTGGCAGAAGAGCAAAATAATTATGACTGGTGGCGCGGTTATTATGATAACAGAAAATTGCGTCCGAATGTGAAAGAACTGCGAGATGATCGTTTATTCCTTTTCAAGGAAAGACTTCCCGCCGGAGAATATGAATACGACTATTATGTCCGCGTTTTAATACCCGGAAAATTTCATCACCTCCCCGCCGTTGTCTCCGAAATGTATTTCCCGGAAAATTTCGCAAGAACAAACGGAAGGTATTTTAAAGTGAAATAGACAATAAAAAAATAAATTTTCATCTTGTGACTTATTAATATGAAAAGAAAAACTCTATTTGTCTTAATAGCTGCGATTGTTCTTTTGGTTTTGGGCAGTTTTTTATTGAGTTTCAAATTAAAAAACAAATTAGTATCCGTTTATAAAAACAATCAATCCGTGTTTATAAAAGACAGAAATGGAGAAAATATAATCGTAAAACCAAATTCCGCGGGATATTACACAGAATATTCAGATGAGATTCCTACACAATTTGAAGAACTGATTTTGAAAAAAGAAGATCAGTACTTTTATTACCATCCCGGTATAAACCCAATCAGCACAGCGCGCGCTATTTATAATTTTACAAAAGGGAACAGTAATCTTGCTTCCAGCACCATTACCCAGCAACTTGTTAAAATTTTACTCGGGAACGAGACAAAACGAAATTTAAAAAATAAATTTGTAGAAACAATTTACGCAATCAGTTTGGAAATTCATTTGCCTAAAAAAGAAATTATAAAAATGTACGCCAACTCAATTTATTTTGGAAACAGTGTCCAAGGAATAAGTGAAGCCAGCCGTTTATATTTTGACTTACAGCCGGAGCTATTAAGTAAAGAGCAAACACTAAAATTAATATCCGGAATAAATAGTCCTTCCAATAACAATCCTTTTACCTCAAACAACATCGCGTCCGTAAAAACTTTGGCAACAAGATTAAAAATACCGGATATTGAAGAAAGCGTGAAGCCAATTCCAAAAAATGAAATTGCTGAAAGAAAGAAAAGATTTAAAAGTTATTCAAAAGGCGCTAATTATTTTGAATTAAGTTCTCTTGGAATTGACTGTCCTGATAATTGTGATCTAACCATAGACCAAGATCTTGGTAAAAATCTAAGGGAAATTCTAAAACGCAATTTATTGATAATGAATGAGAAAAATGCAACCAATGGAGCTATTATTGTCATTAAATTGCCTGAAAATGAAATTCTGTCTGTTATTGGATCGCCAAATCCGGAAATTAGTTCTTCTGGTTACCAAATAAATATGGCGACAAAGCCAAGACCAATTGGCTCAACCGTAAAGCCGTTTATTTATTTAAAAGGATTTGAAAACAAACTACGGCCATATACTCTCGTGAATGATAAAGAATATAAACATATAATTGATACGGGATTTGCTTTTTATCCTAAAAACTACGATTGTGAATATCGCGGACAAATTAATCTTCACTACAGTTTGGCTAATAGCCTGAATGTACCAACTGTGAAAGTATTAGAATATGTCGGTTTGGATAACTTTTACCAATTTTTACTTGAGGATTTAGAATTACATCCAGTACAGGAACTGCAAAATTATCAGCTTGGAATAGCCCTCGGCGAATTAGAAATGGATTTAATGTCTCTTTCTTATTATTTTACAATATTTCCCAACAGAGGAATATTGCAACCACTGAATATTTATAAAGATAAAAATGGTCTAAGTTGCTTTGCCAGCGCAAATTTTTCGCAAAATAAAAAAATTACTGACGAAAAATATATCCAATTAATAAATAGAATTCTTTCTGATAGAAAAACAGGTATAGAGCAATTTGGAATAAAAAATAACTTAGATTTATTTCAAAATAATTATGCGGTTAAGACAGGAACTTCGCGAGGATTTCACGACAGTTGGACAATCGGCTATACCCCTGATTTTTTGGCGGGTGTCTGGATCGGAAATAGCGATAACACGCCAATGGAAAATGTCTCCGGACAGAACGGCGCTGGTAGAATCTGGAACGAGGTAATGAATTTGCTGATTAATTCCAAATACAACAAAAAAACTCCTTTTGAATTTGA
>JAYEHC010000054.1:0-3013 GCA_034659355.1 Patescibacteria group bacterium | reverse complement strand
AAGAGCCTAAATAGAACAAGATTTACTGTGCTACATTCATTATCTCCTCCGCGATTTTGCGCGCGGAATTTTGCGAGGACAAACTTTGCAATGATTTTTTCATTTTATTTTGAAGATTTTCATCGGCTAATATCTTAAAAATACAATCCAATAAATCATCAGAATTTGAAACAGTTTCATCAATCATCAACGAAGCGTCTTTTTCAACAAAAAATTCCGCGTTTTTAAATTGATGATTGCTTGCGGAAGTTGAAAGAGGAATAAGAATATTTGGCTTGTTCAAAACAGCAATTTCCGAAATGCTATTTGCTCCGGCGCGAGCAATAACAATGTCCGCAATCGCGTAAGCGTCTTTCATTTCTTTATCTAAGTAGGGATAGAGCCTGTATTTTTCCAAATCTTCCGGTTTTAAATCGCTAACCGCACTTTTTATTTTGTCATAATTTTTAGTTCCGCACTGGTGAATGACTTGGTATTTTTTTGTCAGCTCTGGCAGAATTTCTAAGATCATTTCATTTATTTTCTGCGCGCCTTGGCTCCCGCCAAAAATTAGAATGATTGGAACACTGAAAGATAATTCAAAAAACTTAAAAGCGTTCTCGGAATTACCCTCGCTAATATCACTCCTGACGGGATTGCCCGTCAAAGTAACTTTGCTTTTGTTAAAATATTTTTCCGTGGCGGAAAAAGAAATAAGAATTTTAGAAGAAAAGCGCGCGATAATTTTATTCGCCAAACCGGGAATAAGATCAGACTCGTGAGTGATAATCGGAATTCTTAAAATCCACGCCGCGACAATCGGCGGAATACTGGCAAATCCGCCTTTGCTAAAAACCAGATTCGGTTTAAATTTAGATAAATGATATAGCGACTGGATGATGCCGACTGGAATTTTAAAAATATCAACAAAATTTTCCCAAGAAAAATAACGGCGAAGTTTCCCCGCTTTTATTATCTTGATTTGAATTCCAGCGTCAGAAATGCTTTTATTAAATTCGCTATCGGGACTAAGTAGCAAAAACTCTAATTTGCTCGCTTCCTGTTCTTTGCCAAGTTTTTTCAACTCAGAAACAACCGCCAAAAGAGGCATCAAATGCCCCCCCGTTCCGCCGCCGGTAAGAAGTATTTTCATAAACTTATAAAATTTACTTTACCGCTATCAAAAGTGAAATATAGTTTCGGAATGTTGAACATAATGGAAATAATTTCGGATTGTTGAGTATACACCATGGACTGTTGAGTGTAGCGATAGCGAAGCTCAACCGAAGTATCAAGAATATGGATTGCTAGGTATAATGGACTGTTGAGTGTAGCGATAGCGAAGCTCAACCGAAGTATCAATTAATTCCCGTTTTCAGGTAGAGTTTCGCTATCGTTGGTTCAGTGTCTCCTGACCTGAACCTTGTATTTCTTAAAGCGTAGTTTAAAAGCATTGCTGTTGTTTATAAGTCAGATGAGAAGAAACAAATGGTTCAAGTCAGAGACATTGAACCAACGATAAAGCCCGGAAATCCCCCTAGCCCCCTTTTACAAAGGGGGAACAAAAGAAATCCGACCCTCTCTAGCCAAACACTCCCAAACTTAGTCCTGTTACAATCACCCCGGCGATCATAATCCCTAAAAAAATCAATGGTAACGCTTTTTTAAAAGGAATGCCAAAAACAAAAGCGGCAAGGGCCCCGCTCCAACCGCCGGTAACGGGAAGCGGGATAGCGACAAAAGTTATCAACGCCAGCACTCCCCATTTTTCAAACTTTTTATTATGCTTTCTTCTTGTCCTTTCAAAAAGAAAAGTAAAAAATTTGTTGAAAAATTTTGATTTGGACATTAAATATTTTGAAATAGGATTGATGTATTTCAAAATAAAAACCACCGGAACCGCATTTCCAACAACCGCTATCAAATACGCTTCAACGGGATTCAGATTATAAACGCCTATCGCCACAGGAATCGCGCCCCTCAGCTCTGATATCGGAAGCATTGAAATAATAAAAGTCGCCAATTCGGGCGGAAAGTTGTTAAATAAAGACGATAAATCCATAGACAAAAATAAATTATTTGCAACTTATTGTATTCTTTCAATAATTTATTCCCTCAATATCTCTGCCGCTCTTTCGGGAATTATTGAACAAACCTCAATCCCCGTGCCGAGTTCAAGTCCGGCCCAAGTATTTGTTTTTGGAAATATCTCAAAATGCCAATGATAGTGATCGTAAGTTTGTCCATTGCACGGCGCGGTATGCAAAAATAAATTATAGGCTGAATCGTTTAAATTCTTTTTTAATTTTGATAAACAAAACTTCAATGCCTCGGCTAATTCTATTTTTTGCCCGTCTGTAATTCTCTCAAAATATGATAAATGCCTTTTGGGATAAATCCTCATTTCAAAAGGCACTCTGGAAACAAAAGGACAAACAACAATAAACTCTTCGTTCTCAAATATTATTCTCTTGCCATTTTCCTTTTCCCACTCAATCATCACGCAATGTACGCATTCTAAATGAGATTTATAATATTCCTCGCTCCCGCTTAAACTTCTAAAAACATCAGGATCTATGACAGGCATTGCCGCTATTTGACTATGCGGATGCTCAACAGACGCTCCCGCTTCAATTCCGTAATTTTTGAATATGCAGACATATTTTATATGTTTCCTGTTCATCAGCGCTATGTATCTTTCTTGATAAGCGTCTATTATTTCGGCGACGCTCGCAATTTCCAAATCGGGAATATCTTTTTGGTGATCTTCGGTAACCAGAACTTCGTGATATCCAACTCCGTCTATTACCTCAAACGGACCGTGCTCTCTTTGATGAACATTTTTATACTCGGAACAAAGCGCCGGAAACTTATTTGAAAAAACTTTCAAGCTCCAATCACCATCATCTTTTAAATATACCAAAATGTCTTTTTCTTGCTTCAAAATGCCTTCTTTGCAAAATGGACAATTTTTTATATCTTCTTTGCGTTCCTTTTTTTCTGCTTTCTTTCCCGAAAAATCAGGTCGCTGATC
>JAYEHC010000053.1:0-3027 GCA_034659355.1 Patescibacteria group bacterium | reverse complement strand
ATGGTCGGCTATTTACGGACTAAATACGACCAAGCGAAAAATAATTTGCGGAAAATAGAACAGGTTGATTATGAGATTAAAAAGAATTTTCGAAACTGAGTTTGGAAAATGATTGAGTTTTTTTGTTGGGTCAGAAATTTATCTGGCGTTTAGTTCTAGCCACAGATGCTAAACCTCGAATGGGGAGAATAAAATATTCTCCCTTCTATTTTTTTATTTTGAGTAATGTTATAATGTTGTTAAAGATTGTAGTAGAATAAAAGTAAAGCTATTCTCTTATCTAAAATTTAAAACAAGTTTATGAAAAGCAGTTTGTTTAAAAAATTTATAATCGCGGGTGTTTTAGCAGGTATCTTATTTAGTATCCTGTTTTCTATTTTTGCATTTTTATTATTGATGATCACCAGAGAAGAAACAGGCAATGTTTCATTGGTGTCTTTACTAGGTTTCAATTTTTATGGCTATGTATTTTTAGGATTAACTCTTGGAGTGTTTGCTTATTTTTGCCAGAGCGTATTAATTAATAAAAAGATATTTAAATATACGCTACTTGCATTTTCAATTTTCTTTTTTAGCTATGCTATATTTTCTCTATTTATATTCAGCGATTTAGTTTTTCTTTCTCCAATATTTTTTATGCTAATGACGCACATTATTTTTATCTGTCCAGCGATTGATTCTTTTAGCGCAAACAGTTTCAACTTATTTTTTTTAAGTTCCACTGCATTTTTCTTACTTATTATAATTTTTGAGGGTGTTGTATTCGCTTGCTTATTTAATTATTTTATAAAAAGAAGGCTCTAGACCATCAACTTATTTAAGTTCTAAGAATATTACCAAGTCGATTAGATTATTAGAAAACAATGGAATACCATCTGATATAAGACGATATAACTATAAAGTGCTGTATCAATATCCTCTATTTAAAAAATTTAAAAGAATTTGCGCAAAGTCAGAAAAGCTTGTAAAAAGTATAACAACAATTCCCGTTCATCCTGCGCTTAAAAAAAGTGAATTAAATTATATAATTGATAGCATAAATAATTTATAAAAATTAAAATTACCCAAAAAGGAGGAGGAGAATAAAAATGAAAAATGAAAATCTAAAAAAGCATTTCACCGCTTCTGCTCTTATTACCAATAAGAGAAAAGTGTTGCTGGTCAATCATAAAAAATTGGGAGTATGGCTCTATCCTGGAGGACATATTGAGAGTAATGAAACTCCGGATCAAACAGTCATAAGAGAAGTAAAAGAAGAAACTGGCTTGGATGTTGAAATAATCGGAGAAAAAAATAAAAGTTTAGCCGATTATAAAGCCGATGTTTCTGTCCTGTATACTCCTTATACAATTTTATGTGAATTGATTGGAAAAGATCATTATCATATTGATATGATTTATTTATGCAGAATTATCAGCGGAAGTAATGAACAAATCAATTACAATAGAGATGAATCAAAAGGAATAGGCTTTTTTGGAAAAGAGGATTTGGAAAATATAAAATTATTTCCAAATTTCAGAAAGCTTTTAGTAAAAGTTTTATAAGTATGTCAAACATCAAAAAAATAATAAACTTTTTAATTTCATTTATTGTAATCTTTACTTTTCTTATAAGTTTGTTCGTTTCAATCTATGTGGAGCTTTATGCTAGAAATGATATTGTTGCGATAGACATAGGTTTTAAAGAATTCTGCTTTAGTTTAGCTCAACCACTTGGAGGAATTAATTTTTATATGTTTCTCTATGAAAAATTGTTTCCTTTTGGTTTTTTAATGATAGCAATATCGGGAATCCTTGTTTTAATGATATACTTCCTTGCTTTTCTAAAAATATTTGTTCGTGATAAAAAAATGTCTTTGAGATTTATAGCATTTGCAATCTTTATTTTTTCTTTCACACCTTTATCGTTTTTTATTGCTTCTATTGTTCTGCCTTTATCATCGTTTATTGTTTCCGTTATAGCGATGATAATAATTATTATTTTAGCAAGAACTATTTTTAATTGTTTGCAAATATCTTTCTGCAGTAGAGACAAGCTTATTCTCTTTCCACTTTTTGTGTTTTCTTCATATTTCCTACTTTTTGGAGCTTGGATAAATACCAAATATTCAGCTCTTTACAAATGCGCCGAACTTTATTTGAAATAAATTTACGAAGTAATTTCTAAGATTAGCAAAAAGCGGATATAATAAACAGAAACTCAGGTGTTCGTTTTGCTGGCTGGCACATTAAGGACAACTACAACCAGTAAAATTTTTGCTATTTTTTTGCTTTGTGTTATAATATAAAAGTTGGTTGGCAATGTGCAAGGTTATCGCTGCTACGGAGCTAGTGTGATGATTGAATTGCAAATAGGTTTTGCTGATTTTTACCTATTTTTTATAAAAAGAGATAAACTTAGATATGCCTTAAAAAAATAATTTAGCTTGTTTTGTCGCCCCGTCGCAGTCTCCCGATAGGGGACTGCGGCGAGAAAACGCGCAATCCGCCGCAGTCCTCTATTGAGAGACTGCAGCGAGGCGGAATTTAGCTTGTTTTAACTAATCCTGCCCGGAAATCCCCCTAGCCCCAGGGTAATTCACTCCTCCTAAAATCTTCTCATTTTTGTCATCCCGAGCGACGATAGGAGCCGAGGGATCTGTGAGCGGATAAAATGTAATTTGCTAAAATAGCTTAAATTAAGCAAAACATAATTGCGTTTACAGATTCCTCCACTCCGCTCGCTCGTACCTCGCTCGCTCCGGTCGGAATGACAGGTTTGTTTTGTCAAGAGTGAATTGCCATGCCCCTAGCCCCCTTTCACAAAGGGGGAACAATTGGAGAAAATTAGCAGAGTCTAAATAATAATTTAACAAACAAAACAGATAATTTTTTAATTCGGCAAAATGAAAATGAAACAAATTTTTCGATTTATGCGGAAAGAATTTGTTTACGGGGGGCATTTACTTAGTTTAGGAGCGGTTAGTATAGTTTTTACTTCCGCTGTGTTGTTGGATATTCCAGTTAGCTGGGATTTTTTGTTTGTTGT
>JAYEHC010000052.1:0-3028 GCA_034659355.1 Patescibacteria group bacterium | reverse complement strand
GAATCAAAGACAATTTTGACCTAGATAAACTCAGCAAAAAACTAGAAGCCTTCTATGAAACAGACTTCAAAACATTCCTCAAAGAACTCAAAAAGAAAAAAGTAACCCTAACCCTAAAAGACCAAGACGAATGGGAAGAGTATTTTGAAACCTACCAAAAAGAATTATTGGAAATTAAAGACCAAATAGACACAACAGATAAGCAGATAGATGAGATGGTGTATGAGTTGTATGGTTTGAGTGAGGATGAGGTGGCAGTGGTGGAGGGGAGAGAATGAGTAAAGAAAATTATTTTCTAGATAATCCAGAAATAAATAGTTATATGAAGGAAAAATTACCTATTTTAGTTAATGAATCTGATAGAGGTGCTGTCTTGTTAGGAATGTCACAAGTAGATAATGAATTACAAAAGCTTCTTAAAAATATTGCCCCAACAGATATGACAAATAAAGAGAAAAATTGGATTGAGAAAGCAACACTTGCATCAAAATTGAATATAGCATATACATGTCGATTGTTGCCTAGAAATATATTTGAGTCAATTAATAAACTAAGAAAAATTAGAAATGCTGTGGCTCATAATGTAGAAACTTTCAATTTGAAAAATTATGATATTTTACTTAATGAGATTTTTGAACTTTTAGGAGAAGGTGCAAACACATTCATACATAATACTTCATTGACATATATGATTGAAAATTCAATCTCTCAAATTATGAGTATTAAGCATCCTGAGAATCAAGATAAATGTATTATTGAAGATCGCACTTCAGCTTTAAATTATATTGCAGAGCATAAAGAAGTACAAGATAAAATAGATGAACCAATGTTGAAAATGAAATTAGCTATAGGTGTATTGCTTATAAGTGGGATAATAATCTATGAGAGGGGTAAATCTTTAAAAGTTCTGTTAGATGATAAAGTCATATCATCTATAAAAGTATGACAATATGACATACTTTTAGGGCATTTGTAAAAATTAAACTATAATGATATCAGGAAATTAAATGAAAAAACCAAATTATAAGAGACAAAAAGCATTATTAGCATTATTAGATATGTTTGATGGGAAACTTTCTAAAATCGAACTACAAAAATATATGTTTTTGTATGTGCATGAGTTTAGTAAAGAAAAGCATTATGCTTTTGTGCCTTACCATTATGGTTCATTTTCGTATGAAATGTATAAAGACTTACATACTTTAGAAAGAAATGGACTTTTAAGTGTAGGGGAAAAACAAATAGAGGCAAAGACAAAAGGTTTTTTTGAAGATATTTCGTCAGAAGAACAGAGAAGTCTATTGAAATTTTTTATGCAATATAAAAATCTTAGAGGAGATGGACTGATCGGATATCTTTATAACCAATATACTTATTATGCTATCAATAGTAAAATTTCTGATAAGTTTATTTCTAAAGATAAGTTAGTTAAATTCATGCCATCAAGTAGTGAAAATGCCTTATATACTATTGGTTATGAGGGTAAGAAATTTGAAGAATATCTTAACCAGCTTATTCAAAATGATGTTAAAGTATTGGTAGATGTACGTAAAAATGCTCATAGTATGAAGTACGGCTTTAGTAAGAGTACACTTAAAAATGCTATTGAAAATCTGGGTTTAAAGTACATACACATACCAAATTTAGGTATAGAATCTGAAAACAGACAAACGCTACAGACGAAAGCCGACTATGATGCGTTATTTGCAGTCTATGCAAGAACATTTACTGAAAAAATGAAAGATTTAGAATATCTAAATGAAATTTTATTAGAAAATCAGCGTATAGCGATAACTTGTTTTGAGAAAGATGTAGGGTATTGTCATAGAGGAGTAATAGCTCAAAAAATGAAAAAGAAGTACGGAATAGTGATTAAACATTTATGAAAAAAAAGATACTTATTGTAGCTAAAACATATCCTATAAAATCAAAAAAATATATGGAATTGGTATGTACTGCAGGTGTAGATGAAGATGGTAATTGGTATCGTATATACCCTATACCTACAAAAACACTCAAAGAGTATGAAGGGCTTAAAAAATACACATGGGTTGATGCTGAAATTCTTAAAGATAAGAGTGATAGTCGACCAGAGAGTCATAAAATCAATATTTCATCTGTGAAACTTTTGGATACGGTGTCGACAGATAATCAGTGGAGTTATCGTAAAGATATTGTTTTAAAATCAAAAGTATATGAGAACTTAATAGAAATAATTGCTTTAGCAAAGGAAGAAAATACACTTTCTCTTTGTTTGTTTAAGCCTAGAAAATTTCTTCATGTTTATTTTGAGTCAAAAGACATAGAAGAGTTTACAGATGAAGAAAAAAAGGCATATAAAAATGCCAATTTAAATTTATTTGAACATAGAAGTAGTTGTGAAGTTGAATTTAAAGCTATGCCATCTTTACCATATAGTATCAAATTAGAATTTGAAGATAGTCAGGGTAAAAAAAGTAAAATGAATATTTTGGATTGGGAGATAAATCAACT
This sequence comes from Patescibacteria group bacterium, assembly GCA_034659355.1. GTDB lineage: Bacteria > Patescibacteriota > Minisyncoccia > JAHIHE01 > JAGLIN01 > JAYEHC01. The sequence goes on along the minus strand of JAYEHC010000052.1, from coordinate 535 downwards.
TTATTGGACTCTAAAAAATAAGAAGAATAGCGATAAAGAAATAAAGCAAGGTATCAAAGATAAATTGTTTTGGATGATAGAGAAGAGAGAACTTTATCTTTATTTGGGAACTATGAAGCAGATGCATGGCTGGACAAGTAATCCATTTACAATTATAGGTTTATTTTACCCTCCTAAAGACAATGGATATACAGCATCATTATTTTAATTATGGCGATATACTACAATAATATTTTATAGAATATGAGATATTTTTCGCAGTAGGCACTTGGGAACATTTATATAATCTAAATTCTAAAGTGATCGAATTCGACCACTTTAGAATGTCTGATGGACTACACGCTTTTGTTTTGAGCCTTGGTAAAGATTTAGATAAAAGTAGAAAGAAAAATGAATTTTCTAAAAAAATTATAACCTCCATTCCCGCCAAATCATACCTATAACCCATAGAATCCCCTAAAACCCGTACTTTAAAGTAAAAAACCAAGGAAAAACTAACCCAAACATAGGTATAATTATACCTATTAAGGAGTTA
>JAYEHC010000051.1:0-3043 GCA_034659355.1 Patescibacteria group bacterium | reverse complement strand
AAACCACCAATAATTGAAGGTTTGGGTATCCAACATAGTAGAGAAAGTCGTATCAAAAAGGTAAATGGCAAAAAATCTTTTGGTTTCGGTGGTTCAAGTAAACCTCAGTATAATATTGAAGAATTGTTTGAAATAACAAAACATTCAATAGAGGCAGCAACTTTATTAATGAATGATTTAATCTCTATCATTGATGATAAAGCTGAGGAAATAAAAACAGAAATAAAATTTAGCTAACAAGGCTCTTGCAGCCGATCCCTAATCGCGCCAACTGAAGAGCAACGTTCGGCAATATATTCAATTAAAGAGTTTGAAGGTGTTTTATGTTAGAAAAAGATTTTTTTATAAATAGTATCCAGATGATTCAGATTGATGAAGATACTAATATCCCTACATGTCTAAGATATAATAAAAAAGGAAAGTCCATTATTGGCTTAAGCGCACAAAAAGAAAAAGATAGTGAATATAGATTGATAGAAAATTTTAAAATTGAATTAGGCAATGTAGATTCCAAAAAAATAGCGCAATCAAAAAAAATTAATATTTCTAAAAAAAATACAAAAACAGTTATTCAGATAACATCAGATTTCTTTAGAGAGATTTTTAACGAAATCAAAATATGGCTTGAAAATAATAATATTTCAAGCAATTCCAATTTATTAATTGCAGAGCCCCTATCCTTGCAGGTTGGGTCAGGCACGGTTTCTAACGAGTGGTTAACAAATTATCGAGCTAATCTTAAAAGGTTACTTTCAGGTCAGTTTTTCAATATAAAAAATATTTCTTTCATGCCTGAGCCGTTTGCTGTTTTTCAATATTACAGGTATGGTTATAAGCATCCACTACTTTCTGCAGGATCAAAAAACAATGTACTTGTTGTAGATTTTGGAGGGGGTACATTTGATGTTTGTATTATAGAAACAACCAAAGAAGGGGACGTTAGAAAAGGAGGTAAACATTCTCGTCCTCTTGCAGCAGCATCTGAACCCGTTGGAGGATTCTATGTCAATAGGGTGATAGCTGAACATCTGTTATTTGAATATGCAGAAGATAAAACAACAAAAACGAAACTACGAAAAGGAATAAATCAATATAATAAATGGAAAAAGGGAGAAAATGGATTTGATTTTTCTACACTGCACGAGGATTACCAGACATTTATAAAAAAATTTGACGTACTTATTTATACTATAGAACGACCAAAAATTGATTTGTCTAATTTCATAAAAAATTGGTCGCTTGATGCTAACCTAAATGAATCAATACTTATTGATATACCTGAAAATATATTTGATGAAAATAATTGTAATATCTATAAAGCTAAGCTTACAGCGAACAAATTTAGAGAAATATTTACCAATGAAGTGTGGGTTAAAAAATTAAAACCTATTATTAAGAAAACTATTGATAGAGGAAAGAGCGAACTTTTGAACGAGAATATTTCGGTTGTGCTTCTTTCTGGCGGTTCATCAAATATTAAATGGCTTAGAATATTATTAGAGAAAGATTTTAAACATGATCTTGAATATGTAGAAATTTTTGATTTGCCAAATTATCAGGAGGTCGTATCTCAAGGCCTATCCATTGAGTGTGCAAGGAGATTTTACAATGAAGAAAAGGAAGGTGATTTTTCTTCAGTTACATACAACCGAATATGTCTATTACTTTCAGCAAACAGCATAGAATGTGAGCCAAGAAAATTCAAACCAAAAACCAAAGGTTTGCCTACTGTAGAGGAGCCAGCTGTTCTCTTACCTTCTGCCAGTGTTTTAAAAAATTTTATCGATAAAGAACTAAAATGGAGGGTTAAATTAAACAAAAGGCCCACTAAAAATTTAGATTATTATTTTCTTAGATCAACACTTAATTACGAAGATTTAGACAACAGGTTTAACATTCAATATTTTCGAGTGTTTACCCCTCAGCCATGCAAATTTGATTCGTATGTTACAGTGCAACTTAAGCTTGACAAAAACGGTACAGCGATTCCGACATTTATTTATAAAACCGACAGAAATGAAAAAGTAGTGATGGCTAAACAGGGTAATCCTTTTCCTCTCGATATAACTTACGCTCAAGAAAATCCAAGTAATGCCTATATAGGTTTCGATTTTGGGTCAAGTAATACTTCAATTTCATTTATAGACGAAAAAAGTATAAAAATTTATCAAACAAGAAGGCAAGAAGAAGGATGGCAAGACTTAAGTAATCTTGTTGAAACACTACCCTATCCTACCTCATCTCCATTGGCAAGTTACTTGTGTCAAAGGGACCCTGATAAGAGGGTCATACATTCAATCAAATTTGCAGAAAACACCCTCTCCTTTTTATCCTATATTATCTATTTAGAACTGTGTGCTACAAGTGATATAAAAAGCAAGATATTCAAAGGGTTCACACAAAGGTCGGCAGGACCGATTTGGGAGCTTTTACAAACTTGTTTCAAAAAAATTTCTTCTGATTCCTTGTTTTGTAGTAATTATGGAGCACTCCTTAATAATGAATCAAACTTTAACTTAATAGATAATTTTATTACACAAATTTCACAATTTAAGCATGATAAAATTTCTCCAAATGAAATTGATACAGAAAGGCCCGTTAAAATATTAGCAAATTTATGTTCCAAAATTTTCGAACATCATTGTTTTGGTTATTTTGAAGAAGTAAAAAAACAAAAATTCAAAGATTTAAACTCTGGATTATTTCGCATTGCACACGGCAAGCCACCGTTTACCAGAAGTGCCATATATGAAGGAAAAGAACTATTCTCTCCTGAATCTGCGATATTGATAAATTGCAAGAAAAACATATTAATAGAACTTGATCCATTAATTTTTTGGGAGAGCTGCGACCACCATCAAGATTTACATAATGGACATTGCTATTTTTATGATAAGATCAGTAAAAAAGTAGTTAATTTCACCGCCATTAATTATCCCTGTAATATTTTGGCAACATCTGATAATAAATTATCTGAATACCTGGATTTTATTATTGAAATGAAAGAAAAAGACATACCAAGAGAAATAATTAAAATCGAAAA
>JAYEHC010000050.1:0-12806 GCA_034659355.1 Patescibacteria group bacterium | reverse complement strand
TTTATCGCGTCTCATCGCCGTAGAGACGCCGATTTATCGCGTCTCATCGCCGTAGAGACGCCGATTTATCGCGTCTCATCGTAGGAGACGCCGATTTATCGCGTCTCATCGTAGGAGACGCGATAAATCGTCGTCTCTACAATTACATAACAGCAAATCAAATTTTTCAACTTAATAATTTATTAATTAGAAATATATATAATTCAGAACCATATCTTTCAACAAACAGCTTAACACGGATTGAATAAATCGCTTTATGGCAACATTTTCTGAAATTGTTCAGAAAATGTTCACCGCGATATCTTATTCAATCCGGTCGACCTGCCAGACCTTTTCATTCTGCCGTCTGTACGACAGCAGAATTCAGCTTGCAGTCTAATATAGTTCCCTCTAAAAATCAAAAATAAAATTTAACTCGCGCTTTTCTCGTTCAAATCTTCACCATCTTCACCATTTTCACCCTCTTCACTCTTATTTTCACTGGAAGCTCCTTCAACTTTACCATCTTCCGTTGACTCGTCTCCGGCAGAATTAGGATTTTCTTCCGGATCTTTCAAATTCAACGCTATATTTACATTCGCAATAGCATTCATAGCTCCAGATAAATCATTATTTTCCAGACTTGCCTTCGCTTTCTCAAGCTCTTTTTTCGAATCTTCTGCGGAAATATCTGATTCTAAAGTTGAATCTTCGCTATTTTCACTGTTTTTCACTTCATCATCAATATCGTCATCCTCATTTATAGTATCTGCCAATTTTTCATCATTACCGCTAACATCGTCACTCTCATTACCGCTTTTTGCTTCGTCATCATTTTTCACCTCTGCGCTATTTTCGCTTTCATTATCTAAAATAATTTTTTCTTCTAATTTATTAATTTCCTTTTCTACTTTAGTGGTTATTTCTTTTTGTTCTTCTTCCTCGTTTTTGTCCATCGTTTCCACCATTGTCGCTAAAGATTGAAAATTCACTTTTTCGTTTGAATTAACCGCGTTGGCAAATTTTTCAGACATTTCAATTTTGACAACATCGGGAAAACTTTCCTTTGCCTCAGCCAAAACTCCTGTATTTTTCTCTGTTTGAACATTTATTGCTTTAGCGACTTTCGCCTTTATGCCATTGTCTTTTATTTCCAGCATACCGGTTTGCGCGTTATTTACTTTTCTTTCAAAACTCGCTAATAATTTCTCCGCTTTTTTTCCTTGATCGCTGACAGGAGATTTCTTGCTTATCTTAGACAATTCTTCCAATCGTCTTCCCGCTTGTTCAATTTCAATTTCCGGTCTTTTATTCTTAGAAGCGACAGCCAGAGTCGCGTCTTCAGTAGCAATTTTTACTATATATAGAGAATCACCAGGCAAACTTGATTTTGACGCCTCAACCGTAAAAGCACCTCCGGAAATCAGAAAAACAAGCGCGAACGCTGAAACCGCAAGTCTTTTTGAAAATAAAATTTTCCGTAGAGACACCGATTTATCGCGTTTATCATGGTTTGTTGAAATTGCAGAGACGCGACAAATCGCCGTCTCTACATCATCGCGGTTGCAGAGACGCGACAAATCGCCGTCTCTATTGATTTGTTTTCTAGAAAAAAATCTGTCTGCCGCTCCACTCTCTTGCTTATCTCTAATTTCTGTCATTTTCCAACCAAAATCAGGCGCTTCTGACAGCACCTTCTTCCGCGTCTCAACAACCCAGTTTTTCTCCGGTTCTATTGACTTTAAAGTATTTAATTTTGAAATAATATCTTGCATGGTATATGGTATATGGTATTTAATGCTTGATTGAATTCTTTTTATTAAATTTTCGTCGTTGGTTCAATGTCTCTGACTTGAACCATCATCGTTGGTTCAATGTCTTCCGCTGTCGTGGCGGCTTAGCCCCGCGACGAGAAGTCTCGCAGAGCGTGGCATAGGAAAATGCAGGGAGACTTCCACCGAGGGGCTAAGCCCCACGGTAGCGGAAATTCTATTCAGAATTTATCCTTTAGGATTTCATTTTGCGCTTGCGACGGTTTTGAAACCCTGAAGGGTAAATTCCAACCATTTCCCCTTTTACAAAGGGGGAAGCGCTTTCATCGTCTTTTCTAGCGCTTTTACCGCTCTATGGAGAGAAACCCGCACAGAACTAGACGATCTTCCTGTTATTTCCGCTATTTCTTTTATAGATAAATCTTCTACATGCCGCAAAATTATTATTTCGCGATAGCCGTCTTTAAGTTTGCTAAGCGATTTCATCAATTCTTCAACCTCTTGTTTCGCGCTTATTTCAGCTAAGACACTCTGTTTTTTGTCTTCAAGACGGTCTTTTAGCTTTTCATCAATTTCAACGGTTGGAAACTGTTTCTTCTTGTAAAAATCTATAATTAAATTTCTGGCAATTTTATAAAGGAACGATCCCAGTTTATTTCCCTTGATAAATTCTTTCTTTTTGTTTTCTTTTCTTTTCTTTATGAACGCCCAGCACTTTAGAAACACTTCTGAGGTCAAATCTTCCGCCGTTTCTTTTGAACTGGTTTTTAAATATACAAAACGAAAAATTCTTACGACATAAAGATCATAAATTTCACCAAACGCTTCCGCATCTCCTATTTGCGCTTTCCTTAAAATTATTTTTTCTTCCAATTTATTTAAAGTCTTCATTGGTCTTCACTATAGGATAACGAATGAATTAAAAAAGTGTTACACTTGAGTATCGGATATCCGATATTAAGCATTTAAGTGTTTCCGCCTCGTCGTTGGTTCAATGTCTCTGACTTGAACCATTTGTTTCTTCTTATCTGGCTTATAAACAACAGCAATATTTTTAAACTACGCTTCCAGAAATATAAGGTTCAGGTCAGGAGACACTGAACCAACGGTAGGTTATCTTACAAAAAACACTTGCTTATTAGCAACAAGATGATTATAACATAAGAAAAATATGTATCAAGGTTTAGGTTGTAGCTCTATTTTTTTTGACAAAATTAAAAGTATGGACTATACTTGAATTACTTTTGATTCTTGCTTACAAGGTCAAAAAATCTACAAAAGAAAGGAGAAAATTAAAATGGCGGATTTACAGAAGAAATCAAGCAAAAATTCCGAGATGGAAGATTTGTTGAATGCTAAAGAGGCGCCAGCGTTTCCCAGAGTCGGCGAGAATATAAAAGGAAAAGTGATAGAAATGGGAAGCAACATTATTTATGTTGATCTTGGTCCGATTGGAACGGGAGCTGTTTATGGATATGGAAGATTTAGCGGACTAAGCATCTTCAAAAATATGAAGTCGGGAAGTTCCATATCGGCGACAGTGACCGATCTTGAAAACGAAGACGGTTATGTGGAAATGTCTTTGAAGCAAACAAGCGCTGAAATGATTTGGAAAGAGCTGGAAAAGAAAATGGAAGAAAAAGAAGTTATTACCACCACAGTTCTTGAGGCAAATAAGGGAGGATTGATGGTGAAAATAAGTGGTGTAATAGGATTTTTGCCCGCGTCGCAGCTTACCGGAGAACATTATCCAAGAGTAAGCGACGGAGACAAAAACAAGATTTTATCGCTTCTTGCCCAAATTGTCGGAAAAGATGTCAAGGTTAGAATAATCGGAATTGACAAAAGCGAAGGAAAGCTTATTGTTAGCGAAAAGATTACCAAAGAAAAAGAAGAACTGGAAAAAATATCTGATCTGAAACTGGGAGACACAATTGAAGGTGAAATTAGCGGTATCGTTAATTTCGGAGCGTTTGTGAAATTCAACAATTCTCTTGAAGGACTTGTCCATATTTCTGAACTAGCTTGGAAATTGATTGACGACCCGAGAAAATTGTTTAATGTCGGGCAAAAAGTGAAATGCAAGATAATTGGAATAGACGATTCAAGAATTTCGCTTAGCATTAAAGCGTTAGAAAATGATCCGTGGAACAATGTTGGCGAGAAATATCAAATCGGGCAAAAAGTGATTGGCGAGGTTACGAAAATCAACCCGTTTGGCGCTTTTGTTCAGCTGGATAAAGATATTCACGGTCTTGTTCATATTTCTAAAATAGCTGAAAACAATGTTTCTCAAGATTTAGAAATTGGCAATACTTATGATTTTGAAATTATCTTAATTAAGCCAAGGGAACACAGATTGGGATTAAAACCATATTCCAAATCCAAGCCTAAAAAAGAAGAGAAGACAGACAAAAAAGAGAAGACAGAAGAGAAGCCTAAAACTAAACCGGAAGCTAAACCGAAGACAGCTAAGAAAAAGAAAGATGATGAGAAATAGGGTTTACGGATAAGTGGATAAACTGTTGATAAGTTTTATTGAAACAATCCTGCTATTTATGAGATAGCGGGGTTGTTTTTTAAAAAGAATGATGTATCTTTTGGCTTGTTCTAAATAAAAAACTTCGGTGTTAATAATTGTTTTGATAAATTCTCTTGACTTGAGATAAATTTGGTGTTATACTGTAAGCAAGATAAGTTAAAAATGTACATTAAAAACATATCCAAAAAATCTTCGCCAAAGTTAGAAGATGTGTGGGCATAAGCTAGGCTAGTTTGCGCTTACTCTTCTTCTAACTGTTTGAAGCGGTTTTTTTAAAAAATATTCTTTCTTTAATGTTCTTTCTTAAAAAAAATAAAAAAGAAGAAACAAAAAATAAAAATAAAAAAATAAAAATTATTAAAGAAAGAAGAAAGACTCGCGAAAATGGTAGAAGAGAAAAAATAGTTTCTTTTAAACAGAAAAGAAATTATTAAAAATGATCTTTGTTCGTATTGATTATGTATTACTTGTGTGTATATTTGGGCGTTAGTTATAACGCTTAAATATACACACGAGTAGTCGCCTTTCTCCTTTTTATCACCCTGAAAGGGAGGAAGTAATCTTGGATAAAGATTAAAAAGGGCTGACTAGTCATAAAATATTTATTAAGGACTATTAGAGGCCCTTTTTTATTGGGCGAAAAAAATTTTAAAAAAAAGGACAGTAAGTTTATTTGACGAAAGATGGGCTATTTGTTAATATTAAGTGTATAGATTTAAAATAAATTATTATGGCAAAGAAAGAAAATAATAGAGAAGAAAACAAAGTTCAAGAAAATAATAATATTGGAAAAATTGATAAGATAGCGATTACGGAAGAGATGCAGGAATGCTATCTTGACTACGCAATGAGTGTGATCGTCGCGCGGGCGTTGCCGGATGTTCGCGATGGGCTAAAGCCGGTTCATCGAAGAATTTTGTACGCGATGCACGACATCGGGTTGAAACCATCCGCGAAATTTCGTAAATCTGCCACAGTAGTCGGTGAAGTTCTGGGTAAATATCATCCGCATGGCGATGCCGCTGTTTATGACTCAATGGTAAGAATGGCGCAGGATTTTTCAATGCGTTATCAGTTAGTCAACGGACAAGGAAACTTTGGTTCAATGGACGGCGATTCAGCGGCGGCGATGCGATATACGGAAGCGAAAATGACGGCGATTGCCGAAGAAATGCTGGCGGACATTGATAAAGACACTGTTAATTTTGTTGATAATTATGACAAAAGCAGAAAAGAACCGACGGTCCTGCCAGCCAAAGTTCCGATACTATTATTAAACGGCGCCGTCGGAATAGCAGTTGGAATGGCAACAAATATTCCACCGCATAATTTGGGCGAAATTGTTAGCGCGACGATTTGTTTAATAGACAACCCCGACACGACGATAGAAGATTTGATGGAATTTGTAAAGGGACCGGATTTTCCAACAGGCGGATTAATTTACGGACAGCAAGATATTTTGAATACTTACTCCACGGGAAAGGGAAGGATAGATATGCGGGCGGTGGTTGAAATTGTAGAAACAAAAAAAGGTCGTTTCCAAATCATTGTTTCGGAAATGATCTATCAAGTGAACAAATCAAGCCTCATTGAAAAAATCGCCGAACTGGTGAAAACGAAAAAAATTGACGGAATCAAAGATATCAGAGATGAGTCAGACCGAGACGGCGTACGGGTTGTGATTGATCTTAAAAATGACGCTTATCCAAAAAAGGTTTTAAACAGACTTTATAAATTAACCGATTTGCAAAAAGCGTTCCATACCAATATGCTGGCGCTCGTTGATGGAATCCAACCGCGAGTTTTGAATTTGAAAATGATTTTAGAATATTATATTGTTCATCGAGAAGAAGTGGTCAAAAGAAGAACGCAGTTTGAATTAAACAAAGCGAAAGAAAGAGCGCATATTTTAGAAGGCTTGAATATCGCGCTTGACCATATTGACGAAGTTATTAAAACCATTAAAAAATCGCCGACCAAAGAAGAGGCGCGAGTTGCTTTGATGAAAAAATTCAAGTTGAGCGACAGGCAGACAACCGCAATTTTGGAAATGAAATTGCAAACGCTTGCCGGACTGGAAAGAAAAAAGATCAAAGACGAGCTTGATGAAAAATTAAGATTGATTAGAAAACTGGAGGCTATTCTGAAGAGCAAAACAAAGATTAGAAATATTATTAAAGATGAGCTGACTGAAGTTAAAGACAAATACGGCGATGCAAGGAGAACCAAAGTTTATAAAAACGCGATTGGCGAATTTTCGCAGGAGGATCTGGTTCCCAGCGAAGATACGATTGTGACTTTGACCAGAGAAGGCTATATAAAAAGAATGGATCCGCAAACCTATCATGTCCAGCACCGAGGAGGAAAAGGCGTCATCGGCGCGACAATGAAAGAAGAAGATATTATTGACCATTTCTTTTTGACAAACACGCATAACAGTTTGTTATTCTTCACAAATTATGGAAGAGTTTTCCAAACCAAAGCGCATGAGATTCCAGCGAGTACGCGAACGGCCAAGGGACAGTCAATCGTAAACTTCTTGCAACTCTCTCCGAATGAAACGGCAACTGCGATTATCTCGCTGGAGAAAAACAACCAAACTCAATTCCTTGTAATGGCGACAAAAAATGGTATAATAAAGAAAGTGAAAATAGAAGAGTTTTCAAAAGTGAGAAGATCGGGACTTATCGCGATTAAGTTGAAAAAGGATGACAAGTTAAGATGGGTTAAATCAAGTAACGGAAAAAACAAAATTATTATGGTCGCGTCTGGCGGTCAGTCAATTAAATTTAAAGAGAAAGATATTAGAGCAATGGGCAGAACCGCATCGGGAGTTAAAGCGATTAGGCTTAAACCATCAACTTGTGTTGTTGGTATGGATATAGTTTCGGATTCAGAAAAAGAAAAAACCTATATTCTTTCTATCTCTGAAAATGGATTTGGAAAACTAAGCGATTTGGAATTTTACAAAACGCAGCATAGAGGAGGAAGCGGAATAAAAACGGCAATTGTCAATTCAAAGACAGGAACAATAGTCGGATCGCGAATAGTAAGCACAGATCAGTTGGAAAAAGATTTGATTATTATCTCGCGAAAAGGGCAAGTAATCAGAATTCCTCTTGCCAGCGTCGCGAAATCAGGAAGGGCGACACAGGGGAGCAGAATAATGAGACTGGGTAGCGGAGATAAAATTTCTTCAATCGCGATAGTGTAGATCATTTAAACATTTAAACATGATAACATTTAAACATTTAAACAAATGTTTTTGCGGGATGTTGATTTTGATTTGTTGCTTGTTTGGGGAGGTTGAAAGAATCAATGCTGTTGAAACTGATATAAGCGGACAATGCATTTCCATAACAACGAGTGCGGGAACAATTATAACTCCGGATGATGTTTGTATAGCGGCGGGATATGAGAATGGATGTGTTGACGCAGGGGGTGTGGGAGAAACTCTTACAATTTATGAGACTAGTAACTGTAATCCCTTTTTTTGGCAAGCCATCACGCCAAATGCCAATTGTGGCGATGCTTCACTTAGTCCTCCAAATGATTGTGTTGGAGCAAGAGTCAGTTATTTGGTTTGTGATGGCATTAGAAGATGGGGAATGATTCCTAAGCCAAGCAATGTCCCCGATGATTTTGAACAGTCAATAAAAAACACCACCGATTGGATACTTGGTTTTGTGGGAATGATCGCGGCGCTGATGCTAATTTGGGGAGGAATAAACTATTTGACTTCCGCGGGAGACGAAGATAAAGCAAAAACAGGAAAGAAAACAATAGCATACGCTTTGATAGGATTGGTCGTCGCCGGAATCGCCTATGCGATAGTAGATGTAATTATCACGGTGATTTTGTAAATAGGAACCGCTGCTTATTACCCTCCTGTCATTCTGAACTTGTTTCAGAATCTTCGTTCTATTAGGTATAATCTATCCTATTTAATAACAACGCCAAGTATAATACTACAGCTATCATGTTTTCAATTTAGCAAAACGATTAGTATTTTACAGTCTCGCTTAACGCGGCAGGGAAAGGATCTTGAAACAAGTTCAGGATGACAAAGGTGAGAAAGTCTTAATTTTAATAAATACCAACATGGATCAAATTAACAAAACTGGCACTGGCGGATTTATGAATCCGGATAACATTATTGGCGAACTTGGAATTACAAGCGGAATGGTTATCGCCGATTTCGGATGCGGAGCGGGATATTTCACAATTCCCATCGCTAAAATAGTAAAAAATAGCGGCAAGGTCTACGCGGTTGATGTCTTGAGCAGCTCGTTGGAAGACATTTCCAGCAAAGCGAAATTATACGATTTGCTTAACATTGAAACGGTAAGAGCAAACATAGAAACTATTGGCGGAACAAAAATAAAAGACAAGTCAGTTGATTTTGTTTTGCTTGCTAATGTTCTTTTTCAGTGCAACGACTACGATTCAGTTTTTGGAGAAGCAAAAAGGGTTTTGAAAAACGGCGGAAAAGTCGTGGCAATAGACTGGATTCCCAAAGAAGTCCCACTTGGTCCGAAATTTGAACACTGCTTAAACAAAGACGATATGAAAAAACTTGCCATCAAAAACGGTTTAAAATTTGTCAAAGAAATCAACGCTGGAGACCATCACTACGGAATGATGTTTGGATTGTTTTAATAATTATATTTAATTAGGCTCTGCTAATTTTCTCCAATTGCTCCCCCTTTGTAAAAGGGGGCTAGGGGGATTTCCGGGCAGAATTATTTAAAACAAGCTAAATTATTTTTTTAAGGCATATTTAAGTTTATCTCTTTTTTTTAAGCTTATCTCTTTCTATAAAAAATAGATGAAAGTCAGCAGAGCCTAAAATAATTATATTTAAGTAATCTATTATGAATGCTCAAAAAATATTTTTAATAATTATCCTACTTTCTATTCTTGCTGTTGTTGGGTGGTTTATTACTGGTTGTCCGCCGCTTAGCCGATGTCCGGGAATCAGATTTAATCCTGAAGAGCCAAAAGGAGTAAGCTTAAAATTCATTGGACCGTACGACAACGCAAGCGAGTGGAGCGGAATTATTTCTCGATTTAACGCTTACAAAAAAAGACCTGAAAATGGATTTATCAATGTTAATATCTCCTACGAAAGAATCTGCAATCCAATTTGCAAATCATCGGATTATGAAGAAACAATCCAAGAAAGGCAATTCAAGGGAAAAGGACCGAACATTTTTATGATTTTTAATACTTGGATTCCTGAATACAAGAACAAAATTATACCAAATACAACGATGAGCATAAATCAGTTTGAAGACACTTTTGTAAAAGTTGCCGTGGACGATTTAACAGAAGGCAAAACAATTTACGCTTTGCCTTTTTATATTGACACGCTGGCTTTATTTTATAATGAAGATAAATTTATTAATGAGGATTATATAGACGAATATCCAAAAGACTGGAATGAGTTTGAAGATTATGTTGAGAAGCTCACAAAATTTGATGAGGACGGAAATATTGAAGTAGCAGGGGCGGCTTTTGGCGGAGGAAGCAATGTGGCAAGAAGCCAAGATATGTTAATGCTTTTAGTAATGCAAAATAATATGCGACATGGCGGAAACATAGCGTCATTTAATAATATAGGAAGCAAACCGGCAATAGGATTTTACACAAGTTTTACGAATCCTAAAAAAAGATTTTATACTTGGAATGAAGATCAAATTTACTCTATAGACGCTTTCACGCAAAGAAAAGCGGCGATGATGATTAACTATTCTTACGGAATCCAAAATATTATCAGCAAAACCGGAAATACGCTGAATTTTAAAGTAGCCCCTATTCCTCAGGCAGATCCAAATAATAAAGTTAACTACGCGAGTTATTGGGTTCCCGTTGTTCCTAAATACGCTCCTTGCATAGCGGAAAAAGGAGTTGTTGTGGACTGTAAAAAACTGGCGTGGGAATTTCTTAATTTTGCCGCGCAAAAAGGAAATTCCAAACTGTATTTAAGCTCTTCGGATAAACCGGCGGCGAACAAAGAATTAGCAATGGAACAAGCTGGCGATCAGTATAACACGCAAAGTCATTTTGCGGGGCAAGTTTTTACCGCTAAAAGCTGGTATCATCCCGAGACTTCCAAAAGTGATGAATATCTCGACAATATGATAAATTCCATAATAACAGCTGACGAAGATGAAAAGAAAAGTATTCCCGAAGCGATGGAAATTGTCAAAAGACGCGTTAAAGGAACAAATTAATTTTGTTAAACAAAGCATTTAAAAAAAACGGCGTTTAGTAATTGCCGTTTTTTTGTTGTGGGCCATCCTGGACTTGAACCAGGGACATCGACCTTATAAGGATCGCGCTCTGACCAACTGAGCTAATGGCCCGAAAACATTTAGGGAGATACGAATGAACGGAGTGGAGAAATCTGTAAGCGCAATTATATTTTGCTTAATTTAAGCTATTTTAGCAAATTACAATTTATCTGCTCACAGATCTCTCTGCTCCTATCGTCACTCGGGATGACAAAAATAATGAAAAAGTAATAGAATAAGCCGACCATAAGTAAACAGATGCTCAAACAAAAAGAAAATATTTTCAAATATCTACCGCTCCGATATTTATAATACTACCAAAGAGACCATTTTTCGTCAATCAGCGCGACCCTAAGTTCAAGAATTAATTACAACACTCATATATAATATAATTAGGTTTCTTTCTTCGTCCTTCTGCTAAGATGATAAATGCGATACAATAAAATGATAATCAATAAAAAAAGTAAAACTATTGCTAACAGAGCGCTAGTATGGTTTCCCTTATAACTGTCTCTAATTTCTCCTCCCTGTTCCAATCTGATATTATCTTCTTCTACTTCATTAACGCTCTTTAATCCCAGCACTGAACCAATAAAATTATTTGCTGAATTAAATGCCTTGTTGACACTCGGAATCAAACCAGATTTTTCTGGATTATTATCATTCTCGTTGGCTCCATTCTCCTGAGTGGAGACCTCGCTAACTCCATTCTCTTGAGTGGAGCCCTCGTTGTCTTCATTCTCGTTGGCTCCATTCTCCTGAGTGGAGACATCGCTAACTCCATTCTCCCCCTCATCGTTAGCTCCATTCTCCTGAGTGGAGCCATTTTCATCATCACCGATCGCCAAAGTTGTAAAAGTGTGCGTTCGGCTGATTGTTGGAGGCGAAGCGTGGGAAATGGCACGATAAGAATAAGTAGTATTTTTTTGAAGTCCCGTTATTGTAATTTTACGATATGTAACTCCATTCTCGTTCGCAGGAGAATGTTCTTCGTCTGTTGTATAATAATATCCATAAAGCGGAGGAGTATCGCTATCATCATTTAAATCTAAATCGCAATTTTCAATTGTTTTGCAATAAATTACTCTGCTCGTCGCGTTATAACTAGTCCACCATTCTATTGTTGCCGTGAACTCAGTAGTTGTAACAACTCCTTCATTTTTAATAATCAGCCCGGGTACTGAACCTCCCCCTCCACCGCTTGGCGGAGTAATTATACCATTACCATCTTCTTCTTGAAATCCGACAATAATATCAAAAGAGGTTGTTTTTCCCTGCCATTCGTCCCCTTTATCTACCGGAAAAGAAATTACAAATTCGTATTCTTTAATATTGCCATTTCCTAAAACATCAGAAAGATAAGTTTCCCCGTTTTTATAAAAATCATAAAGCGTTTTCACTTCAGTTGAACTTGACCCGCCATATATATCGCTACCATCTTTGTATTTAATGATAATTGTTAACGCCCGTGATAAATCGTCAGCCAGAATACCTTCGGGATAATTAATCGCTTCAGTAGCAATTCTCTTCGTTTCTGTTGTATTATTAATCACCTCAACCTCTCCTGTTTTGCTATCCCCAGGCAAAAAATTATCCGCGTTAAATAAAGGATTCGGAGTAAAATTAACGATTAAATCATTAGCATTCGGATCTACTGGAGGAACCTGCGCTAAAACCGTATTCACAACAAATAACCCCCCGACTAAAAAAATAGTTATTACAGAACCAATTTGGAATATTTTCTTTTTTAATAACATATATATAAAAGTTTAAAAACCTAAGCCCTAACCTTCTAATTTCTAATTCCTAAATTACACAGGAGCCTGAACTGAATCAACCATATTCTTATTAAGACCATCTCCATCGTCCTGTGAATTTGCATCTCCATCATCGGTGTCTTCTGTATCATCTGTATCATCTGTATCATCGGTTTCTGGTTTTGCTTCTTCATCTTCTTCTATATCGTCCGCATCTGTATCTGTATCATCATCCTCTTCTTTCATATCGTCTGTATCATCATCTTCTTTTGTATTATCTGCGTCTGCATCATCATCCTCTTCATCTTCAGTTTCCGGTTTTGCCTCTTCATTGTCTTCATTTTCCATATCATCATTGTCCTCTTCTTTTGTATTATCTGCGTCATCATCATCCTCTTCATTATTACTAACTTCTGGTTTTGCCTCTTCGTCATCTTCATTTTCTATATCATCATCACTC
>JAYEHC010000049.1:0-12885 GCA_034659355.1 Patescibacteria group bacterium | reverse complement strand
ACAGAAGAAAAGTCTATTTCAAAGCCAGTGAACTCTACATATTCGAACTCATTTACCAAAGCTGCGCCAGGACCATCTGAATCATGACCAGTAACTTCAACTCCATAAAAACCAGCTGGATCTTCCCAAGTCAAAGACTTGCCATCGCAATAAACATAAGCTTCTTCTTCCGGCAATTCTCCATATTCAGGATTACAGATTTCATCATAAGTATACACTCCACTATCATCAAATGTCGGCAAATTACTGTTGTCAATACGAACGGTGTCACAGAATAGCGCAATACCTTCTTCTTTAGACAATTTAACAAGGGTATTTTCTTCAATCTTAGCTCCGCATCCTCCGCTAGGATTATCTATTTCATAAGGATCCATTGAAACATGCATTGGTCTGTTTAGCGGATAAAAAATATCAGCGTAAACAGCATCAATATCGCCGGCTCCATTAGGATCGGTAACAACCGCGCAAACTTCGTAATTCATACTGGCTCCCCAAACGCCCGGAGCGTTGAATTGAGCGCCTGCCGTATCTTCATCGTCGTCAAGAACAGAATAGGAATACAAATATTCATCACATTCGCTATATACATCTACTATATGCCATAAATCTTCAGGAAGCATTTCCCATTTAGCTTTAACAATTGGACGATTCTCATCACCGCTGCTTGAACCGGTCAATGTTGTAACAACAGTTTCCGGATCATCGCAATCAGGACCTATCGCCACCGCTACATTCATTCCAAAAGTACAAACACTCACCGCGACCAGCGAAAACATCGCGATCGCTTTTTTAATTGTTTTAATTTTCATCATTTTATTTTTCCTTAGTTCTTTTGCCATCTCTCCCGTATAAAATACGGCAGAAGATTAAGCAAAAGAAAATAAAATTAATTAATTAAATTGATTAAGTTTTTATAGTTAGCTTGTTTAAACCTTTCACCCTTTTTTGGGTCAAAGGTAACAAAGTTTTTAGCAGTAAGATAGTTTTACCGCCAATAACTTTGTTACCAACGACCTTTCAAAATTAGGGCTTAAACAAACAACTTCGACCTTTGGTTCATTACAATAAACTTGTAATTTTTTGTTATTTAAAAGATGTTATTTAAAAGACTTCCTCCCGTTGGCACATCTAAAGAAACCTGTCATTCTGAAGAAATCTGTCATTCTGAACTTGTTTCAGGATCTACTCTCTGCTACATCTAACCAAATCCATAAATCACTAAACCTTTGAATAAGTTGAAAATGCAATAATTGTATTATTATGGAGAGATGATTGTGTTTGTGTCGTAAACAAAAGCGCAGTGAAAATAGGATAAGTCAAAATGTAATATAACGAAGATTCTGAAACAAGTTCAGAATGACAAATTTTTTCCGCCTCGCTTCGGAAATCCCCCTAGCCCCCTTTTTCAAAGGGGGAACAATTGGAAAAAATCAGCAGTTCCTATTTAAAAAGGGCTCACAAAATTATTCAGTCGCTCACGATAAAAAAGCGTTTCAATAATCAATGCGAGCCCTCAGTTTCTGTCAGCGTTATAAATATTTTACAACGCCTCAGTTTGCTGTCAGGCAAATTTTATTTAATTAGGGACTACTGATTTTTATCTATTTTTTATAAAAAGAGATAAATCAGAATATGCCTTAAAAAATAATTTAACTTGTTTTAACTAATCCTGCCCGGAAATCCCCCTAGCCCCCTTTTACAAAGGGGGAACAATTAGAGAAAATCAGCAGAGCCTAATTATATCTCAATACAACCTGCTATTATTAGCGTCAATATCATTATTAATCCTATTCTCATTATTACCACAACCGCCATTCTCAACAATATTTCTCTGCCGTCCGTTATTGCGATTGCGGCCCTTGCCGTTTCTGGTAATTTTCGTTATCTCTTTGGTAACTATAACGCCATCCTGAATAGTTATGTTTATTCTCCCAAAATTCAATTCGCGAATGTCATTGATAATATCTACTTCTTCCTGAGAGATCTGACTCAATCTTTGCTTCGGCTGATTTTCAATTTGCTGATCTTCCATATTTTTTTACAAATTCAAATTACAAAAAACAACCAAAACAAAAAACTATGGTCGTCTATTTCACCCTGAATAACATAACTATCTATGTGCGTTATTTCACATCAAGACCCTCCCCATCCTGTATCCAATTTCATTATCTCACTTGTAAAAAACTTGTCAAGGGCTAACCATAATTTCTGAAATTTCTCACTTCTCTAGAGCAAAGCGTTCTGTTTATCTTCTTGCCACTCAATTCCCAAATGCTCATAGGCTAGTTTTGTCGCTTTCCGTCCGCGCGGAGTTTTGATAAGAAATCCTAACTGTAATAAATATGGTTCATAGACATATTCAATCGTACTGTCATTTTCCGAAACACTTGCGGAAAGCGTGGAAAGTCCGACGGGATTATTATTAAATTTTTCAATAATCACCTCCAAAATTTTTCGGTCAGTGTATTCCAACCCATAGCAATCTATTTCCAAATGTTCAAATGTCTCCTTGACAATCTGTTTATTAACAGTTCCGTCTCCTTTCACTTGCGCAAAATCTCGCACTCTCTTCAAAAGACGATTAGCTATTCTCGGCGTTTGCCTTGAACTCTCCGCTATTTTTTCGGCCGCGGGTTTATCAATCTCAAGACCGAGAATTCTGCTAGATCTCTTGATAATATTTTCAATTTCGCCGTTAAAATAATATTCCAATCGGTGCGTAATTCCAAAACGATTTAATAAAGGAGAGGAAATAAGATCAATTCTTGTCGTCGCTCCAATCAAAGTAAATTTTGGAAGATCAAGACGAATCGTTCTGGCGGATGGTCCTTTGCCAACGATAATATCCAGAGCGTAATCTTCCATCGCCGGGTACATAACTTCCTCAATCAATTTATTTAATCTGTGTATTTCGTCAATAAATAAAATATCGCCCTCTTCCATATTTGTCAAAATTGCTCCCAAATCGCCGACTTTTTCAATCGCCGGGCCGGAAGTGGTTTTCATATTTCCTCCCATTTCATTCGCAATCATATTCGCCAAAGTGGTTTTTCCCAGTCCGCTTGGTCCGTGAAACAAAATATGCTCAACCGCTTCCTCGCGCTTTTTTGCCGCCTCAATAGAAATGTTGATATTATTTTTCACTTTTTCCTGTCCGATAAAATCGTCCAGATATTTTGGGCGAAGCGTTGATTCAAAATTAAGATCTTCTTTTTTTTCTTGAGGATTGGTAATGGCCATATTAAATATTTTAAATATTATAATTTTATTATACTTCTCAGGATAATTCACTCCTGACAAAACAAGCTTGTCATTCCGACCGGAGTGAATGAGGTACAAATGAACGGAGTGGAGGAATCTGTAAGCGCAATTATGTTTTGCTTAATTTAAACTATTTTAGCAAATTACAATTTATCCGCTCACAGATCCCCGTTCGGCTGCGCTCAGGGCAAGCTCTCGGCTCCTATCGTCGCTCGGGATGACAAGAATAAGAAGATTTTAGGAGGAGTGAATTACCCTATTATACTTCTTCCTCTTCAAAATCATCCGCGTAAACTTCTCTTGGTTTCGCTCCGTCCGCGGGTCCGATTATTCCTTTGTCTTCCATTATATCCAACAAGCGCGCGGCGCGGGCATAGCCAACGCGAAGGCGTCTTTGCAAAAGAGAAGCGGACGCTTTGCCGGCTTCTTTGACAACTTCCAGCGCGTCGTTATATAAGTCATCTTCCATCTCACCGCTGTCATTATCAGAAAATTCCAGAGAAGACGATTTCTTGTCCTCTATAATTTCTTCGTCATATCCGGCAGCCGCGCCTTTTTGATTTTTTAGAAAATCGGTTACTTTCTTGGTTTCTTCTTCAGAGATAAAAACGCCTTGAATTCTTGTGGGCTTATTTGAATCGCCGGATAAATAAAGCATATCGCCGCTGCCTAAAAGTTTTTCCGCGCCAGACATATCAAGAATAGTTCGCGAATCAATTTGGCTGGCAACCTGAAAAGCGATTCTAGTCGTGATATTCGCCTTGATCAATCCGGTAATTACTTCAATGGAAGGTCTTTGCGTTGAGAGAATAAGGTGAATGCCAATCGCCCTTGCCATTTGCGCCAAACGAACAATCGCCGCTTCCATTTCTCGTCCATGAGTCGCCATCAAATCAGCGAGCTCGTCAATAACAACTATAATGTAAGGCAAAGTTTCTCTTTGTTGATATTTTGTTTTAACCGCTAAATTGTACGATTCTATATTCCGACAACCGAGATGGCTTAACAATTCATATCTTTTTTCCATTTCAGAAATTGACCACTTCAACGAATTTATCGCTTTGTCCGGATCTGTTATTACGGGTGTTAACAAATGAGGAATATCGTTATAAGAAGTAAGCTCAACTCTTTTCGGGTCAACCATAATGAATTTCAAATCTTCGGGAGAGTTTTGGTAAAGAAGTCCGGTGATTAAAGTATTGATGCAAACCGTTTTTCCGCTTCCGGTTGATCCGGCGATCATTAAATGCGGCATTTTTGCGAGATTTGCCAAAATCGCTTTTCCGGAAACATCCCGTCCCAAAATGATGCTCAAATTTGATTTTCTGTTTTCAAAGTCGCCGGAAGCAAGAATATTTTTCAGTCGCACCATCGCGATTGACTGATTTGGGATTTCTATTCCCGCGTAAGATTTTCCCGGAATAGGAGCTTCAATTCGTATTGAATGCGCCGCCAAAGCAAGCGCGAGATCATTATTAAGCGCTATTATTCTGCTTAACTTTACTCCCACCGCCGGCTTCAAAGTGTACTGCGTAACGGTTGGACCGACATTCACTTCGCCCATTTCAACCTGAACGCCAAAATTGGCAAGCGTTCTTTTAATGATATTTGAATTTGCCTTAATGTCTCCGCTGGTTGGATCTTTGTCGTATCTATCCAGAAGGCTTAGAGGAGGCATCTTCCAATCTATATTTCTATTTCCTAGTTCCGCGTTTTTGTTTCCGATGTTTTCAATGCCAAGCTCTTCGGAATTTTTATCAGCGGTAAAATCTTCTTCGGCTTCTTTTGCTTCGTCTTCTAAATCGTCATTTTCATCCATTGCCCTAACAGAGAATTCCGGCGGTTTTTTATTTTTGCTAAGTTTTCCGGCAAGCAGAGAAAGAACTCCTCGCTTTTCTTTTTCCCGCCCGGCGATGTTAATTTTGATATCGTCAACTTCTTCATCTTTTTCTTCTTCCTCAATGTCATCCTCTTTATTTTCTTTAACATCTTCCCGCTCTCTTTTCTTTGGTTTAATCTTTTCAACCAGTTCCACAAAAGAGATATTGAAAGTCAGCAAAAGCGATATTAAAATTAGCGCTAAAATTACAACCAGTCCGCCCCATTTTCCGATTAAAGACGCTAAAATCCAAGCGATAGCCGCGCCTAAAAATCCTCCGCCTTTTTCCTCTTTGGCAATTTCAAACATTACTTCAGGAACATAAAAAATATGAACGAGCGAAAGAAAAAATACAAAAATCATCGCGACTCCAACAAGCGAAATTCTGCTTTCAATAATATCTTCTGATTTGATTGTTTTCCATCCTAAAAAAATTAAAAGAACCGGAAACAAAAAGGCGCCGATTCCAAATGACAATTTTGCGAATTCGCTGATTCTTTCTCCAAGTCCGCCAGCTAAATTCACAAAACTTAAAACGCTAATTAACGCCAAAGCAAAAAGAAAAATACCGACTGCGTCTTTTTTAATTCCCGCGCCGATTTCAAATTCCGGAAATCTAAATTTTGATTCAGAATAATTTCTTCTCCGTTTTTTTCTAGTCATACTTTTTTAAATCTAAAATTAATTTGTCGCTTTTATTTTTATTTTTGCGAACTCGCTATCAACATGTTCTTGAATTTCCCGGATTATTTTTTCATTTCCAGACTTAAAAAGATGCTTAAATCTTTTTTGCGATTTTAGCCAATCAGTAATCGGCAGTTTTTCTTTCGGTTCGTAATTCAAAATAAATTTTCCGTGATCAATTTCATAGAGTGGCCAGAAATTTGTCTGTACCGCTAAATCAGCGATGCGAACCGTTTGTGAGGAATCAAATCCCCAACTTCTTGGACAAGGACTAAGCAAATTTAAAAATGACGGACCTTCAACTTCCAGCGCTTTGGCAATCTTTTTTGTTAAGTCGGCAAAATTAGAAAGAGCCGACTGCGCGACATAATTGATATGATGCCCTTCTATAATCGCGGTTAGATCTTTTCTAAATTCGTTTTTTCCCTGCTGTATTTCTCCCGCCGGAGAAGTCGTGGTATGCGATCCGCGGGGAGTCGCGCCGGATCTTTGATTGCCGGTGTTCATATACGCTTCGTTGTCGTAGCAGACATATAAAAATTGATGTCCTCTTTCCAGCGCGCCGGATAAACTTTGCAATCCAATATCGTAAGTTCCTCCGTCTCCTCCGAAAACAACAAACTTTATATTTTCGGGAAGTTTTTTTGCCCACTGCGGTCGATCCTTTGGTTTTTTCTTCAAAATAACTTTGTACGCCTCAATAATCCCGCTCGCTGTCGCGGAAGCGTTTTCAAAAGCGTTATGGATCCAAGGAACTTTCCAAGCGGTATAAGGATAAATTGTCGTAGCAACTTCAAGACAGCTTGTTGCGTTAATGACAACTACCGGTTCTTTGATCGCCGCCAAAGCGAACTTAGCGTTAATCGGCTCAGCGCATCCCGCGCAAAGACGATGCCCGGAAGTTATCCGTTCTTTTGCTTGTGACATTTCTATTAAATTCATATGGATTTAATTAAATTTGTTATATGTTATATTAGACTTCTTGCGTAATTAATTACGCAAGAAATCTATTTTCATTATAACAGATTATTTAAAATTAGTGTAGACTTCTATTTATTTGCCAAATCATCTATTTTTTTCTATTATAATAGTAGCTTTATTATAATAGGATTTTTTATTTTTATCGCCCCGTCGCAGTCCTCTGCCGAGAGACTGCAACGAGGCGGAATTATTTTGTTATCTTAATTTGTCTTATTTTATGAAAATTTATCTATCCAAAAAAGATTTGCGAGAAAATTTATACAGCTTTTTGAGAAAATGCGGCTACACTCCGTTTCACGATAGTTTTATTAAAACTTTTTCCGGATCAGGCTATCCGCGTTTTCATTTATACCTAAAAGAAACAAACGACAAATATATTCTTAATCTGCACCTTGATCAAAAAAGACCAACCTACGGAAAAGAAACAGCGCACAGCGGAGAATACAGCGGAGAGGTCGTTGAGAAAGAAGCGGAAAGAATTAAAGAATTATTTTAAGAAAATCAAATCAATTCGTCGCAATCCTCTGCCGAGAGACTGCAGCGAGGCGGAATTAAATTAAAACAGACTTATGCAAATAACTATAATTAACGACTGCTTTGATCAAAACGCGAAATTAAGGCAGGTTACAAGGACAGGATCTTTATTTAAAAATTGCTCCGTGAATTGTTTTGGCGTTAAATCAGATTTAGAAGCGGGGGGATTTCTTGTTGACGCAATTGACGCTTTTGACGGAAGAGCGGGAGTGATTATAGTTAATGTCGCTCCAAGAAACAAAAAGGCGGAAAAATGGAAAAACGGAACTCCGTTTGGATTTTTCCGGAACAAAAAAACACTCGTTATTTCTTCCGTGGACGGATTAGTTCTATCACTCGCTAAAAAACTTGGCGTTGTAAAGAATTTTTATCTTCTGGATATTTCCGAAGTTTTGGCTCTAATAAACGAAAAGGAATTGAACCAAAGCGTAAAACAGCGAGTTATCAACAGCCAATTTAGAAGTTTTGACTTTTTGCCAAGAGTCGCGAATTGGATTATTAAAAAGAAAAACATTCCTTTTGAAAAATACGATTTATCGGAAATTTCCGCTTCTCCAAACGCGGTTTGGTTTGTTGATAACTTTGGAAACATTAAAACGACTTTACTGAAAAAGGAAATTACCCTGGACGCTAAGAGTAAAACGACGCTAAAAATAGCGGGAAAGTCAATTAGACTTAATTTCTACCCAATGCTCGGCAACATTCCAAATAAAAAAGCGGGACTGATTGTTGGCAGTTCCGGGATTGGAGAAAGCAGATTTCTAGAAATTATTTCCAGAGGCGGAAACGCCAGCAGAGAATTGGGGATAAAATAAAAAGATGACCGCTTTTAAAAAAATTAAAATATCTTTCGCTCAATCAAATCAAAGAATAGATAAATTTTTAGCTGATTTTTGCCCTGAAAAATCACGGGCAAAATGGCAAAAGATGATTAAAAACAAGAAGATTCTAATAAACAATAAAGAAATTAAAGCGGATTATATCTTGAAAGAGGGCGAAGATATAAATATATTTCAAGAACCCGTCACTTCTTTTAAAGAAGAAAGAAGTCATAAAATTCCAGATCTGGAAATTATTTATGAAGACCGCGATGTGATTGTTTTAAATAAACCAGCGGGAATTTTATCGCAGAACGCGGAATCAAGCAAAAGTCCCAGTATCTCTGATTTTCTTCTTAAACACTGCCCGGAAATAAAAAATGTTGGGGAAAGTGAAATGAGATTTGGCGTCGCGCATCGTTTAGATAAAGATACTTCAGGAGTAATTATCACCGCAAAAAATAACTATGCGTTTGAATTTTTGAAAGATCAGTTTAAAAACAGAAAAACTCAAAAAGTTTATTTAGCGCTTGTTCACGGAGATATTAAACCAAAAAAAGACGAGATAAATTTTAGAATTGGGCGATCTAAAACAAATCCAAATATGCAAACCGCCATAGACACAAAGAAAAAAGAAAATATCAAAGCAAGAGAGGCGTTGACTGTTTATAAAACAATTCAGACTTATAAAAATTATTCGTTGCTTGAGGTTGCTTTAAAAACAGGAAGAATGCATCAAATTAGAGTTCATTTGAAAGCAATCGGCTATCCGATAGTCGGCGATCAGAAGTATTTCTTTAAAAAATATAAAAATAAAAACTCCAAACTACACAGACAGTTTTTACACGCCAAGGAACTGGGCATAACTTTACCGAACGGAAAAATGGCTAAGTTTAAAGCAAAATTGCCAAATGATTTAGAAAATTTTTTAAATCAGCTTAAATCAGAGAGTATCGGATAGCCTTACTTCACAAATAACTGCGTTTTATATACAGTTTTAGACAAGTACTTCACACTTTATCCACAGCTTATAAACACCGTGTCTTAGTTTAAGGCATTTTTTGATATTACGCAGATTGTGCTATAATGATTTTGGTGTTTGAATTTTCAAAAAGAACAATTATGACTAATGAAGAATTATGGAAAACTATCTTGGGAGAAATGGAGCTTTGCATTAGCAAGGCTAGTTTTACAACTTGGTTTAGAGGAACAGGAATTCTTTCAAGAAGTGAAAACGAGATAATAATAAGCGTTCCAAATGGATTTGCAAAAGAATGGCTTGAGAATAAATATCACAAATTTATTCTTAGAGCTATACAGAGTCTTTATCCAAAAATCACCAAAGTAATCTATAAAATAGGCGGGACGCTTAAGCAATCTAAACAAATTAAGCGAATAGAGGATATTACAAACACACAAACAGCGGTTAATATAAAGGCTCCAGCTAATACTGAAGATAGAAGTTTAAACGAGTTGTTGAATTGTAAGTATAATTTCAACAGTTTTGTTGTCGGATCAAATAATGAATTAGCCTTCGCCGCTTGCCAAGCAGTCACTAAAAATCCGGGAACTGTTTATAACCCTCTTTTCATTTATGGAGGAGTCGGGTTGGGAAAAACACATCTCCTTCAATCAATTGGCAATGAAGTTTTAAAAAACGATTCCAACAAAAAAATTAAATACGCCTCATCCGAAAAGTTCACAAATGAGCTTATTGAAGCCATTGCCGGGAAAAACACCAAACTTTTTAAAGATATTTATCGCAATATAGATATTTTAATCATTGACGATATTCAATTTTTGGCGGGCAAAGAAAAAACACAGGAAGAATTTTTTCATACTTTTAACACTCTCTACGATAACAACAAGCAAATCGTGCTCTCCAGCGACCGACCGCCAAAAGCTATCCCGGAAATTGAGGACCGCTTGCGATCCAGATTTGAAGGAGGAATGATCGCCGATATCGGATTTCCCAGCTATGAAATGCGTTTAGCCATTTTAAAGTCTAAACTAAGCGAAAAAGATTTTGAGATGCCGGATGAATCCCTAAATTATATCGCTTTGCACATCCAAAAAAATATCAGAGAGTTGGAAGGCGCTTTAAACAGAGTTATTGCCATTTGCGATTTAGAGAAAAAGTACCCCAGCCTTAAAAAAACAACGAATATTTTAGCCGATCTCATTTCTCCGCCTATAAAAAAGGCTACTACTTCAAAAGATATTTTAAAAAATGTCGCTGAGTTTTATGGCATCTCTTTGGAAGATATTATAAGTAAAAACAGAAGAAAAGAAGTTGTAAAACCGCGTCAAATTGCTATGTATTTAATGCGCAACGAAAATAAAAGTTCTTTTCCTTCAATAGGAATGGCTACTGGCGGAAGAGACCACACAACCGCAATGCATGCCTATGAAAAAATATCCAAAGAAATAGAGGACGATAAAACACTTGAGCAAGAAACTCACTTAATTACAGAAAAAATTTATAACGCGAATTTAGTGAAATAACCTGTTAATAACTTGTTTAAAAACTGCAGTTAGAAAATACATTTTAAATTAATTTTTTTATTTTAAGCGTTTATCCAATTTTTATTAACAATTTTAAACAGGAGATATTCACAGGTTAATTTTAAAATTTTTCTTTATCTTTAAACAAAAATAACACTTTTCCACAGATAAAAAATCCTCTACTATAATGACTATTTTAATTAACTATTAAATTATTAAGTAATAATAATAATAAATATAAATATATGAAACTAGTATGCACACAAGAAAATCTAAATAAAGCTCTTAATGTTGTTGGTAAAATTGTTAACAAAAATACAACTTTACCAATCCTTAATAATGTTTTATTAAAAACAGATAAAGGAAGATTGAAATTAATTTCAACAAACCTTGAATTAGGAGTTGATTATTGGGTTGGTGGGAAAATTGAAGAAGAAGGAGAAATAACAGTACCAACAAAATTATTCGCGAATTTTATCTCAACCATTCCCAGTGGAAATATAGAGATGAAATTAAGAGGAGATGTTTTAAGTGTAAAATGCGGGGGGTATAAAACAAATATTAAAGCAATAGACGCAAAAGAATATCCCTTAATTCCGAAAATTGAAATGAAGCCTATTTTTAAAATAAAGAGCGCTGATTTCAAGAGAGCGTTATTTCAAGTTTTGCCTTCTATCTCAAATAGCGAATCAAGAATTGAAATAACAGGCGTTTTTATGGATTTATCTGAATTAGATAAAAATAAATTAATACTAGTCGCGACGGACAGTTATCGTCTTGCGGAAAAAACACTTAAACTAGAGAAAGAAAATATAAACAAAGAAACAGTAGATTTGCTAAAAGACATTAAATCAATAATTATTCCCAAAAGCGCTATTCAGGAAATTGTAAGAGATTTGGATAATGAAGATGAAATGGTTGAAATTACAGTTTCAGAAAATCAAATCCTTTTCAGTTTTGGAAATACAAGTGTGATTTCACGGCTTATTGAAGGGAAATATCCTGATTATAAACAAATTATTCCAAGTAAATTTGAGTCAGAAGTTAAAATTAAGATTGATGAAGGAATAAATGCTATTAAAGTAGCGAGTCTATTTGCAAATGCTTCTAGTAATAGCGTTGAATTAAAATTACTTCCAAAGTCAAAATCACTGGAAATAAATGCGGAAACAAGCGATGTTGGCAGTAATAATTCAAAAATTTCAGCGGAAATAACAGGAAAAGAATTAACCGTTGTTTATAATTACAGATATCTTCTTGACGGTCTTAATAGTATTTCGGATGATAAAGTTATTTTGAAAGTCAATGGCGAGGGAATGCCAACCGTTCTTTCTTCCGACACCGATAAAAGTTTCTTGTATGTGATTATGTCAATTAGATCGTAAAAAATATGCTAAATTCTATTGGCGGTTATCTAAAAAAATCTATCAACAAAGCCGGGATTAACAAACAAGTTGAAGCTGCTCAGGTTTGTCAGTTTTGGCAGGAAGCGATAGAAGAAATTTTTGGAAAAGCCGTCGCGGAAAAATCTCAAGCGATTAGGTTTAAAAACGGCGCGATTACTGTCGCCGTTTTAAGTTCTGTTTTAGCGCAGGAGTTTAAGTTTAAAGAAGGTGAAATCAAAGAAGAGATAAATAAAAAAACGAGTTATAACGCGGTAAGGAAGATTAGGTTTGAGATATAGAGCGTAAAAATTATTATGCGAAAGATAAAATTTACCAACAATGAATATTATCATATCTATAATCGCGGCGTAGACAAGCGAGAAATTTTTTGCTGTGAAAGGGACTTTGTAAGGTTTTTGACAGGAATGAGAGAATTTAATAATGGATTAACGCGTGAACAACGCAATTACGCTAAACTAAACGAATCGGAGCTCGGCTCCGAAGCTTCGGAGCCGAGCTCCGATTCGTTTAGTTTAGCGGCTTTGGTTGAAATCATTTGTTATTGCTTAAACCAAAATCATTATCACTTCATATTAAAACAATTAGCTCAAGATGGAATTTCTCGATTTATACATAAATTAAGCACAAGTTATACAAACTATTTTAATAAAAAATACGATCGCTCTGGTTCGTTATTTCAAGGAAAATATAAAGCAATTCACATAGACACAAATGAATATCTTCTTTGGTTGTCCGGGTATGTCAATGGAAACGCTGAAGTTCATAAAATAGCCAAAGCTGAGGATTATAAGTGGTGTAGTTATCAGGATTATTTAGG
>JAYEHC010000048.1:0-3349 GCA_034659355.1 Patescibacteria group bacterium | reverse complement strand
ATTGCCGACAACATTATCTTTAAAAAAAGCATTGCTTAGATCATGGCCTTCCTGGTTATAAAAATAAGCTGTTGCTAAATTAGGGCCAAAATTAGAGTTTGAATAGAATAGATTCTTCTTTATTATAAATTCAAATGACTTTTTAAATAAATCCATTCCCACGCTTAAAAAAGGAGCAAGATTACTTTGATTTAATTGTTTTCGCGTGTTGAGGATTTCTCCGTCCAAGCTAATTTCAGTTGCCGGCAACGCCTGAAGCAAAACAATTGTAATCATTCCGAAAATTATTTTGTATTTTTTCATGCCTCTCATTTGCGTCTTTTCTTTCTTTAACTTAGTGTGCTTTCTATAATTACAGCTTCTTTATCTTTAAGCGCTTAGGAAGTATAATAAAACAAACAGCTTATGTTTTTTTATGCGCTTAAAAAAGACATAAAAGTATACCATATTTTTGTATTTGTCTCTACCTTAAATCAAAAATGTTTCAATTTTTCTTTGTTCTTTCTTAATTAGGGGGCACTGAAAAATAGTATTTTAGAAAAACCATTAAAATACTTTTTCCTTGCCCTTCCTTATTTTCTTTGTTCTTTCTTAAATCTTTGCCAATGCTGTCTTCAAATTCATTCCGAGAATGCAGGATCTAACCCACATTTCTGCACCTTCAACTCCGTGATACAATATCTCTTCTAACCCGTAATGATTTTTTCCATTACCAAACGCGCCTTCTATTTGGTTGCGCTGCCGTTGCTTCTTTTTAAACCACTGATCATATGCGCCACCATTTTTTCCTTTTCGCCCCAATGCTTTAAAAGCACCGCGAATTTCTTTATCCTTCAACATTTTTCGATTAGTTAATGATCCATATAATTTATCCGCCGTAAACGATGGAGGCTTTTTCTTAAACATCTTCTCATATTTTTTTAACTGATTCTCAACTATCTCTTTTTGTCCTTCTGAAAAATTATCATGACTCAACGTATCCAAAAATAAAAATCCATCTACAAAACTTAACGCACCCTTTGGTCCGAATTCTACCGGCTTTCCATTTTTTCCTCGCTTGATCGGACGAACATACCCTCGATAAAAACTCACCACTCGATTCTTTACGCTACGCGTTTTATTGTTATACATCTCATATTGCTGCTCTAATATTATTTCAGCTAAACTGATCTTTTCTTTGAATTTCTGATCCACCGCATCTTTAGATTCTTTCATCAATTCTTTAATTTGTCGCATATTCCGACGAACATATTGTAGCATCTCTCGTTTTGCCTTCTTGATCATTTTCTTTGTCTTCTGCTTTTTCTTTATGAAATTTAAATATACTTTGCGGGCATTTCGACAATACGTCCGTATCTTCCGGCCTGTCTTTTTGTTTGTTTTTTTGATCTGCTCAATGATCCACTCACGCACATCATTAAGTAACCCGACATCATTTGGATACTTAACCTTCTGCGGAAAAACAGTTCCATCAACCAGCATTCCTTTACCTTTAATAATCTTCTTTTTCACTAAGACCGAATACGTTAAGTCTTCCATTTCTTTAACAAACTTTACGCCTAATCGTTTTCTTAACTTTGTCAATGAACTCGCATTTAATAGCGGTCTTACTTCAAATTGCTCTAATCCGCAAAATGCCTGCCAATACACATTCTCCTGCAATTCCAATCGTACTTCTTCATCGCTTCTATCCGTCATATGTTTTAACAACATCAAGCCGATAATCATCTGCCCATCTTTTCCCGGCCGACCCATATTTGAAAAATACCCGCGATATTTATCTTCCAACTCTTCCCATGGAATCATCTCTCGGATTCTCAACCATCTGTTCGCCTGATCCAACTGCCCCCCAAACGGCATTAATTCCTCAAACAAATACTCCTGATTGCGTTCTTTCTTTTTATACATAGCGATTTTTCCTTTCAATAAGTGCAAGGGTTTTAACCCCTTTTTTATGTTTTTCTTGCACTTTTATCTCTCTTTCGCTATATATTTTAACATATTTCTCGTCGAGAAATAGCTTTTATTTGACTTTTTCAGTGCCCCCTACTTATCTCATTATTAGCGTCGCGTTGAGGATGCAAAGGTGATCGGTAAATTTTTAACCCAGATTTTGCATTAGGCATGGATGAAGAGTGTTAAGGTTTTGGAGATCAAAAAGTTACAAAAAACGTAGGCACACTTTTTTGTTTGTCGAGGCTTTTTGTAACTTCTTTGAGCCCAAAAGATTAATGCTATTCGCCGTGTTCTAATGCAAATTCTGGGTTTAAGCGCGTTCACAATTTTAGACTAATTCGCGGTAAAGTTGAAGGAACCCGCAGGGCGCGAGCCCTAAACCAGAGCAAGCTCGGTTCAGGGCAAGGACTCTCTTGCTTCTCCTTGCAAGTGGAATTTACCCTGTACCATCCAAAGGATTGGTTCGGGGCAGCGCTTCAATTTTGCTGTGAATTTGTCGGTCTCGAAGAGAAAAATTGTGCGCAGCGTAAAATTTAGCAATCACCGTGTATCATAAGCAGTTGCAAATTTTACCCACAAATTCTGAGAAAGAGCCAGAAATTTAAAAGAAATTTATTTGTATGTCCCTTCTCCTCGTTTTCTTAAAGCATAAACCCAAACAGTTTTTTTCTTATCTTCAACATCATACAAGACTCTGTAGTCTCCTATACGAATTCTACAACGCGCTACATATTGTTGTACTTGAATCGGAGGTTTAAGTTGAGTAAATGGTTTTTTGGAAAAAGGGCGCGGGTTATTGGAAAGTTGCTCAACTTCATCCATGATTTTTTCTTGAATACTTTTTTTGGGAATAGAAGCAAGAAATTTTTTAAACTTATCCGCAATTTTTTGAGTGGGAAATTTTACAGAATATTTCACTTGCCCTCTTTACGAACTTCATCAAAAACAGTTGAAACAGAAATCCCTTCAGCCCCTTCTGCTATTGCTTTTCTTCCTTCTATAACAGCCTTTACAATCTCAGGGTCTGACAACTCATCAATAACATCCAGCAATTCCATAACTTCTTCATATGGGAGATTGACACTTATAGGTTGCCCATGGTCTGTTACAACTAAGCATTTCTCCAACAGAGCCCTTGACAAATGTCCTTTAAGATCTCTTATACCTTTATGCGGTGCTTTTAGAATAGCAGTTGCTATCGTCATGACTTACTACCACCTTTCATCATAATATTATCAGTTAACATGTAACTACATTTGAGCCTACAATAATTATATCATAATTAATAACTATTTGCAAAGTTTTTTGTAATAGTTTAGCCAGCTGAAGAGTTATAAGGCGATAGAAGCAGCCGCTTGAGAAGGATCAGCAAAAAGCGAACGGTAAAAAGATA
>JAYEHC010000047.1:0-13677 GCA_034659355.1 Patescibacteria group bacterium | reverse complement strand
ACTCTTTTCAAACCTCTAATCTCTATCGTTCTCTCAATGATTACAAAGTATATTCCTTAGAAGAGATAGATGAAACAGCAATCAAACATCATCTCAACCTAACTGCAGAAGAGTTTGAAAAAGAATATGATTGGAATGGAGTATTTGAAGTGAATAAGGAAGAGAGGGATTATTATAGAGAGGGCAGGGTAATTCACTCCTGACAAAATAAACCTGTCATTCCGACCGGAGCGAGCGAGGCACGAGCGAGCGGAGTGGAGGAATCTGTAAACGCAATTATGTTTTGCTTAATTTAAGCTATTTTAGCAAATTACATTTTATCCGCTCACAGATCCCTCGGTTCCTATCGTCGCTCGGGACAAAAATGAGAAGATTTTAGGAGGAGTGAATTACCCTGATAGAGAAGAGTGAAGTGAGTTTAATATAGGAGACAGAGACAAGACAAGACTAATTATTGATTTTACATCAATGCTATAATATAATAAACATACAGTTAACTCCCTTTGTAAAAAACTAATACACCGATAGCGAAAACATTAAATATGGCTTTGGTAGTTTTAGGTGTAAGAATTGCTAGCGTTGTTTATACTTTTAAATATTCCTTGTAATGCTTAAAATTAGATTTAGGGAAGTTTTTATCCTCAAGTCGGATAAAATTACTATTTGGAGTTAAAATATTTTTTTAGAAAAATTCTTATAAAGTATAAACAACGCTGGACAATCTAACAGATTAGACTATAATTAATTTTGATAATTATGCAAAAAAAAGAAAAGAGTAAAACAAAAAAGCAAAAAGCGGTTGTAAAAAAAACAACCGGAAAAACGGCGGTTAAAAAAATAGAAAGAAAAAAGAAGAGTGTGAAAAGCAAATCTGTAAAAAAAGTCAATCCTGAAAAAATTACAAATAATGAAAGCGAGGACTCATATTTTGCAAAATGGACGGCGCCAGAGTTCATAAAAACGAGAGAAGAAGTGCTATTTTATTACGCAAGCGCTGTCGGATCTGTGCTGATGATGATTTGGTCTTTTCAGCAGGGAAGTTTTGTGACGGTTACCACTTTTGCGATAGTATTGCTAGTCGTTGTTTTTCAAATTTATCGCCAGCCGCTTGATGTGGAATGTAAAATTGATCTTGATGGAATCGCGCTGAATTTAAAACTTTATCGGTACAATGAAATGGATTCATTTGAAGTTGTTCAGGGCGATGAAAATAATGTTTTGAAATTTAAACTCAAAAACGCTTTTTTGCCAGTTAAAGAAATTCAACTTATGGATCAAGATCCATATTATATCCGCGCTGTGCTGGAGAATTTTTTGCCCGAGAAGAAACAAAAAGAAACACTGATAAACTACGAGAAGAAAAAAGAATTCGGAGAAGATATGTCTGAAGAGGATTTTGAGGAATATCTAAAAGAAGATGATGATAGCAAATAGTAATTTGCAGTTTACTATTTCAATCTCGTCCTTGTAGTTCAACGGATAGAACGCGGGTTTGCGGAATCCGTAATGAAGGTTCGATTCCTTCCGAGGACACAAAACGCTTAGCAGGCGATATTTGAATTTTTTATCAAGAGCAATTAAATAAGAAAAGCGACATTAAAGATATGATGTTGCTTTTATTTTTTTTATTTTCAATTTGCCGTTGCTGGCAAAATTTGGTAAGATTTAGATATGTTTGGGATATTTAAATTTTAGTTTATGCCATCTCTCAATACTCCAATTGAAAAACTTTTTAGCGTTGGTCCTGCGTATGTAGGCAAACTTCATAAAGTCGGAATAAAAACGGCGGGGGATTTGCTTTTTTATTTTCCGTTTCGGTACGATGATTTTAGCGAGGTAAAAAAAATAAGCGAAGTTGAACTTGGCGAAAAGGTGAGTGTGATTGGAAAAATAGTTGATATTCAGAATATCAGGACTTGGAAAAGAAAAATGAATATAACGGAAGCGTTGGTAGAAGATGATTCGGGAGCGATAAAAGCGGTTTGGTTCAATCAGCCGTTTTTAGTTCGCAATCTAAAAATTGGCGCCAATGTGAGCCTAAGCGGAAAAGTCGCTTACGCGCAAGAAGGTTTGCAACTCTCCAGTCCCGCTTATGAACTTTTGGGGAAAGGTCAGGTTTTGCATACGGCGCGATTGGTGCCGGTTTATCACGAGACAGAAGGTCTTTCTTCAAAATGGTTGCGGGCGCATATCAAGCCGCTTCTAAAATTAGCGAATGAAGTGAAGGAATATCTGCCGTATGAAATTATAAAAAAGCAAAAACTTTTCGGACTTGTAGAAGCGATCAGGCAAATTCATTTCCCGGCAAGTGAAGAAAAAGCGGATATTGCCAAAAGACGGCTGGCGTTTGATGAGCTGTTTTTAATTCAGCTTTATATGTTAGAGCAAAAGAAAAAGTGGCGGGAAAATAACGCTGTCAAAATAAAATTTTCAAAAGAAATTGAGAGGGAAGTAAAAAATTTTGTAAAGAAGCTTCCTTTCCAATTGACAAACGCGCAAAAAATTTCTTCTTGGAAAATTATTAAAGATTTTGAAAAAGGCGCGCCGATGAATAGATTATTGGAAGGCGATGTTGGATCGGGAAAAACACTGGTCGCTTTAATCGCGGCGTTGGCAGTGATAAGGTCAGGCTACCAAGTTGCATTAATGGCGCCGACGGAAATTTTAGCGAGACAGCATTTTGGAGAAGCGGTAAAAAGGTTTGGCGAAAAACACTTTTCTAAAAATCCCCCTAACCCTCTTTCACAAAGGGGGAATTCTCAGAGGAAGAATGTTATAGGAGCCGGGGCGTGTAAAATCGCTCTTCTTACCGGTAGCGAGAGCAAAATTTACGAAGATGAAAAAACGAAAGAAATAAGCAAAAACAAATTGCTGGAAAAAATAAAAAACGGAGAAGTTAATTTTATAGTCGGTACGCATTCTTTAATTCAAGACAAAGTCGCGTTTAAAAATCTGGCGTTTTCTATCGTTGACGAACAGCATCGGTTTGGAATTGACCAGCGGGCGAAAATACAAAATGAAGTTTTAGATCTAAAAGACGGACTAAAAACAGTCCCTCATCTTCTTTCTATGACCGCGACTCCGATTCCGAGAACTTTGGCGTTGACAGTCTACGGCGATTTAGACTTGTCGCTGTTAGACGAAATGCCGAAAGGCCGCCAAAAAATAATTACAAAACTGGTCGCGCCGGCAAATCGCGCTCTGGCCTATAAATTTGTACGCGAGCAAATCAAAAAAGGTCGTCAAGTTTTTGTAATTTGTCCGCTAATTGAAGAATCAGATATTTTGGAAGTTAAGTCAGCGACACAGGAATATGAAAAACTTAAAAACGAAATATATCCTAATTTGAAAGTAGGTCTTTTACACGGCAAAATGAAACCAAAAGAAAAGGAGGAAATAATGCGAAAGTTTATTAAAAAAGAAATTGATATTTTAGTTTCAACTTCGGTGATTGAAGTCGGGATTGATATTCCCAATGCGTCAGTAATGGTTATTGAAGGATCTGATCGATTTGGATTGGCGCAATTACATCAGTTTCGAGGGCGAGTTGGCAGAGGCGAGCATCAGTCATTTTGTTTTTTGTTCACCGATTCAACTTCGGCGACAACTGCCAGACGATTAAAAGCGTTGATTAAAAGCGCGAACGGATTTGAATTGGCGGAACAAGATTTAAAAATTCGCGGTCCCGGCGAACTCGTCGGCATTCGCCAGTCGGGTCTTCCCGATTTGGCAATGGCGTCGCTCACCGATTTTGAGTTAAT
The DNA here is from genome assembly GCA_034659355.1 of Patescibacteria group bacterium. Taxonomy (GTDB): domain Bacteria; phylum Patescibacteriota; class Minisyncoccia; order JAHIHE01; family JAGLIN01; genus JAYEHC01. The sequence goes on along the minus strand of JAYEHC010000047.1, from coordinate 9,916 downwards.
CAAAAACGCCCGCGAAGAAGCGGAGGCGTTGATTGAAGAAGATGATAAGTTATTGAAGTATCAAAAACTGGCGGAGAAATTAAAAAAGTTTACGAAGAAGGTTCATTTTGAATAGGAAAAATTGTGTTATAGGGACAGGTCGCGACCTGTCCCTATAACTAAAACTATGCTAAAATAATTTATAGAAAGTGGGATTTAATAAATTAAAATAAAAATATGGAACAAGATATACAAGCAAATGAAAACAATAACCAAGCAGAAGAGAACATCGCGGAGAGTGGCGTTAATGATAATAATAAACAAATTTTCAGCAAGCCAAAAAAGAAAAATAATAAAAAAATTATTTTATTGGTTGGAGCAATTGTAATTATTTTAGGCGTTGTCGCTTCGTATTTTTTGTTTTTTTCCAATAAAGAAGATGAGAACACTTTTGTTTTAGAAGATGAAAAGGTTGAAGAAGCTGAAATTGATAAAGAACTTGACAGCGATCAAGACGGGCTGCCTGATTATATTGAGGAGGTTTTAGGAACTGATTTGAATAATTCTGATACGGACGGCGACGGCTACAGTGATTTTGAAGAAATGAAAAATGGATATGATCCTGTTAGCGATGGAAAATATACGGAGGAAGAGTGGGAAGAGGTGAAGGAAGAGATAAAGAATAGAAACAAAGGGTTGTATGATAAAATGTTTGAAGATTCTACTGTCAATTCTAATAATACAGAAACAGACAATTTTGTTTGTAGTACTTCTGTTGTTAAAGATATAGACGGCAATATTTATAATACAGTAAAAATAGGCGATCAATGTTGGTTGAAAGAGAATCTTAAAGTTACTAAAAATCCAGCAGGAGAAAAAATTACTCGCTATTGTTACGATAACAATCCTAGTATTTGCGATACCGATGATGGAGGATTATATAATTGGGATACGGCTATGAATAATTCTACAATAGAAGGTGCTCAAGGTATTTGTCCCGACGGTTGGCATATTCCAAAAGATTTGGAGTGGAATAACCTAATACGATATCTAAAAAATGATGAAGAAACTTGTGATAGTGCGGGCGCGTATGATTGCGCTTCTGTTAAAAAAAAGCTTTTAAGTAAAGAGTCTATCGGGTTTGAATTTGTTTATTCAGGTTATTTGTATACTGATGAATCTTTTAAAAATAGGGGCACAAAGGGTTATTTTTGGTCATCTTTAGATGCTGGAGATCAAGTTTCATGGAAAAAAGAGAATAGCCATGCAGATAAAAGGAATCATGCGTGGGCTCGATTTCTAGAATTATCGCGTCCTAATGTATATTCATCAGGAAGTTTAAAAAAAGAAGCTTATTCCATTCGCTGTCTCAGAGATTAATGATATTATTAAAAAATAAAAACTAAACTAATGTTCGAAATTCCAAAAGCGTATAATCCAAAAGAAACTGAAGATAAAATTTACATGGCTTGGGAAAAGTCGGGGTTTTTTAATCCGGATAATTTGCCGGGGGAGAATATTAAAAAAGATAAAAATGGCGAAGAAGAAACTTATACGATTGTTTTGCCTCCGCCGAATATTACGAGCAAGTTGCATCTTGGGCACGCGGCGATGCTGGCGATTGAAGATTTGTTAATCAGATACCATAGAATGAAAGGTTATCGGACGCTTTGGATTCCAGGAACGGATCACGCGGCGATTGCAACGCAGAATGTGGTAGAGAAAAAATTGTTGAAGGAAGAAAAATTGACAAGGCACGATTTGGGACGGGAAGAGTTTTTGAAAAAAGTTTGGGAATATTTGGAAAAAACGCAAGCGGTAATTTTAAACCAAACCAAAAAGATGGGTGCTTCTCTGGACTGGTCGCGCGAGGCGTTCACTTTGGACAAACAAAGAGAAAAAGCGGTGCGGAAAATGTTTGTTGAGATGTATAAAGCGGGAGTGATCTATCGCGGGGAGCGGATAGTAAACTGGTGTCCGCGGTGCCAATCTACTTTGGCGGATGACGAAGTGGAATATAAAGAGCAAAAAACCAAACTCCATACTTTTAAATACAGTAAAGATTTTCCGTTTGCGATTGCGACGACAAGACCGGAAACAAAATTGGGCGATACGGCGGTGGCGGTAAATCCAAAAGATAAACGCTATCAAAAATACATCGGCAAAGTTTACGAAGTTGATTTTTGCGGCATAAAACTAAAACTGAAAATCATCGCTGATCGCCATGTGGAAATGGATTTTGGCACGGGCGCGCTAGGCGTCACCCCGGCGCACTCAATGGCGGATTGGCAAATGGCGGAAGAAAATAATTTGGAGATTATAAAAGTAATCAATGAAGACGGAAAAATTAGAAATGGTTTTGGCGATTATTCCGGCAAACCGGTTTTAGAGGCGCGTGAGATGATTGTTAAAAGACTGAAAGAAAATGGTTTGTTGAAAACATCCGAAACTGAACTAAGTTCCGAAATTTCGGAACTTAGTTCAGTTTCGGATGTTTCGGAGGGAGAAGAAATAAAAAACAATCTTTCTCTTTGTTATCGTTGCGGAACAGCGATTGAACCTTTGCCGTCTAAACAATGGTTTATTAATGTAAATAAAAAGTTAGAGCGGCTTGGTAATAAATCCCTCAAAGAAAAAGCGATTGAAGCGGCGAAAAATAAATCTATTGAATTTATTCCGGAGAGATTTGAAAAAAGATATTTAGACTGGATGGAGAATTTGCATGACTGGTGTATCTCAAGGCAGATTTGGTTCGGGCATCGGATTCCGGTGTGGTATCGTAAAAGCAATAATAATACTATAGTACAGTCCATGAGACTAAAAAAAGAAAATCAAGAAATTTATGTTGGAATTGAACCGCCGAAAGGCGAGGGTTGGATTCAGGATGAGGATTCTCTAGACACTTGGTTTTCTTCAGGGATGTGGACTTTTTCAACTTTGGGATGGCCGGATAATTTTAAGGATAATAAAAAATCAGGTGATTTGAAAAAGTTTCATCCGACACAGGTTTTGGAAACGGGATATGAAATTTTGACGCTTTGGGTTTCGCGAATGGTTATAATGTCGCTGTTTGCCCTGAAAGAAATTCCGTTTGAAAATGTTTATTTGCATGGAATGCTTTTAGATAAACACGGCAAGAAAATGAGCAAGTCAAAAAGGAATGGCATTGATCCGCTTGAGATGATTGACAAATTCGGCACAGACGCGGTTCGTTTGTCGCTGTTGATTGGCAATACGCCTGGAAATGATGTTCGGTTTTCTGAAGAAAAGATTGAGGGACAGAGGAATTTTGTAAATAAGTTGTGGAATATAAGCCGATTTATAATTGCGAATTGCGAATTGCGAATTGCGAATTGCGAATTGGATTACAAAAATTTGAGTGCTATTGATCTATGGATTTTGAAAAAAATGCTGAATTTAATTTTTAATGTTAATCATTATTTAATGAATTATAATTTTTCGGCAGCGGGCGAAAAACTAAGAGAGTTTTCGTGGAACGATTTTGCTGACTGGTATTTGGAAGCAAGCAAGATTGAAAATAATAAACAAAAAGAAATAATCTCGAATATAATTTTACAGGACTTGTTAAGATTATGGCACCCTTTTATTCCTTTTGTTACGGAAGCTATTTGGCGAGAAATACAAGAAACAGATGAACAGAAATTTTTAATTATTGAAAAATGGCCAATCCAAGACAAGTATAAAAAAATAATTGAAAAAACCGAAACTGCTTATTATTTTGAGCCCGTTATGGATGTTATAAAATCAATCCGAAGCGCCAGAGCGGAATATAAAATTGAGCCGTCTAAAAAAATAAACGCCGTAATTTACGCTGGCAATAAAGACGAAAAAGAACTTTTTGAATCGCAGTCAGATTTAATAAAAAATCTCAGAACGGGAATTGATAAATTGGAAATAAAAGAAAAGGGCGAGAAAATCAAAGACGCGGTTTATTCGGTTGTCGGCAATATTGAAATTTATTTGACGGGAGTCATTGACAAAGAAAAAGAAAAGAAGAATTTGGAAAAAGAGATAAACAATCTTGAAAAATATCTGAGCCGAATAGAAAATAAATTAAATAATAAAAATTTTATCGCTAACGCGCCAAAGGAAATTATTGACAAAGAAAAAGAAAAATATCAAGAAAATACAACGAAGTTAGAAAAACTAAAAAAGAAATCCGAATTTGCGTTTTAAGTAAGAGCGTTGCGCTATTTATAAAAAATCAATCTTTTTTATAAAATGACAATTACAATGACCCTCTTGTTTGTAATTTTTAAAGATGCTATAATATTCATATTGCCAGATTGTTGTTTTGCTAAGTTATTATAAAGAATGTAATAGCGTAAACAATTTAACAATTAGCGCTTGTAAAGAAATAACATTTTCTAAGTTCGCTCAGCTTTATGCCGGATTGGTTTGAAAAAGGTTGAAGGATATTTGCTATATGCTGAAAGTTTTTTCAAGCCAAGATGGTGTGAAGATGAGATGAAATTAGAAAGGTTATTTATTTACAAACGCTTAGGTAGTTTAACAATTTAATTAAAACCATGACAAAACAAAAAAAATCTTTTCTGGACAAAATTATCAGTTCAGGAGAAAAAGAGGAAAAAGAAAATAATAAAACTGTTGATTTTGAAGATGATAAGGAAAACGAAAAAGCACTAAGCGAAATAGAAGCGATAAAAAAAATAGAAAGTGAAGATGAGGAAGGTATTGAAAAAGAAGAAAAAATCTTTCCTGAAAATAAAAAAAGAAGTGAAGACAATAAAGAGATTAGCGATGGAGAAGAAGGGCAATTAACAATAGATGTTTATCAAAGCGGTAGTTTTATAATTGTGAAATCAATTATAGGAGGAGCGCGATCTGAAGATCTTGATATTTCTATAACGAGCGATATGGTTACGATTAGGGGTGCGAGAAAAAATCCAGATGAAGTGAAAGCGGAAAATTATTATTATCAAGAGTGTTTTTGGGGGAATTTTTCCAGGTCTGTTATCTTGCCGTGCGATATAAAGACAGACGAAGTCAAAGCGACGATAAAAAATGGAATTTTAACCATCAAACTTCCTAAAATAGAAAAAAATTCTTCGATGAAAATAAAAGTTGAAGAGGAATAGACATAATAAATTCAAAATAATGTTCAATTTTTTTAAAAAGAAGCCGACAAGTTTTTTGGGTGTTGACATTGGAACAACAAGTATAAAAGTTGTTCAGCTTGGACTTGACGGGAAGAATATAAAATTGGAAAATTACGCTTTTCTAGAAGATAAGGATTATCTTGAAGTTTTGGGCGGTGTCAGCGGATCAAGCGATTTAAAAATATCAGATATGCAAGTTGTGGAGGATTTGACTGAAATAAAAAAGGAAGCAAAAATAACTAGCGATAACACTATAATGTCAATTCCTGCGTCATCCGCCTTTTCTTCTATTATTAATTTGCCTAATATGTCTGAAGACGAAATTGCTAAGGCGATTAATTATGAGGCAAGGCAATATATCCCGATTCCCATCAGCGAAGTAGTTTTTGATTGGAGCATTATTAGCGAGAAAGACAAAGACGATAATCACGACAAAAAAAATAAATCAAAAATAAAATCAAAAAAGCAAATAAAAGTATTGTTAGTCGCTATCCCAAAAGAAATAACGGAAAAATATACGGCAATTGCGGATACTTTAAAGCTAAAATTGATTGCGTTGGAAACGGAATCGTTTTCATTAGCGAGATCGCTAGTTGGAAATGAAGAAAGCGCTTCTATAATTGTGGATATTGGAAATAAAATGACCAATGTAACAACCATAGAAAACGGATATGTTTTGGCTAGCCATAGCGCGTTTGGAACAGGAGGAAAAGAAATTACCAGAGCTATAAGTTATGGTTTTAATGTTGATTTTAAAAGAGCGGATAAATTAAAAAAAGATATTGGATTGAGTTTCTCGGGGTCGCAGAGGAAAATTTCTGAAACTATTCTTCCCACGATAAATATTATTGTTTCCGAAGTGAAGAAAATGAATGAGATTTATGTCAAGAATAATAAAAAAACAGTGAAAAAAATAATTGTGACCGGAGGAACGGCAAATCTTCCCGGATTGGTAGATTATTTTTCCAATGAATTAGATATTCTTGTCGAAATTGGCAATCCCTGGAAAAATATTACATACGACAAGGCTTTGTCTGGAAAATTAAAAAAGATGTCTTCCGATTTTTCTGTTGCGGTTGGACTTGCCTTAAGGGGATTTGAGAAATAATATTATTATATGAACAGCAATGATTTGAAAAGGGCTTATAAATTTTTGGTCGCGAATTCAATAATTAAAAAAAAAGACGCTGACGCGGTTTTTAAAGAGTCAAAAAAAAATAATGCGGATATTTTTGATGTTTTAATTAGCGCGAAAATAGTTGATGAAGAAAGGGTGGTAAAAGCCAAAGCAGAGTTTTTGGGCGTTCCGTATATTAATCTGAAAGAAAAAGTTATTTTAAGCGATGTTTTAAGTGAAGTTCCGGAAAAAGCGGCCTTGTTTTACAAAATGACGCCTTTTGAAAGGGTTGGCGACACTGTTAAAATTGCGATGGTTGATCCGAATAATGTTGATGCTATAGACGCTTTAAAATTTATTTCAATAAAACGGAATATAAAAACAAAAATACATCTTGTTTCCAGAAGCGGTTTTAGTTTTGCTGTGAAGCAATATAAAACATTTAGCGAGGAATTAAAAAATGTTCTTGAAAATGTTGATCGGCAGATTATTATTGATAAGGAAAAACAAAAAAAAGGAAAAGAAGGTGCTGAAAAAATTGCCGAACAAGCTCCCGTAAGTAAAATTGTTGACATTATAATTTCTAACGCCGTTGAAGGCAAGGCGAGTGATATTCATATTGAATCAGAAGAAAACGAATTAAGAGTCAGATATAGATTAGATGGTGTTTTGCACAATAGTTTAACGCTTCCCAAAAAAATTAGTATGGCGGTTATTTCCAGGATAAAAATACTTTCAAATCTTAAAATAGACGAAACAAGAAAACCGCAAGATGGAAGATTTCGCTTTGTGTTTTCCGGAAGCGGCGAGATGGAAAGAAGCGTTGATTTGCGAGTCTCAACATTTCCAACTGTCAATGGAGAGAAGGTTGTGATGAGAATTTTAGACACATCTTCCAATATCGGAGATTTGGAGAGTCTGGGGATAAACAAAGGAGGATTAAAAGTAGTTCAAGAAAATATAAAAAAACCGTTTGGAATTATGCTTGTCACAGGACCTACCGGATCTGGAAAATCAACGACGCTTTACGCGATGCTGAAGATTCTAAATAAAGAAGGCGTGAATATAGTGACTCTTGAAGATCCCGTTGAATATTTTATGGCTGGTATTAATCAGAGTCAGATTAAAGCTGAAATAGAATACACATTTGCTTCAGGATTGAGATCTATTCTGCGACAAGATCCGGATATTATTATGGTTGGAGAAATAAGAGACAAGGAAACGGCGGAACTGGCAACACATGCGGCGTTGACGGGGCATCTCGTTTTATCAACGCTACATACGAACAACGCTTCAGGAGTTATTCCCAGACTTATTGATATGGGCATTGAACCGTTTTTAATTGCCTCTTCATTAAATATCGCAATCGGACAGCGATTAGTAAGAAGAATTTGCAAAGAATGTATTAAAGAAGTGGAACCGTCAGAAGAAATAAAAAAAATTATTCAAGAAGAACTGGACAAAATTCCGGATAGTCAAAAAAGTGACTTAGATTTAAAAAATGGCATAAAACTTTTTAGCGGGGCGGGATGCAAAAAATGCAAGCAATCAGGATTTTCCGGAAGAGTTGGAGTCTATGAAGTTTTTAAAATGACATCTGATGTTGAAGCAATAATATCTTCAAAAGTTACAGATACGGAAATAGCAAAAGAAGCGGAAAGGCAGGGAATGATAACAATGAAACAAGATGCGATAATGAAAGTGTTGAAAGGATTAACAACGATAGAAGAGGCTCTTAGAATTGCGGAAGATTAAATTTTTGTTCTAAATCCTAAATTAAAATTATGCAAAAAAAGGAAAAAATAAAAGTGTTAATAATAGAAGATGATTCTTATATAATGGAGATGTATAAAATCAAGTTTGCATATTCAGGCTTTGAAGTTATTTCTGCAAGTGACGGGGAAAAGGGACTCAAGATATTAGAAAAAGAAAGACCGGATATAATTTTACTTGATGTCATTATGCCGAAAAAAGACGGATTTAGCGTGCTAAAAGAAATTAAAAGCAAACCTGCTATTAAGGAAATACCAGTTGTGCTTTTGACGAATTTAGGACAGAGAGAAAATATAGAAAAAGGGTTTGAACTTGGCGCTGTCAGTTATATAATCAAAGCGCATTTTACTCCATCTGAAATAGTGGAAAAAATTAAAGACGCGCTAAAAAAGTAATATTTAATTTATGACAAGTATAAATTCTAAGCAAGAGCTGGATAGTTTAATGGTAAGTACCGCGCGGGAAAATGCGTCAGATCTTCATTTGTCAGTAGGGCGTTATCCAACAATCAGAATTAGCGGAAGATTGGTTCCGCTTACAAATAAAGAAATTTTAACCCCTCAAAAAGTTGAAGAGCTTGTTGACGCGCTTTTAACGAACAAGCAAAAGACGAAATTTATGAGAGATAAAGAAATGGATTTTTCTTATGATTTTGGAAAAGAAGCGAGATTTAGGGTAAATGTTTTTTATCAAAGGGGATTTATAAGTGTAGCTTTCCGTTTAATTCCTTCCAAAATTAGAACGCTTGAAGATCTTAATATTTCCTCAACGATATATGATTTTACAAAACAATCGCAAGGTTTTGTTCTGATCACCGGTCCCGCCGGGCATGGAAAATCAACCACTTTGGCCGCTTTGATCAATAGAGTCAATCATCAAAAATATGATCACATTATAACAATTGAGGATCCGATTGAATATGTCTATACGCAAGACAGATGTATTATAGATCAGAGAGAGGTGCATACTGATACAAGGTCTTTTAATAATGCTTTGCGTTCTGTTTTCAGAGAAGACGCTAATGTCGTTTTAATTGGAGAAATGAGAGATTGGGAAACGATTAGCACGGCGGTTACTGCAGCTGAGACAGGGCATCTTGTTTTTGCCACTTTGCATACGAACAGCGCCGCGCAAACAATAGATAGAATTATTGACAGTTTTCCAGCGAGCCAGCAGGGGCAAATAAGATCGCAATTATCCGCCAATCTTTTAGGAGTAGTTTCCCAGCGTTTAATTCCCGGAATTGATGGAGGAAGAGTTCCAGCTGTAGAAATAATGTTCGCAAATTCCGCGGTAAGGAATTTAATTAGAGAAAATAAGGTTCATCAGCTTGATTTGGTTATCAATACAAGTTCTGATGAAGGAATGATTTCCTTAAATAATTCACTTGCGGATTTAGTGAGGACAGGAAAAATAACTATAGAAGACGCTGAAAAATATTCAACAAATGTTGAAGATTTGAAAATGATGCTGAGAAAGTAGTTGTGTCTAATTTAAAAAAGTGATACAATTTAAGAGAACTGGAGTTTAGGTTTCAACTTGTAAAAATTGTAATCTATAAGATTAAAATATGAGACTTGAGTTTTATTCTGCGGAGAAGTTTAGAAAAGAAGTTCTAAATATTGTCGGCAAGTCAGGGTAATTCACTTCTTCTAAAATCTTCTCATTTTTGTCATCCCGAGCGACGATAGGAGCCGAGAGCTTGCTCTGAGCGCAGCCGAACGGGGATCTGTGAGCGGATAAATTGTAATTTGCTAAAATAGTTTAAATTAAGCAAAGCATAATTGCGCTTACAGATTCCTCCACTCCGCTCGCTCGTGCCTCGCTCGCTCCGGTCGGAATGACAGGTTTATTTTGTCAAGAGTAAATTACTCTGGTCGGCAAGTATCTAGATTTTAATTAAAGT
>JAYEHC010000046.1:0-3364 GCA_034659355.1 Patescibacteria group bacterium | reverse complement strand
GAAATTTCTATGCACGGCAAGACCAGTTTAATTAGCCATAATGATAAAGGCTTATTTAAAGGTCTGCCTCAAGATTTGGAAGTTATGCGCTACCATTCTTTAGTTGTTGATTCTAGTACTGTTCCTGATTGTTTGGAAATTACGGCTTTTGCAAAAGACAGCGGCGCGATTATGGGTTTGCGACATAAAAAATACCCCATTAAAGGGGTACAGTTTCATCCTGAATCTTTTGCCACCGAAGGCGGAAAAGAGATATTGAAAAATTTTTTATTTCAGTAAAAATATTTTTTAACGTTATTTGATCAATTCAATTTTATTGATTATAACATCAATAATCGGATGATCATTTTTATTTTTTTCAACAGCTTCAATTTTTTCAACAACATTCATCCCTTTTGAAACATAACCGAAGTTAGTATGCTTGCCGTTAAGCCAAGCGGTCGCTTCAGCAGTAACAATAAAAAATTGCGAACCGTTAGTATTCGGTCCTGAATTTGCCATCGCAAAACTGCCACGGACAAGTTTATGGCTGTTAAATTCATCGTCAAATTTATAGCCAGGTCCGCCCATTCCATCATTTGACCAGTCGTCGTCTTTACTATTCGGATCTCCTCCTTGAATCATAAAATCTTTAATAATGCGATGAAATTTTGTGTCATCGTAAAATCCTTTTTTCGACAAAGTTAAAAAATTATTTACTGTTTTTGGCGATTCTTCGCCGTAAAAAGAAATTTTTATGTCCCCGAAATTAGTTTTAAGTATAGCTGAACTATACTGTTTAGTTAAATTTTCTGATTGATTATTTTGCATACTGTTTTTTTCTAATGGCTCATTGCTTGCCGCAGAATTATCTTTTATATCTTCTGTCTTCAATTCAATTTCGCCATTATTGTTATCAACGTTTTCAGAAACGTTGTTTTTATTTAGAGAATTTTTATTCAAATCATTTGAGCACCCGCTGATTAAAGCCATTAGGCACAGCAATAAAAATATTTTCTTCATAATTTTTTTGTTATAATAGTTTTTATTTTTAGTATTTCATATAACGTTTCGGTATATTAGAAGTTTGCCAAAATTCCTTTAAAAATTAATTAGTATTTTGGCAAATTTGGGAGAGGCAGATTTGACATTCCTATAAAATTTAATTGAGTCAAATCTGCCGAATCCCATATACCGTGTTATGTGATGTAGATAGAAATTTCTATTCCTTAATGTAATTTTTTGGCAATTTATTTACCGTCCAATAAATCATCAATGCTTTTTTCAAGAATACTGCTTGCTTCTTCTGGCTTGATAGTAAGTTGTTTTCCTTGCAATTCAAAAGATACAGTCTTGCCTTTTTCAGTGGCAACTCCTGCCGCAATAACCTTGCCTAGCAAGCCAGGTCTAACGTCAATCTCAACTGTGTTATCTGTTTCATTTTGGACGGTATATTGAGTGCCTTCTTGTTCTTTAAAATATTCTTGTCCATTTTTTGCTGGTTCTTTTTCTGGTGAACCACTACCCATTTTTTCTATACTCATAATTTTGTTGGTTAATTATTAAACTGACTAAATTATATCACAAGCTATGTTCGACCGAAATAAATTGCCAAAAAAATCTAAAAAAATAATAAAGAAATTTCTGGCTATTTCACATAACATATGTGATAACCGAAGTTCGTTTGACCGAAGGGAAAACGAATTTGGGAAAATGCCGAGCCGAGGCATTTTCCGGTTATTACTTGTTATACGCCCTGAGCGTAACAGAGTGAAGCTCAAGCGCAGCGTGGTCGGAGCGAAGCGGAGAAGTTCAAAAAATATTTTTCGTTCTCAATTATCAGATAGGCTTTCTCGTTAATTATAAATTTGATTTTTTCCGTTTTGAAAAATGAAAGAGGGGTTAGGGGTGAATTTCATTTTTCAAATTTAATTGAATTCAATACTTCTTGTTCAAGATTTGTTCCAAAAGCTCCAAACATAAACGAGTATATTTTATTATCATATTCGATAAAGATTTCATGAATCATATTATCTTCAGTACAGTTTACTGAATCACAAAAACTATATTGTGACGCTGGATAATTTGAAATTGTTAAATCTTTTCTTCCATAATAATTTTGCAGATCTTCTTTGTAGAAAATATTTTCTTTATATAATTCGCTTATATCGCCTTGACGTCCTTCAGTTAATTCAAATCCATACGCCCCACATTGACCAATATCGCCACCACAATCTTGTACGATATAGAATTCAGTTTTTTTATCACTAGTTTTGTATTGAACCTCCTCAGGATAATTAAAGCTTAATTTTCCATCGGTACTGACAAACATTCCACTCCCTTTTTTGAAATCTAGGAATTGTTCTTCTCTAATATTTAAATTGTAATAAAAAATGGCAGATATTATTAACATGGCTAAAATAGACAGAATAATATAAAGTATTTTTTTGTTAGACATGATATTATAGTTAATATTTGTAGTTTATAAATAAATCGTTTTCGGAACGAGGTGGAGAAAACACAATATTATCCCCTCTATAAATAAGAAAAAATCAAATTTATTCCATTTTGAAAATCTATCCTCATTATCCATCTAGAAAAATATTTTTTGAATTACGTATAACATTTGGGATATACGAAGTTTTGCGAAGCAAAATTTGGGAGAGGGGCGAGCCGGGCCCCGAACCGTATATCCTCTTGTTAAATGAGGGTCGAACGAAGTGAGAAGCGCAGCGTCCCCTTGAGTTTTTGGATTGCGTTAATAAATATCGACTGAAAGGAGTGTAACTGTTCGAAGAACTAAGAGGGGGCTTTTTTTATTTTAATTTGGTTTTTCAGAAATTCTTTTATTTGCAATATCAACATATTCTTGAGAATTATCATATCCAACAAAACGTCTGTTTGAATTTATAGCTGCGATTGCAGTACTACCACTTCCGATAAAAGGATCTAAAATGATTTCGTCTTCATAAGTATAAAGTTGAATTAGTCGTCTTGGAAGTTCTGCAGGGAATGGTGCTGGATGTTTTACTTTTCTTGCAGATTCTGTATTAAATTTCCAAATACTTTTAGTTAATTCTAAAAATTCATCTCTTGAGATGGTGTTTTTTTTAGATGGATGTTTCTTTCTTTGATAATCATCTTTTGAAAATATTAATATGTATTCATGCGAATCTCTCAATACAGGATTAGATGCAGATTTCCAACTTCCCCAAGCACAAGAGCCTCCAGCACTAGAACCTTTATCCCAAATAATTTCTCCACGCATTAAAAATCCTAGTTCAGACATAATTTTAATTATTCCGGAATGTAAAGGAATATAGGGTTTTCTTCCAACATTGGCAATATTAATTGCGACCCTTCCTCCGGGAACTAATACTCTATG
>JAYEHC010000045.1:0-39502 GCA_034659355.1 Patescibacteria group bacterium | reverse complement strand
CCAGCGTCATCCCCTTCATTGTCATGGTTTTTACGCTGCAAACCATCAATAAAATCGATAACTTTCTGATGATATCTATTACGCTGCTCGGGGATACCCACAACGTCCGGGAGATCCTCATATCGTCATCTTCATGCATAACAATTCTGCTTTTTAATTTATCAACCCAATATTCAATATCTTTTTCAGAATTTAATTTTTTTAAAAATTTATAATCACAATTTCCTCCAGCTATATTAATATGAGAATTAAAACTATCAGCATAAGAAGCCTCTTCTTTATTTAAAATTGAAGTAAATTTTTTTATTTTCTCTTTTGAATTTAACATATTGCTTTGGTTAAATGATATTCTTTTGTAGTTTTGGATTTTATAAATCTCTCTTCAAATTTTAGATTTTTAATAGGATCTTCAATTGTAAGAATTCTAGGAATTTCATTTAGATTTAAAATTAAAGTTATAATATAGTCATTTTTATATTCTAATGCTTTTTGATATTCATTTTCAGTAAGTCTAAATTTTCCTTTTTTTGCTCTTATTCCTTTTATTTCTGCTAGATAAGATTGTTCATTTACACTTATTTGAAAATCGTACCCATCTCCATACAATCTGGCATCTTCCAGTAATCCATTTTGAAAAATATCTATTGAGTTGTAATTATTCATAAAAAATAATTCTGCTTCTAATCCTGTTTCTTGTAGTTTTTTAAATCTAGTTTTAATAATTGGTTTTGCTTGATATTCAATGCTTTTCACATGAAATTCTTCTTTCATATGTAATTTCACTATATTTGCATAGCTCTTTGCATTTTCATCACCAAATAAACTATCAATCAATATCTTTCTATGAATATAGGCATCTCCTTTTTGCCACCAACCCTTCCTTCCGTTTTCTGGAAAAAAATGATCGAATAAATCCATTCTATTTTTTACAGTGCCGACTGTTTCTGCAATTTTATTTTCAACACAAAAATTATAAAAAGCTGTTTTTGTTGAAAATCCAAATTCTCTTATAAAATCATCATTAAATTTTGAGAGACCATAGCCTATCAAGTTTAATATTTCATAATTTTTATGCTTATTTCCTTCCATAGTAATTTAATAAGTTGCTGTTAAAGTAAGGCAAACACCATTCTTATTTTCTCTTACATATTTTCTTCTCCATTGGTAAACCGTATTTTTTTAGTGATTTCTTTTTTAAATTTTCCATAAAGAGGCTTGCCGTTTATAATAATATTTTTCATCGGCATCCGGCTCCAGGCAGTCATGAATAGTTTTTGTCAGCTTGATTTTTTCCGGAAATGAAAAACTATTAAACGCTTCTTGGTCTAAAAATCCGACAATGTAAATGCGCTCTCTGTTCTGGGGGATGTTTCCATGCTCCATAGTGTTAAGCACCTTGCTACCGATATGGTATCCTAATTTTTGAAGCTCTTTATAAATAATCCGCAGTGTTTTTCCATTGTCGTGAGTTTTAAGATTTTTTACATTTTCAAGCAGAAAAGCTGCCGGCTTTTTGTCTTTTAATATTCTTATAATTTCAAAAAATAAGTCTCCCCTGCCCTCGTCTGAAAATCCTTTGCGGTATCCCGCTATTGAAAACGGCTGGCACGGGAATCCTCCTGTGAGCACTTCAAAGTCCGGAATTAAATCTAACGAAACCTCGGCAATGTCGGCGCAGATCAGCGATTTCTGCTTTCTCGCAAAATTAAAATCGTATGTAACTTTGCAGTTCTTGTCAAAATCATTAGAAAAAACACATTCAAATCCGGCGTTTTCAAAGCCGATTTTTATCCCGCCGATTCCTGCGAATAAATCTATAATCCTTATATTTTTTGTTTTTTGCTGCTCAGGTTCATATTCCGCTTTCTTGTCCATCAAAAGATCAAAAAGCGAGGGCTGGATGCCATTTGAAATATAAAGATCGTTTTTATCTTCTCCCTGCAAACTTCCCAAAAAACTGTAATTCTCATTGCCGGCGATAATAATAAAATCAATGACATTGACTCCTATTATCTTGCCCGCTTCAATAATTCTGTCAAAAACTTCCCTATCTTGTTCGCTCGGAGACGGATCGCCTGATGGGTGATTATGCACCAGAATGATGCCAGCCGATCTCAATTCTAAAGCTGGCGCGAAAATTTCTCTCGGGTGGACTATCCCTTTGTCAAGAGTTCCGATTGAAACAATTTCTTTTTTCAATAAAACATTCCTGGCGTTTAGATACAAGCAGACCAAATATTCTTTTTTCTTTTCTTTTAAATCGGAATTTAAAAAAATAGCGTCTTTCGCTGATAAGACGAGATTTTCTTTCGGATTTTTTTCATCATAAAATCTTTTCGTCAGAGCGATAGCTGAAACAATTTGAAGCGCCTTTGCCTCCCCTATTCCGGAAACTCCAAGCAAATCCTCAACAGTCAAATCCAAAAATTTATCACCAAATTTTCTGATGATCTGCTCAGAAATTTTTTTGACATTTTTACCCCTGATGCCGCTGCTGATAAGAACAGCCAAAAGCTCGCTTTTAGAAAGCGCATCTGAACCTTTTTTCAAAAACCTTTCCCTTGGTCTGTCTACTTTTGGAATGTCTTTTAATTTTGGCATATTTTTTTGATATTCTTAGCGCAAGTATGTAAATTTGCACGCTTCCATTATATAAACCTCTCTATCTCTCTTTTTAAAGTTGTCTTAAAATCTTTCACGATCATGTGATGGCTTTTAGGAAGAAATTCTTTTAACTCACTGTCAAAATTAATATCAGTTTTCTTCAAGGCTTCAAAAACTTGCCGTAAGACATCGCCTTTATCTTTTTCCGGAAGCAGGTTGCGGCGCATCAGAAAATAAAAGTCGTAAAAATCGCGCGGTTTCTTGCGGTCAAGCAAAGCGTCAACCTTACCCTGTATAAGCTGCTCGCTGACTAACTGTACAATTGTATAATCCGGAAACATATCGCTGGCGATAAAAACCGCCTCGCCTTTTTTCTTGCGATCGCGGAATGATATTTCTATCCGGATAGGAACGGCGCGACCCATACCAATAAATCGCATCGTTGAAAGATAACCGCCGCTTGTTTTTTTTGCCTCGTCAAGTTCCGTTTCTACCCCGCCCTTTTGTACTTCAACAAGGGTGTTAACGATAGCATTTTCAATGCTATGGACATCGGCTAAAGGCGAATTAAAATCCAGATCTTCGGAAAAGCGCGGGCTGTTATAAATAAGGCGCAAGGCGGTACCGCCTTTGAAAAACACTTTGTCCGCTCCGTCTTGCTTGTAGAACAAAGACAAAAATAAATGTTGAAAATATTCACGCCGAACATTTTGTTCCGAAGTCTGCATTTTTGCGGCTAATTTTATAATTGTTTCATTGGTAAGCATACAGTAAAAAAATTATTTAATTACGGTCGGCGCCATCGCCCATACCTGCTCAATAAGCTCTTTTAAATTTTTCCGCTGGTATAGTTTAGCATATACCAGCGCCTTTTTTTTATTAAGCCGGCGAACATCAATGCGATTGTTCAAAGTTTTTCGCCCCAGAGATACAAAATATAAATAATCAGTCAGAGCTTTTTCCGGTTCGGCGATAAAAATTGTTTTTCCGTCAATTTTTTCCGGCACATATCCAATGTAGGCCGCCTTTTTTATTTTTCTATATAAAAACTCTTTTCCTAACACAGAAAAATCAGCCGTGGCTCTTGTGGTAATTGAGGTAATGCTATATGTTGATTCCGGAATAATGCCATGGCGCGACAAAACATATTCCAGCGACAAGTATGACGGTTTATAAAGCGCGTTAGCAATGATCTCCTCGCTCGGCAATTTTGTTTTGAGCGCGTATAAATTCTTTTTCAGACGCACTAAAAATGACCGTTTGGTGTACGCCTCTAAAAAATAGCGTGTCTGTCGCGGAGAAGTATTAAAGAAGCGGCTAAATTCCTGCGGAGTAAAAACCGCTATCCCCTTTTCCTGCAGAACATCCGCGACCGCTAAAGGTTGAATTTTCTGTTTAGATAATGACAACATATTTGTAGTTTACCCAATCAGTATATCAAGCTATTTTTTCTTTGTCAACTAGAAGAACCACTCATTAAACGGCAATTTTACCGGCATTTCTTTTATTTATTCAATTTTTACCGCTGTTCCGTATACCAAAACTTCTGAAATCCCACCGCTGATAGTTGTACTGGAAAACCTGAGACAAACAATCGCGTTCGCGCCCATTTTTTCCGCATCTTTTTTCATTCTGTCTATTGCTTGTTCTCTTGATTCCGCAATAAGTTTTGTATACTCCATAACTTCGCCTCCGACAATATTTTTAGCAAAAGCAAAAATATCTCTGCCGACATTTCTCGCTCTGGCAGTGTTTCCTTTGACAAGTCCAAGTGTCCGGATAATATTCTTGCCTGGAACTTCATCTGTTGTTGTGATGATCATATTTTTATTGTTAAAAATCTAATGTCATTCTGAACTTGGTTTGGAATCTACTTTTTTTATATAGTGGTATTATTTTAAAAATAGCTATTTGTCATTCCTCCCGAGAACTTTCGGGAGGAATCCACTGCTACAATAAATGATAAATCCTGCATCAGACATTGAAATAAAAAAAGTAATTTTAAGGTATTACCACTATACTTAATTAAACCTACAAATCACTGGGTATTTGAATAAACTGGGAATGCAGTGATTGTGTTAAACAGAAAGATAATTGTATTTGTGTCGTAGGCAAAAGCATGATGTAAATAATATAAGTCAAAACCTAAAATAACGAAGATTCTGAAACAAGTTCAGAATGACAAATTACAATCTATCTCACATACTTCTCCCAATATTTATAAAGCTCCTTTGTTGCCCGCAAATCCCCGACATTATATTTGGCAATATCAAAAAACTTTTTCTCTTTAAATAATTTCCCGACATCATCTCCGGTAACTCCATCCGCTTTCGGACTTTTTATCCCGAACGCCCGACACCAAAGATGCAGCCCGCCTTTTCTTCTGTAGACCGCGCCGTAAAAAGTCAACTGATCAAGCAAGTCAATATGCTTGGCATTAAATATCTGGCTGTTCAAATATCTGTTTGACATTAAATTTTTGCTTGGCTTGATTCCGTGAATAGCCGATCTGATTATCATAAAAGGAACATCAAACGCGCGACCGTTGAAACTGACAAAATCCTGATACTTCTCGGCAATCTTCCAAAAACTTTCCAGCATTTCTTTTTCTGTCATCGCTTTGAATTTAATCCCCTCTTTCTCAAGTTCTTTTTCTTCTTTGTCCGGTGATTGAAAATAAACAGCTCCTTTGTTTTCATCGCCATCCAAAACTCCAATCGCGACTATCTCGCCCGTCAAAGGAGAAAATCCCAACCCGTCTTTCAAATCTTCCAGCGCCGCTTGATATTCTTTTTCATTTGACGAATCTTTTCTAATCCAATGCGTTAAAACATCTTGTGTTATTTCATCAAGAGCGTCAAAATCTTCCCCGATTGTTTCAATGTCAAAAATTAATTTCATAAATAGTGGCTATCGCATATTAAAACATTTTCACATCCCTGAAATTTTTCTCAATTTTTCTATTTTCTCAGCCAAAACTTTCAGCGTATAATCTATTTCTTCTTTTGTTGTTTCCTTTCCTAAGGTAAATCTGATACTGGAATGAGACAATTCCGGAGAAACTCCTATCGCGCTTAAAACATGGGAGAGCTGAAGAGAAGCCGATGAACAAGCGGAACCGGTTGAGATGGCTATTCCTTCTTGATCAAGAAGCATTAACAAGCTTTCTCCTTCAACACCGCCAAAACTAACATTGGCGTTATGCGGCAAACGAAATTCTTTTGATCCGTTAAGATATGACTCCGGGATATTTTTCAAAATTTCAGCTACTAAATAATCACGCAGTTTTTTTATTTCCTCCATCTTTTTTCTATTCTCAGGAATTAAAGAAATCGCTTTTCCAAAACCGACAATTCCCGGCGCGTTGTGCGTACCGGAACGAAAATTATTTTCCTGTCCACCGCCCTGCTGAACCGCTTTGATTTTTGTTCCTCGCTTAATATAAAGCGCGCCAACTCCCTTCGGTCCGTATATTTTATGGCTGGACAAAGAAAGCAAATCAACTCCCAGTTTTTCAACATCGCAATCAAGATAATTCGCCGCCTGCACCGCGTCAGTGTGAAAATATATTCTTGGTAGATTACTCTCTTCTCTTTTTAAATTTATTTCCTTCAGTAATTTTCCTATTTCAGCAATCGGCTCTATCGTTCCAATTTCATTATTAGCGTACATAATAGAAATTAAAATCGTATTTTCTTTAATCGCTTTTCTGACATCTTCCAAATTAACAAACCCATCTTTGTCCACCTTTAAATAGCTTGCTTCAACGCCGTTTTTTTCCGCTGTTTTAAAAGAATTTAAAACGCAATGATGCTCAATAGATGAAGTGATAATATGGCTTTTAGCTTTATTGATAATCCCGCTCACTATCCAATTATTACTTTCTGTCGCGCCACTCGTAAAAAATATTTCCGAAGAAGCGCAATTTAAAAAATCGGAGACTTGCTGTCTCGCTTTTTCAACCGCTTCCAACGCTTCCCCGCCAAAACTGTGAATACTGGAAGGATTGCCAAACTTTTCGCTAAAATAAGGCATCATTTCATTTAATACTTTTTTGTCCACTGGCGTAGTTGCCGCGTAATCAAGATATATTTTTTTCATTTTTTTTAATTATTTAGGAACTCCTAATTTTCTCCAACTGTTCCTGTTTATTTTTTTCTTAGTATCCCCAGTGGCGTTGATTCGTCTGATTGCCCAAGAGGATTATCTTTTAATGCTTCAATCAACATTTTCTTTTTAATTCCCTTGCTATGTCCTAGAATATTTATTCCCAAATCATTGGCGTCAATAATCGCCGTTTTAAATCCAATTTCTTTTTCAATCTTGTCCGTAACTTTTTGCGGATTTTTTGGTCCTTTGCTGGCATATTCATTATAGGGAGGAATTGCGTAAGACACCGGACCGTCTATTGTCCGCGCTCCATCGCCAGCTACCATATAAAAAACTCCTTTGATTTTCAACGGTTTGGTAATCACGGCGCAAAATGACGCTAGCAAAATTCTCAGAGCTCCCGCTTCTTCAATTGCCAACTGCATAGTTTCTGGCATCGCCAAACCAATCCCGCTAGGATTTTTATAAACAAATTTGCTTAGGAAAACAGCTAGCTTAGACGGTTTAATTTCTGAAATTTTATATGATCTGTTTTGTACAACCGCAACAATTTTCTCGCTGATAAAAAGCAAATCGTCTTTTTCAAGATGGGGCAACGCGTATTTTTTAATTAGTTCTAATAAATTATCTTCCGGTTCTATCAAACACGTTTTAATCGGATATCTATAAAATTCTCCATATTTCGTTTTGATAATTAAATTTTTATCCGGGTTGGGGTTAAAATTCATTCTAGTTTTTAGTAGTTAAGAAGACGCGAGTTTAAAGATAAAACGCTATCTCATCTCTATTACATTCTTTCCAATGTTTCAATTCCCAGCAAACTTAATCCATTCCCAATTGTAATCATTACTGACTTGGATAAATAGATTCTCGCTTTCGCCAATTTTTTATCTGTCTTCAAAATTGGCGCGGAATTGTAAAAATTGTTGTAAAGAGAAGCAATCTCATAAATATAGGAAGCGATTAGGTGCGGGGAATTTTCTCGAGCGGCGTTTTCAACCATTTCCGGAAATTTAATCAGCTGTCGCATAATATCTTTTTCTATCCCTTTTTCCAGTAATTTAAAATTCGGATTGTCAAAGATATTTACTCGGTCAAGTTTATAAAGTTTGTTATATTTTCTTTTCAGAGATTTTATTCTCGCGCAAGTATATTGTAAATAAGGCGCGCTATTACCGTCAAAAGAAAGCATTTTATCCCAGTTGAAAACAATATCGGTTAATCTATTTTGAGACAAGTCGTTGTATTTAATCGCGCCAAGACCGACAACTTTGGCTATTTTCTTTTTTTCTTTCTTGCTTAGTTTTGGATTTTTTTCTTCAATTATCTCTTGAGAAAACTTAATTGATTTACTGATAACCTCTTTAAGTTTCACTGTCTCTCCTTTTCTCGTAGAAAATTTCTTGCCAGTTTCTCCCAAAACCATTCCGAATTTAATATGTTTCATTTCAATTTCCCCGTTTAACCCAAACAGCTCAGCAGACGCAAACAGTTGTTGAAGATAAAACTCCTGCTCATTAGCAACAATATATAAAATTTCGTTTGGATTGAATTTTTCTTTTCTATATTTTATCGCCGCCAAATCGGTAGTCGCGTATAAATAAGCGCCATCACTTTTTTTAATTAAAAGCGGGGTTAAGTTATATTGATCAAGATTAACAACAATCGCGCCTTCGCTCTGAAAGGCGATTTTTTTATCCAAGCCTTCTTTTACTATTCCCGCCAATAAATTATCATAAAAACTTTCGCCTAAAGTATAATCAAACTTAATATTCAGTGTTTTGTATATTTTCTTGAAATCTTTCAAGCTTTTCTTAACTAGAAATTTCCAGATTTTTATATTTTCGCTATTTTTATTTTGTAAACGCTTTGTTTCTTCTCTGGCAAACTCTTCTAAACTTTTTCTGCTTTTCGCTTCTTTGTGAAACTGCACATAAAGCTTGGTCATTTCTTCAATTGGATTTTTACTAATTTTTTTCTTGTCGCCCCAATTTTTGTAAGCATAAATTAATTTTCCAAACTGCGTTCCCCAGTCGCCAAGATGATTATCGCTAATTACTTTGTATCCTAAAAACTCATAGATATTGTAAAGCGACTGTCCGATTATTGTTGATCGCAAATGTCCAATATGCATTGGCTTGGCAATATTCGGAGCGGAATAATCAATCAAAACAGTTTTATCTTTTCCTAAATCAGAAGATCCAAATTTACATTTCCCCTTTAAAATTTTACACAGGTTTTTTCTAAGATACTTGTCGGAAATTCTAAAATTAATAAATCCCGGTTTGGCAATTGTTATTTCAGCAAACAAATTCTCGGGTTCATTGCTTTTGTCGCTCGTTCCATTGCCCCGTTGCAGCCTCTCAGCAGAGGATCGTAGCGAACTCTCGCCATTTTTGCAAATTGCTCTAATTTTATCCTTAATTTCTTCAGCAACTTCCAGCGGATTTTTGTTTAGTTTTCCTGCCAAAACCATTGCGATATTAGAAGCGTAATCGCCAAATTTCTTATCCTGCGGATATTCCACAACAAAACCAGGGATTTCCATATCCTGATACAAATCTCCCGCCGCTCTATTAATAATCCTTTTGATCTCTTTGTTTAACATAAGTTTAGAATAGCACACTGTTGGAAATTTTTCAAATAAGCAAAATAAAAAACGCTATCTACCAAAACAGCATTTTTTATAAACAAGTTAAAATATATTATTTTGCATAGACATATCCTTTTATTTTATAGCTATTTATTGGTATGGTCCTGACGCTTTTTCTTCCCCATCCGACATAATTCATTTCCGAGACAGTAATTGTATTACTGTGAACTGCTTCAACGAAAGCCACATGCCCATACCATCTATTTTCTGTTGTGACAACTATTGATCCGGCAACGGGAACGCTTCCGGTTCTAAATCCATACGCTCTTGAATTTGTCAACCACGATTTTGCGTGTCCATTCCAAGGAACATAAGTTCTGCTCGCCACATAGTAAGTGCAATATCCATAAGGAAATCTGCGACTTTTGCTGGCGCTGGTGTTACCAGAAGTATTATAAGCATATTTGGATGATGAAATAACTTTGCTTCCCGCGCTCCTTATTTGTGGTTTTGGTTTAACAGGAGCCGCTTTTTCTCCATTTGGAACTATCAACACTTTTCCTTCAACCAAAGCTTCGTCTTCCAACGCAGGCAATTTGTTATACATTGTAATTTCATCTTGATCAGCTTTATATTTAACAGCGATACTCTCAATCGTATCCGACTTTTTAACAATATGCTTCACTCCTGAAATTGGCAACACCTCAAGCTCCTGTTCGGGTTTTATAATATCTCCAACTTTTAAATTATTCGCCCACAGGAGAGTATAGGTTGAAATTCCAAACGATGCCGCAATTGATCCTGGAGAATCGCCCGGTTCAACTTTATATTTTGTTATTCCATATTTAAAATTTTCCAGTGAATCATCATAATAAACCGACGGCGCTATAAACGAATTTGTTTGAACAAGAACAGGAGAAATAGTATTATAGTCAACAAGCAAGTTATCTAATTCACTGTTGTTAGTACTCAAATTATCATCTTCATCTTGATTTACTTTTATATATCCCGCAAAATTTGAATTGGCGCTGGCAATTTTTACAATGGGAATATAACTCTCACCAGCGCTTCTAATCTCAGTATCCCTTACAATGATACTTTCTTTTTCGCTTTCATTGTCCCCTTTTCCATCAAGATGCATAAATAAAATACTCCCCACTTGAAAATTATAACTGAAAGAATTATTTGCCGCTGAAACGCAACTCAATAAAAAAACCACCGCAAAAACGGTAATATTTTTTTTAAGAAATGAGGTTAATCCGTAAAAAACTTTCTTTGTTATCTCTTTTCTCTTTTTATCACAAACAACACCTGCATCTTTTGAGCAGTTTCTTAATAAGTCTGGATTATTTGATATAACTCTAATCTTTTTCTTTCCCTCAAACTTTATGTTCTAAATTCACCGTTTCTTAGGGTTAAAAAGTTTATCTTCGCTTAACAAAGAATTACTAAACAAAAAGTCTAAAATATAAAAAGTCACGATTCCTCTAATAAACTTATCACGCCCGCAAAACTATGTCAAGGGATAAGTTGATTTCCGGAGAATTAAAACCTATCCCTTTATATCTACTTCAATATTTCCAACGCTTTTTCCAACTGCGGATCTCTTTCATTCAGATAATCTTCCAAAGTCAATTCTACTTCAAAGTCCGGTTCAATGCCATTCTCGTTTATGTCAATTCTATTCGGCGTCAGCCATCTGGAAATAGAAATTTTGATCGCCGAACCGTCTTTTAAATCTTCCATTATTTGAACCAGTCCTTTTCCAAATGTTTTTTCGCCAACCAATTTCGCTTTGCCGTTATCTTTTAATGCCCCAGCCAAAATTTCAGACGCGCTGGCGCTTCCTTCGTTAATCAAAACCGCAATTGGAATTCCGCTAAACCTCCGCCCTCCTTCTGATTTGTGAATTTCTTCTTTGTCTTTATAACTTTCAATAACTATGACCTCGTCGCGATCAACAAACCTGCTTGTTATCTTATTGGCAACGGTAAGATAACCTCCAGAATTATTTCTCAAATCAAGAATTATGCCTTTGGGATTTTCAATAAGGATATCATTAATATAATTATCAAACTCAAAAGCCGTATCTTCATTAAACTGGCTGATATTAATATAGGCGATATTATTTTCCAGCATTTCCCATTCTACAGTTTCCACCGTTATAATATCTCTTGTAATTTCAATTTCTTTTAATTCGTCCAGTCCTTCACGGCTTATTGTTAGAATAACTTTGGTCCCCTTCTCTCCTCTGATAAAATAAACTGCTTTATCTATATTCGCTCCGATAATTTCTTCTCCATCAACTTCTAATACTATATCTCCCGGCAACAAGCCAGCTCTCTCGGCAGGGCTGTTCTTCAAAGGAGCAATAATTGTTAAAAGTCCGTCTCTAAATCCAATTTCCGCGCCAATCCCGCCAAATTTTCCGCTCATATCCTGATTGAACATTTTATTTTCTTCCGGAGTTAAAAATACAGTATAAGGATCGTCCAACGAATCAACCATCCCCGAAATCGCGCCGTGAACCATTTTTTGATAATCCAACTGTTCAATCGTATAGTCGTCTTCTATCATTTTCCAAGCATCCCAAAAAAGGCTAAAGTCCGCTTTGTCTTCAATTGCATTATTCTCATCGCTATCTAAATTTACCAGCCCGGTTATGTTTTCCTTGTTGTTTAGGGAATTAAAAAAATCGCTCACAGCAAAACCGATGCTGAAACTTATTAAGATTAGAAATATTGAAATAAATTTTTTCATAAAATGTGAAATTTATATTTTTTATTTGTTGGCTTCGGTCAAAAGACTGATTCGTTGGCTCCAGTCTCCTGACTGGAGCCTGTTATTCATTTCATTAGACAATCCTATTAACAACAATCTTTATTCTACACAGGCATAGATACGGTTTATTGTTTGCACAAGGGGCTCCAGTCAGGAGACTGGAGCCAACGAAAGTCTAATAATAAAACATCAATCAAAAATCCCCTGACAAACTTCCCGAATTTTATCAAAACTTCCTCCTTCCGGCAAAAGAATATATGAACCTTTACTGTCTCGCGAAGCATAGAGCAATCCGTCTTTTCCGGTGCTAAAAACTTTTCTTTTCATATTTGAAGTATCTATTCTATTTGACATCAAGGCAATTTCTTGAATCTCCCAAAGTTCCATATCGGTCCGGACATGATTTCCGATAGAATTTAAAATTGATATTATTTTGATTGGATTGGACACAACCCCCAAGCTAAACGCTTTTTCTTTAACCGCCAAAAGAACCTGCTGTTGCCGTCTTGCTCTATCAAAATCGCTGGAACTAAATCTTGCTCGGACAAAAAGCAACGCCGTGTCTCCGTCTATAACTTGCCTGCCGGCGGGAAGTTCAATCACCCCTTCCGCAAATTGATCTGTCTCTAAAAACGGTTTGTTTAAAGTTATTGTGATTCCGCCTAACGTATTTATTATTTCCTTAAACGCTTCAAAATCAATACTGGCAACATAGTGAATATCAAGCCCTGTGACATCCGCGATTGCTTCTTTGCTATATTTTAAACCGCCTTTCCAATGCTGATCATTTTTTATTCCAAGCGCGTACGCTTCATTTATTTTATTTTTGTGATCAGAATACAGCATCTCCACGAAAAGATCTCTCGGAATTGAAATCAACGCGACCTCGCCCGTTTGCGGTTTAACGCTCATAATCATTAGCGTGTCTGTTAAAAGTCCGCCATTCGGATCGTTAACGCCTCTAATCCCAAGCAAGAGAATATTTAGTCTTTCTAATTTATTATTTTTTAACCGATCCATCACAGAGCCTTCATCTCCCTCAACGGGAAGTATTTGAAAAAATTTATCGCTAAGCGGCAGCATCATTATAATGCTTTTTACAAAAGAATTTTGCTCCCCAGTTACTTTATCAAATGTTGAGCTTGTCTTATACGCAAAATACCCCCCTGAAATAATTACCGCTAAAATAAACACTCCCAAAACAGCTGTCATTTTCCTTAATGGCAATTTTTTCTTGCGTTCCTTTTTTGTATATCTAGAATTAGAAGAATCAATATCTTCTCTCATTATTCTCTCTAAATCAAATTGTTTTTTGGGAGGATAATATGTCATAGATTATAAACTGGTTTAATTTCTCACACTCTATTTTTACATTTTTTAGGCGTTGTGTAAATAGGCTCTGCTGATTTTCTCTAATTGTTCCCCCTTTGTAAAAGGGAGTTAGGGAGGAGTTCCGGATAGGATTAGTTAAAACAAGCTGAATTATTTTTTTAAGGCATATTTAAGTTTATCTCTTTTTATAAAAAATAGATGAAAATCAGCAGAGCCTAAATAGCAATCTTCAAATCCACTGAAGTTCAGACTTTAACTTTTACCTTGTTAAAATCTCGCACCCATTTTCTGTTACCGCCACTGTGTGTTCAAAGTGCGCTGATAATTTTCCGTCAGCGGTTTTGATTGTCCAATTGTCATCGCAACATTTAATATCATACACTCCTTCGTTTACCATCGGCTCTATCGCAAAAGTCATTCCTTGACATAATTTCAACCCGCTGTTTTTATTTCCATAATTTGGAATATCAGGAGATTCGTGAACCGCTCTGCCCACTCCGTGACCAACTAAATCCCTGACAACGGAAAATCCATTTTTCTCCGCATATTCTTGAACAGCAAATCCAATATCGCCGATTCTGTTTCCCGCTTTTACTTCTCCTATTCCTTTTAATAAAGATTCTTTTGTTACCTCAAGAAGTTTCTGCGCTTTCTCGCTTATTTTTCCCGCTCCCACCGTAATAGCGCTATCGGAATGGAACCCTTCATATTTTACGCCAGAGTCAATGCTAACAATATCTCCTTCTTTTATTATTTTTCCAAACGGAAAACCATGAACAATTTCATCGTTTATGGAAAGACAAATTATAGACGGAAACGGCGTTATATCCCTGCTTATTACATAATTTTTAAAGGACGGGATTACTTCATATTTTTTAACTTCTTTTTCCGCTATTTTCTCCAGCTCGTCTCCTGAAATTCCCGGCTCAACTTTTGAAGCCAGCAGTTCTAAGATATGCGCGAGAATCTTTCCGCTTTCTCTCATCGTCTTTATTTCTGATTTGGATTTTAGATTTATTTTTTTTCTCATTGTTTTGTAGTTAGAACTTTAAATTAAAAACACTATTGTTTCTTGTCACTATTGTCATCCCAAAATCTTAGAACTTCCTACTCTAATCTATCTAAAAAGCTTGTCATTCTGAACTAACCTGTTATTCTGAACTAACCTGTCATTCTGAACTTGTTTCAGAATCTACTCTCTTTTACATTTAACCGAACCTATAAATCACTAAACCTTTGAATAAGCTGAAAATGCAATAATTGTATTATTATAGAAAGATAATTGTGTTTGCGTCGTAGACGAAAGTATGATGAAAATAGTATAAGTTAAAACCTAATATAACGAAGATTCTGAATCCGCCAGCTGGCGGATCAGAATGACAAATTTTATTTAAGCTCTGCTGATTTTCTCCAATTGTTCCCCCTTTGTAAAAGGGGGCTAGGGGGATTTCCGGGCAGGATTAGTTAAAACAAGCTAAACTCCTATCGTTGGTTCAATGTCTCTGACTTGAACCATTTGTTTCTTCTTTGCAATGCGGGAACGGGTTTGTAACCCGTTTCCTTTGTTTTTAAGACTTACAAGTTTTATTTGCTTGAGAAATATTGGAAACTGGTTACAAATCAGTTCCCGCGGAGGATTCATATATTTTTTACTGTCATTCCTGCGGAGGCGGGAATCCACTACTACGATTTACTATTTCTATACAAGCTAATCTTTTGAATAACATTTTTCTGACTTATTGGATTCCCGCCTACGCGGGAATGACAATATGTCTATGCATTCTATTTCACATAACCCATAATCTCCCCAAAAACTTCTTCTACGCTTTGTTCGCCATTTATTTTTACTAACATATTTTTATTTTCATAATATTCAATGACGGGACTTAATAATTTCTCGCTCCATTCCAAACGATTTAAAACTTTTTCCGGAACATCATCTTCTCTTCTATAAACTTCACTTCCGCAAATCGGACACTTTTCATCTTCTTCAGTAATATCTTTTCCGACAATTAAGGGATGTCCATTTTCTCTGCATAATTTTCTGCTGGAAATTCGCTTGATTGATTCCTCTTTTGAAATATCAACATAAAAAGCATAATCAATTTTTCTTCCGGTTTCTTTTAATTTTTCATCCCAAAATTCTGCTTCTTCCATTATCCGCGGAGTACCGTCAAATATTATTCCTTTATTTTTATCAAGCTCGTCTAATTTCTGCCCCAGTATTTCTTTTTTCATAAAATCCCAAGGAACAATGTCTCCTTTGATATTTATAATTTCGTTTATCTTTCTGCCAATTTCCGTGTCTTGCTTAGCTAAATTTCTCAAAATATTCCCCGTTTCAAAAATCTGCAAATTAAATTTCTCCGTCAACATCCTCGCCTGCGTCCCTTTCCCGGAACCTTGCGGTCCCATAATTATTATATTGATATTTTTCATTTTTTATTTTTTTATTTTTTTATTTTTTAATTTGTCATCCCAGAATTTTTTCTATTGTAGAGAACAGGCATTGCCTGTTTCCTACAATATAAAAAATATCTGGGATCCACGCACGGGTTAGTTGAAGTTAATTTCAAGATTAAGATTTGTGAAAATAGTTTGAGTTTATTGTAATAATGGATTTCTGCCTCCGCGGGAATGACAGTGTATAAATACACGAAGTATCATAACAATAAATTTCTATGCGTTTCTATAAATTTTCGTTCGTTTCTTTTAAAATAATCCCTCTAACCTTATCTATCGCCTCATCCAATTTTCCTTCGTGATTTATAACCTCATAATCGTAAATATCTTTATGCTTCAACCACTCTCTCGTATATTCCATTCTCTCCTTGATAAACTCCTCGCTCGCGCCGCGTTGCAATAACCTTTGCTTTAAAATTTTCAATGAGGAAACGGTAATAAAAATTGCGACAACTTCCGGCATTAATTTTTTCATCGTTATCACACCCTTATATTCAATTTTCCAAATTCCTATTCTACCGCTTTTAATAACTCTCCGGATTTCTTTTTCAGTAACGCCATAAAACTGATTATTATATTCCTGCGCGTATTCAAGAAATCTATTCTCAGTAATTCCTTTTTCAAACTCTTCTTGGGAAATAAAATAATAAGGATCTTCCAAAAAAACATCCGAACGCTTTTTTCTCGTCGTTGTCGTTATCACTCTCTCAATCGGAAGAAACTTTTTCAGTCCCTCAATAATGCTATCTTCTCCCGCCCCCGACGGTCCGGAGATTATGAATAGTTTGTTTTTGGATTTCATTTTTGTTTATGAAAAAGTAATATCGTTGTCATTCCCGCGGAGGCGGGAATCCATTAAATCAGGTAAAACTCTATTTAAAAAATAATTGTTTTAGAAAAAATAAAAAATCTTGTTATGACTATTTTAAATATTCTTCGTCAATCTTTTTATATATCTGCTTAACAATAAAAATAAACTCCAATAAATTATTAGAATCTTCCACTGTAATTTCATAATGCGCGGAGAATTTAGGACGCTCATTTTTAATTCTAACATTTTTTACTTTCAAATTGTCAGCTATGTTTAACTTGTATTCTTCTTTTCCAAAACGAATTTTTAATTTATCTTTTTTAAAATAAATATAAGAAAGTGCACAATTTCTATAAGTAAAACTAATATAATTGTTTGTCATATTCATTCTAACTCTGTTCCACTTTAAAAGCTCTTCTTTAATATTTTTAAAAATTTCCCAAGCTTTTTCACTCGTTTTGTTTTTATATTCATCTTCTGTGTGCTCTTTAAATTCTTTTTCAATTTTTGAAATAGAATTTCCCTTAATTTCTTTTATATCCAAACTAGCTCTTTTTTCTAAGCCAATTTGTTCTAATTTAAAATAATCACCCTCGTACCAATCGTAATCCCAAAGTTCAATAGGCAATCCGCGAAAATCAACTGCTCTCCTTTGTCTTTCTGTAAAATTCTTGCCAATAAAAATAACCCGCGAAGATGACCAGTCAACAGCTGAAAGCTTTGCGGGTATTTTTATTAAAACCTCGCAGAGCTTAATAAGAAAGCATTCTTTTCTAGTTGATAAAAGATTAAAATATTCCATTCCCTGATCAAAAAGCCCTTTATCATTTTCTTTTTTAAGTTCAATCAAAACTGGAGCATTTACTTCTTCATCAAACGCAAGAATATCAATATATTTATTATCAACTGGAAATTGAAAATAAACAAATTTTAATCCCATCAGACAATCAAGATTTCTCCCAACAAGTTTCTCAATGTCTTTTTCTAAAATACTTTTTTCTTTAATAGCGTTTAGATTTTCTTTATTTATTTTATACAGCATAATTTTTTATATTTAGGACTTATGTGTTTATTCTATTCTGTCATTCCTGCAGAGGCAGGAATCCAGACGCAATATCTTCAGTTTTTAAAATATCGCTATAATGGTTGAAATATCGCTTAATACTATCGCTGATTTGTTTGCAATAAGTTTATTCAAAAATAACGATTGATGAAACTTCATATGGATTCCCGCCTCCGCGGGAATGACAAAAGGACATCTTTTTAAAACAAAACCTGAAATAAATTCAGGCTGTTGATAGAATCTTACAGGTTAAAACCTGAACTCCAAAAATCCCCCTAACCCCCTTTTCCAAAGGGAGAATTTTTACATATCATCATAATCCCTCATTGTCAATTGCGAATCAATCTGTCTGATGACATCAAGAACAACTCCGACAACAATCAAAACAGCCGCGCCGCCGATTGCCATTGTGGTTACATTGGTCATCGCTTGCCCGATAAAAGGAAGAACAGCAATCAAGCCAAGAAAAGTAGCGCCAAGAAAAGTTATTCTGTTTAAAACCCTCCCCAGAAATTCAGCTGTGTTTGTTCCCGGTCTGATACCGGGCACAAACCCACCGTGCTTCTGCAAGTTTTCCGCGACATTCTTCGGGTCAAACACTATTGAGGTATAAAAATAAGTGAACAAAAACACTGTTATAAAATACAAAATACCATAAAATAACTGGTCTTGAAAAAGATTATTTATAAATGTCGCGACGCCGGCAATAGTTTCGTTTGGATTTTGTACAAGAAACGAAGCCACAATTCCCGGAAAAAGCATAATAGACATCGCAAAAATAAGCGGTATCATTCCCGCAGAATTCACTCTTAAAGGTAAGAATGTTGAAACACCACCAGTCGTTTTGCCGCCTCTGACCCGCCTTGCGTAAGAAACAGGTATATTTCTCTGCGCTTCCGTGATAACAACCACCGCGACAACCACGACTAAAGACATAATCAGCAAACCAATAATAGAAGGAATTTTATCCGAGGTCATCGTTGAAAGAGTTTGTTGTATCGTCGTCGGTAAACCGGCAACAATTCCAGCGAAAATAATCAGCGAAATTCCATTGCCTATTTTCTTTTCAGACATAAGCTCTCCCAACCACATTAAAAATATCGTTCCAGCCGTGATTATGGAAATGGCAACCGCCAAATCAAATTTATCGGCAGTGACAATAATCCCCTGACTTTTAAGCAAAGTGATCATTCCAAAACTTTGCAACACGGCAAGCGGAACTGTGGCAATTCTCGTATATTGATTAAACTTCTGCCTGCCTTGTTCTCCCGACTCTTGATACATTTCTTTGATTTTCGGAAAAATCATTGTCAGCAATTGCATTATAATTGAAGCGGTAATATACGGACCGATTCCCAGCAAAACTATGGAAAACTTTTCCATTCCTCCTCCCGTGAACATACTTAACATTCCCAGCAGTTGATTGCCTTGAAAAAAATCTTTCAGTCTTTCGGAATCAACGATCGGAACCGGAATATGCGCCGCAATTCTAAAAACAACCAGCAACGCCGCCACAAAGATTATTTTATTTCTTAATTCCTTGTCTTTAAAGACACGGATTAATTTTTTAAGCATGGAACTAAATTGTTATATTATATATGCGCAATAGATATTTGAAGAAGTAATTAAAACAAAACCGCTCTATTATGTTCCTATTCTCTTTCTAATATTTCGTCTACTTCCTTTCTGTATTTCTCAAACAATCCTTTAGCGCTTCCAAAATCAGCCAATGTTTCTATCTCTTCAACACTATATGTAACGTCGTTTTCTTGACCATACTGCAGAAAATACGCACCTTCCTCCGGATTATTTTGCGGAGCTATTAAAAAACTATCTTCTACAAGACTACCAACTTCTGTATTTTCTTTAATTGCGTTCAAAAAAACCGCTCTTTCTTGATCTTCATTTTTAAAATGACACTTTCTTAGATTATCTATTCCTACAAACAACTCAGCAGGGTTCTCATTTATTGATTGAACTTCTTTCATATTTTTTGTTTAACAAAATTAATTATTTGATTATAATTTCCCCTCCCGCCTTCTTAATCTTCTCTTCCGCACTTTTGGAAACCAGACAATTTTCAATAATGAATTTCTTAGTCAATTCTCCGTTGCCAAGAATTTTAACTCTTGGTTTTATTTTACTGATCAAACCTTTTTTTAATAGCATTCTTGGATTGATAATTTCACCGCCCTCAAAACCGCTTTCCAGCCTGGAAACGCTGACTATATTATTTTTAGCGTATAAACTTTTAAACCCTCTCAGTTTTGGAGTTCTTCTAAACAAAGGCGTTTTGTCTCCGGTAAAACTTCTACCTTTTCCGCCCCCGGATCTTGATTTCTGTCCTTTCAATCCGCGCGTAGAATAAGTCCCATGACACCCGCCACGCCCGACTACCTTCTTTTTCTTTTTCTTCGTTGGTTTTAACTGATGTAATTGCATAGAATTATTTTAATATTTTTATACTGGCAATTAAATAAATGCTAATTCTGTTCTTTATCTTTCGTCTTCTTGACTTTCTTCTCTTCCGCTTTCTCTTCAACTTTATTCTCTTCCGCTTTCCTAACTTTCTCCGCTTCCTTTTCTTCCAAGATCCTCTCTCTTGTTTTCTTTACCTTAAATTGTTCCAACGCTAAAATTGTCGCGCGGGCGTTGTTTAATTTATTTTTAGCTCCAAGCATTTTACTGGAAACATCGCTAATTCCGGCAAAACTCATTACAACTCTCACCGCTCCTCCGGCAACAATTCCGTGTCCTTTTGTGGCAGGTTTTAGAAGAACTTTCGCGCTGCCAAGTTTTTGATAAACAGAATAGGGAATTGTACTTCCTTTGAAACTGATAACAATCATATTTTTCTTTGCGTCAGCATACGCCTTTTCAGTCGCCACTCTCATATCCGGACCCTTTGCCACTCCCACACCGACTTTTCCTTTTTTATCGCCAATCACAACAGCAGTTCTAAAACTAAATCTTTTCCCGCCTTTAACAACACGCGTGACACGCGCGATATCAATAACCTTCTGAGCAAATTCAGGTTTTTCTTTTTTAAATCTGCGATTATTTCTCTTTGGTCTTTCTTGTTTTGACATTTTTTATTATTATAACTAAAGTAAAATTCATTCAATAAAATACTTTTAAGCTGAAAAATCTGCTGGAGTTCAGGTTTTAACCTGTAAGAAAATAGGCATTTCTATTTTCTGCGGTTTTACAGGATAAATCCTGAACTCCAAAGATGATATTTCGTAATTTAAAATTATTTTAAAACTCCAATCCGCCTTCTCTTGCCCCGTCGGCGACCGCTTTGACGCGTCCGTGATATTGAAAACCGCCACGGTCAAAAATAACTTTTTTAATGCCCACCTTTTTCGCTTTCTCGGCAATCAACTTTCCGGCTTCTTTCGCTTTTTCTGTCTTAGTTTTTCCTGATTTAACCTCTTTACCGTTAACACTCGCTAAAGTAACATCTTTTTCATCATCAATCAACTGAATAAACAAACTTTTATTGCTTCTGTATAAATTCAACCGTGGAATTTTCGCGTTCCCAAAAACTTTGGCGCGAATTTTTTTGTGCCTTTTTACTTTATTCTCTCTCTTTTTCTTTTCTATGTTTTTCATATTCAATAATTACTCCCCCTCTTGAAAAGAGTTAGGGATGTGTTTTTATTCTCCGGTTCCCGCCACTTTCTTTCCAACTTTTCTTCTTATTTGTTCTCCAACATATCTTATTCCTTTACCTTTGTAGGGCTCAGGTTTTTTTAAACTTCTTATATTCGCTGTCACTTGCCCGACCAATTGTTTGTCTATTCCTAAAATAGCAATTTTGTTTTTTTCAACCTTAAATTCTATTCCTTCCGGTGCTTTAAAATTGACTGGGTGCGAAAAGCCCAAATTCAATTCCAAATCATTTCCTTTTTTCGTCACTTTATAGCCAACACCCTGCAATTCTAGCTCTTTTTCATATCCTTTTTCAACGCCATAAATCATATTTGCAACCAAACTCCTTGAAAGACCCCAAAGAGCGTTTGCCTTTTTGACTTCTTTTTTTGGAGACAAAATCACTTGATTATCTTTGAGATCAATCTTAATAATAGAATCAATAACAACAGCTAACTCGCCTTTTGACCCCTTAACAACAAGATTATTATTATCAGCAGAAACTGTAATTCCAGCTGGTATATCTATCGGTTTTTTTCCTATCTTACTCATAAGCTAATTTAAACATTTAAACATTTAAACATTTAAACAACTTGTTTATATGTTTAAATGTTTATATGCTATTTACCAGATCTCGCAAATAATCTCTCCGCCGAGATTGTTTCTTTTTGCTTCTGTGTTCGTCATAACGCCTTTTGAGGTTGAAATCACAGAAATTCCACAGCCATTCAAAACTTTTGAGACCTTGTCTTTTTTAATATAAACTCTTTGCCCTGGCTTGCTTATTTTTTTAATTCCAGATATCGCATACCGGTTTTTATCCTTTTTCAAAACAATTTCCAGAATTATCTTTACCCCTTTTTTATGCTGAATAATTTTATCAAGATAGCCCTCTTTTTTTAGGACTTTTGCCAGCGCAATCTTAAACTTAGACGACGGCATTTTCACGCTTGCGTGATTAGCCATTTGCGCGTTTCTTATTCTTGTTAACATATCTGCTATTGGATCAGTCATAAGGTTAGTTAAAAGTTTATAAAGTTATTAAGTTGAAAGTTCTGCTAAAAGTTATAAAGTTCTGCTTTTGACTTTATGAACTTTCGACTCTTCTTAGCGCTTACCAGCTTCCTCTTTTAATTCCGGGTATCTCTCCTTTGTCGGCTAATTCCCTAAAACAAATCCGACACAAGTCAAACTGCCTCATATATCCGTGTTTTCTGCCACACTTCCAGCATCTTCTAATAATACGAGTTGAGAATTTTGGTTTTTTTTGCGCTTTCGCTACTAATGCTATTCTTGTCATAAAATTGCTTTAACATTTTATTCTGCCGGTTCAGATTAGAACCAGCGAAAATCTTTTAAATTTATTCCACAATGGGAAATCCCAAACCTTTTAAAAGCTTACACGCTTCTTCATCTGTTTTCGCCGTAGTTACTATATTAATTTCCATTCCTAAAATATGTTTTATATCTTCTTTATTCACTTCAAAAAAAATAATATGTTCTTTTATCCCAATGCTAAAATTTCCATTTTTATCAAACGCTTTTTTACTGAGCCCCCTGAAATCTCTTATCTGCGGAAGAGTAACACTAACCAATCTGTCCATAAATTCATACATCCTTACTCCTCTTAAAGTCGCCATTAAACCAACTGGCATTCCTTCTCTTATTTTAAAACCGGCAATAGCCTTCTTCGCTTTTGTGATAACTGGTTTTTGACCGGTAATATTAGTGAGATCTTTTATTATTTTTTCCAAATCATCTTTACTGCCATCTCTTAAAAATTTTCCCAAACCCATATTAACAACAATTTTTGACACCTTAGGAACGGCCATATTGCTTTTATAACCAAACTCTTTCCTCATTTCGGGAATAATTTCTTTGCTATATTTTTCTTTTAATCTAATCATACTAACATTTTAAGATACTAATATTTTAACAAATTTTTCTGTCTATTTTTTAAATTTATTAAACTCACATTTTATATTAAGCGCTTTGCTAGTTCGGAGTTGTACTCCGAATCTTGATGCACTAACAGAATAGTTTAAAACATTACCGTTGTTAGTGTATTATGGCTTCAAGTACAACTTGGAACTAGCAATTTGGTTAAACAACTTGTTTAAATGATTCTATTTTTCAACCTGCGCGTCAATATTTTCCCCGCATTTCCTGCAAACTCTATGCTTTTCTTTATTCTCCAAAACAAGATGTCCAATTCTTGTTTGCTTGTTGCATTTTGGACAAATTAAAACAACATTAGAGATATTAATAGGCGCGGAAACTGTTATTTTTTGACCTTTCTCTCCGCTTTTTCTCGCCTTAATATGCTTTTTCATAAAGTTGACACCATCAACAATAACTCTGTTTTTCTCAGAAATCACTTTTATAACTTTGCCTTTCTTTCCTCTGTCTTTCCCGGCAACTACTTTTACTTTATCATTAGTTTTAATTTTCATAATTCTATAACTTTCTACTTTATAAACTTTTAACTTACTATAATACTTCCGGCGCCAATGAGACTATTTTCATAAAACCTTTTTCTCGCAATTCTCTCGCTACCGGTCCGAAAACACGAGTCGCTCTCGGTGTTATCCTGTCTTTGTCGTCAACAACCACAGCAGCATTATCATCAAAACGAATATATGATCCATCTTTTCTTCTTAACGCTTTTTTCTGCCTGACAATCACAACTTTAATAACTTCTTTTTTCTTAACCTGCCCTCTCGGCTCGGACACTTTCACAGACGCGACAATCACATCGCCAACATAAGCATAGCGCCTTCTCGTCCCGCCAAGAACTTTAATGCACTTAATCAATTTCGCCCCCGAATTGTCCGCAACGATAAGTTTGCTTCCTTGTTGAATCATATTTGTTTATTATTCTTTTGCTTATTTTTATAAGAAATATATCGTCTAACTGCTATATCAATAATTGTACTTATTAATTTCTTCATACTGCTCTTTTTATCTTCCTCCAGCATTGTCATTCCCGCGTAGGCAGGAATCCATTATTACCACTCAACTATATTATTTTCACTAATCTTTTGCTAAATTTAACTTTGGTCAAGCAAATCGTAATATAAATCTTTCCATTCGGGATTGTTCTTTTCAATCAAATTTATCTTCCATTGCCTTTCCCATTTTTTAATTTGCTTTTCTCTTTGGATAGCAACTTTAATATCATCAATTTCTTCATAACAAACAAGTTTATGAACTTTGTATTTTTTTGTGAATCCGTCAACAAGATCATCTTTATGCTCAAGCACTCTTCTTAGTAAATTATTTGTTACTCCTATATATAAAGTGCCATTTTTTATACTTGCTAAAATATAAAGATAACATTGCTTCATAAAAAATTATTGCTTTTGTTTTTTTAAATGTAGTTTAATGTATCAATGGATTCCCGCCTACGCGGGAATGACAGAGAGCATTCTTTACAACTTTACAACTTTATAAACTCTCTGCTTCTCTTTTATAAACTTTCAACTCTCCTCGCCACCCACTTCTTCTCCTTGCTCATCGGCTTAACTTCCATAATCTCAACTTTATCTCCAATCTTAAATTCATTCCCCGCGTCATGCGCTTTGTATTTCTTGCTTACTTTATATTTTTTCTTATATTTAGCGTGCATTTTCAACCGATCAATTTTCACTACAACCGTTTTATCCATTTTATCACTCACAACAATCCCGACTTTGCCTTTCTTCACGCTTTTAGTTTCTTTATTATTTTCTTTATTCATATATATAATTACTTTTCAAATTAGTTATCTGCTTTCAAAATCCTTTCTTTTAAAATCGTTTTTGCTCTGGCAATAATTTTCTTTGTTTGATTTATCGCGCTATAATCTTTCAATTGCCTGTTAGAAAGCGAAAATCTTAACTTTTTCAGTTTCTCTTTATTTTCTCTTATTAAATTCTGCAACTGCTTATCGGATTGTTGTCTAATTTCTTTTGCTTTCATAATAAATCATTTAAGCATATAAGCATTTAAACATATAATCATATCTTATATTCACAAGTTTAAATGTTTATATGATTTTAATTATTCTTTAACAATAAACTTTACTTTTACTGGAAGTTTATGGCTGGCTCTTCGCATCGCTTCTTTCGCCATATCTTTTTCTATCCCGTCCATCTCAAAAATTATTCTGCCTGGTTTTACCACCGCTGAAAAATGATCTAGACTTCCCTTTCCGCTT
The DNA here is from genome assembly GCA_034659355.1 of Patescibacteria group bacterium. GTDB lineage: Bacteria > Patescibacteriota > Minisyncoccia > JAHIHE01 > JAGLIN01 > JAYEHC01. The sequence continues at coordinate 13,893 of JAYEHC010000045.1, read as the reverse complement.
CCCATCGGAACTTCGGCTGGTTTCTTGGTAATCGGTTTGTCTGGAAATATCCTAATCCAAATCTTCCCGCCTCTCTGCACATATCTGGTCATTGCCCGCCTTGCCGCTTCAATTTGACGACTTGTCACCCATGATGTTTCCAACGATTTCATAGCAAAAGAGCCAAAAGAGATAACATTTCCTCTCTGCGCTTTTCCGCGCATTCTCCCTTTCATCATCTTCCTGTGTTTTACCTTTTTGGGCATCAACATAATTTGAGTTTAAAGTTTATAAAGTTTAAAACTACGACCTCTTCTCCTCAAACACCTCTCCTTTATATATCCAAACTTTTATTCCAACGACTCCGTAAGTGGTGTGAGCATTAAACTTTGCAAAATCAATATCAGCTCTTAGGGTTTGCAGTGGAATTTTTCCATCGCTCAACCATTCGGTTCTTGCCATTTCAGCTCCGTCCAGTCTTCCGGCAACAGCCACTTTTATTCCCTCTACTTGCTTATTTTGCATCGTCCTTTCAATCGCTTTTTTTATAGTTCTTCTAAACGGAATTCTTCTTTCAAGCTGTTCGGCTATTGATTGCGCGATTAATTTTGCGCTCGCTTCAAAATTTCTTACTTCAATTATATTAACCTTGACTTCAATTTTTTCTTTTATCTTTTTTGCGATTTCTTTTCTTAATTCTTCCGCGTCCGCTCCCCCTCTTCCAATTATAATTCCCGGTCTGGCAGAATGAATATTGACAGTCACATTGTTTGACGATCTTTCAATAATAATATCTTCAACCGCCGCCTTCTTCAATTTTTCTTTTAAAAACTCGCGCAATTCAATATCATTTCTTAAATATTCGCTGTATCTTTTATCGCTAAACCACCTTGACTTCCAATCTCTGATAATACCTAGCCTATATAAAAATGGATTTATTTTTTTTCCCATATTGCTGCATTTTAACATTTTACTCTTGTCGTTCTGAACTTGTTTCAGAACCTTTATTATTTTACATTTTATTTACACACAACTGCAATTTGTCATTCCCCCCAAAGTAAATTCGGGAGGAATTCACTATTGCCGCTTGCTTTGCTATTTACCACTTTTGTTATTCTTATCTTCCATCTTTTTAACTTCTTTATTATTTTCTTTTACTTTATCCTTTACCTCACCTTTTTCTAAAGTTTTTTCTGCTTCAGTATCCTCAGTATTACCTGTCATTTTAATATCGTCAACTTTTTCGTTTTTATTTTCTGAAGTTTCCACCTTTTCTGTTTTCTCATTTTTCGCTTTATCCGCTTTCTTTATCATTTCATCTAAAACAACCGTCACGCAACATGTTCTTTTATTTATTCTCGCAGCTCTTCCCATCGCTCTCGGTCTCCATCTTTTCATCGTCTGACCTTCATTAATAAGTATCTCTGAAATATATAAATTATCTCCATCTAAATCAAAATTGTTCCTTGCATTGGCAACCGCTGAATTTATTAATTTTAATAACAAATCTGTCGGCTTTTTATTTAAAAATTCAAGTTGTTTTCTCGCTTCATCAACATCCATCTTCCTCACTAAACCAGCGACCAATCTTACTTTTCTTGGCGATATTCTCAAACGATTCAGATGCGCTTTAACTTCCATAGTTATTCATTTAAATATATAATATTATTTTTCAGTAATTATGAATTTCAATATGTTTATACTACTTCCCCGCTTTATTCTCTATATCCTTCTGCATTTTACCTCCGTGTCTGATAAACTTTTTTGTTGGAGAAAACTCGCCAAGTTTATGTCCGACCATATCTTCAGAAATAGAAACTTCAATATGCGTCTTTCCATTATGCACTCCAAAAGCAAACCCAACCATTTCCGGTGATATTGTAGAATTTCTTGCCCAAGTTTTAATTACGGTTTTATCACCGACTTTCAAATTTTTGACTTTTTTAAGAAGTTTTTCGTCCACATAAGGACCTTTTTTTAGCGATCTTGACATAATGGTTATTTATATTTAAGCTATCAACTGTCATTCTGAACTTGTTTCAGAATCTTTCGTATCTTAGATTTTGACTTATCCTATTTACACTAGACTTTCATTTACAGAACAAACTCAATCATCCTTTTATTAACATAATTGTTGCATTTTCAATTTATTCAAAAGTTCAGTGATTTGTAGATTTAGTCAGATATAAAAGAAAGTAGATTCTAAACCAAGTTCAGAATGACAATTTTAGTATATTTTATAACTTTAAAAAATCTATTCTTTTACCTCTACTGTTGTCTCCTCTCTTCTCCTCTTATATATATTCAACCGTTTATTTTTCTTTCTTGTCTTTACTCCCAGAGCTGGCTTGCCCCACGGCGTTTTCGGATGCTTCAATCCAATTGGCTGTCTTCCTTCTCCGCCTCCATGCGGATGATCCACGGGATTCATCGCGCTTCCTCTAACTTGCGGTCGTCTTCCCATCCATCTTGATCTTCCTGCCTTGCCAATCACAACTTTATTGTGATCCATATTGCTAATCTGTCCTATTGTCGCGTAAGAATCTTCCATAATTATTCTAACATTTCCGGACGGCAAGCCAATATGCGCAAATCCGCTTTCTATTGCCATTAATTTTACTGAGGAACCGGCAGATCTCGCCATCTGTCCGCCTTTTCCCGGAATCATTTCAAGATTGCAAATACTTGTTCCTATTGGAATTTTCTTGAGTGGCAGTCTGTTTCCAATTTTAATCGGAGCCTTCTCAGAAACAACAATTTGATCGCCTTTTTTCAAACCTTCCTGCGCGATGATATACCTTTTCTCTCCATCAGCGTAAGCGACAAGAGCAATAAAAGCCGTTCTGTTCGGATCATATTCAATCGCTTGAACTTTCGCGGGAATATCAATCTTGTTCATTTTAAAATCAATCACTCTGTATTTTCTTTTTACTCCGCCACCTCGATGTCTTGTTGTAATTTTCCCAGCGCTCCCTCTTCCCATTTTGCTCGTCTTCGCTTTCAGTAATTTCTTTTCCGGTTTTTTCCTATCAAGACCCGAGAAATCAGTTACACTCATTCCTCTTCTTCCCGGCGATGTTGGTTTGTATTTCTTTACTGGCATATAATTAAATTGCTAAATTTGAAAATTAAAATATTTTTTCCAATGACTCTAAAACTATTCTTTGTCATTCCTGCGTAGGCAGGAATCCACTATTACAATTTATTTTTACCATTCATTACTTGACTTTTCATAAAATAAATTGTAGCAATGGATTCTCGTCTTCACGGGAATGACAATAATTTATTTCGCCTCTTTCATCACATCAATCTTACTCCCTTTCGCTAAAGTAACCACTGCTTTTTTATATCCGCTTTTAGTTCCGGGAACACCTCTAAATCTTTTTGGCTTTGATGGGACCTTCACGATATTTACGCTTTTTACCACAACTCCGTATAAATTCTGAATCGCCTTTTTTATTTCCACTTTATTCGCGGACGGTGAAACCACAAAAACATATTTTCCTTCACTTTCAAGATTAAACGCCTTTTCTGAAATATGCGGTTTTCTGATTATTTCAAAATGATGAATCGGTATTTTTTCCTTCGCTACTTTCTTCACTTTTGAAACTGTCTTATCTTTTTTCTTACTGTCTTGTTTTTTATCTTCTTTCTTTTCTGTTTTTTTGTCAACTTTTTTCTTTAATTCCTGTTTCTTTACTTCATTTTTATCTACAGCCTTACTCTTGTCTTCCTTCTCTTTATCTTTCGGTTTTTTTCTAATTTTATCTAAAATACTCATATATATAATAATTAAATTTCTGTTAAAATCAATTGCTGTAAAATTTACACACCTATGTATTGTCATTCCCGCCTATGCTTCCACAGGAATAGCTAAAGACACAATTTATAAATCTCTCCAACCCTCTCAACTCCTTTTTTGTCAATAACCAACATCTTGTTTTTCAACAAGTCAACAACATTCAAAGAATCACTGGCAAGCATTGAGATATTTTGAATGTTCTTGACTGAATTGAAAACGCTGTCGTCTTTTTTATTCATTGAAATTAAAACTTTTCCGCTTAATGGCAATTTTCCTAAAATATCTTTCATTTTTTTTGTAGAGGCTTTTTCCAATTTTATATTTTCCACAACTACTATTTCATTATCTCTCAGCTTTCCCGATAAAACCATAAGAAGCGCTTTTGTCTTCATTTTTTTATTAATCATCTTGCTAAAATTTCGGTTGCTTGTCGGTCCAAATGTTACTCCCCCGCCTTTCCAAATAGGAGATCTGCTTGATCCGTGCCTCGCTCTCCCGGTTCCTTTCTGCTTCCAAGGCTTTTTTCCTCCGCCCCTCACTTCGCCTTTGTCTTTCGTATCCGCCAAAACCTGCCTCGCGTTCGCCATCTGCGCCACCACCGCCTGATGCACCAAATCATCAACCAATTCCACGCCAAAAACACTCTCCGACAATTCCACCTCGCCCGTTTCTTTCCCCTCTTGATTGTATAGTTTAGTTTTTAGCATAGTCTATTTAGATATAAATTTTCACAATTTTTATTTCCAGCAAGTTTTATTTATTTTCAAAATATTTGGAATGGGTTGCAAACCCATTCCCGCAGAAGAGCATGATGTTAAATTAAAAATTTTCGTTTTTCCTCGTCCAAAACAACGATTCTTCGTTTTCGGGGTAAATATCAGATATGACCCAATGCCGAATTGAATGTTCTGTCAATCCTCCTTCATAACCTCCTGGAACAATAACATCAAAAATATAAACGGATTTAATATTATTAGAATCTATAAGCTGAACATGGACTTTAGCTTCTCCTGCTACACGAGAATTTTCAGTTACGCTTGGCATACAACAAGTACTCCACCATTCAATATGCGTAATGGTAAAATCCGATTTTATCCCCTTTTCAATCATTTTTCCAGTTATCTGTTTTCCGCGATCTTTTATTTTATTGCGATATTCCAAATTGAGTTTGTAAGAATCAGGAATTTCCCAAAGACTCAACGCTTTCTCTTTATCATTTTCGGCAACCGCTCGCACATAAACTTCAACTTTTTCCTCAGGTGTTTTATTAGTGACTTTTTCTATGAAAGAGGGAAGAATATCATCTAAACAAAATATGAAAAATATCATTGACAATATGGAAATTGCTATAAAAGTATTTAAACGCTTTTTGTCGTAAAAATATTTTAAAATGAACAAAAGGATTACAGCAAAAACTACATTTACTATATTAGAATAAGGTACAAGAAATTCAAATAAGAAATATATTTCATGAAACATAATTATAAACAACATAGAAACCACCGTTGAAATAATTATATATTTTTTATTAAAGTTCATTGTTATATTATTGAATAAAGTCTAATTTTAAAAAAAAGAAAAGTAAGCTAACGGCAAAACGACACTAAGTCATCGCTTGCTCTGCTCAGGGATTACTAAAATTGTCTTTGAGCAATTTTAGTAGTTGTAGTTATTATGGATATGCCAGCCAATAAAGCGAGCATTCGGGCTCTCTTGTCTTATAGCTGAAAGAGCTCTATTTCCCGTGTCTTTCGTGTGATAAGACATAAACAATTTGTTGCCCGCTTTAGCGGTAACAATCATCGTATGATCCCAGCTTCCATAATTTCCATACCTATCCTTGTAGTCTATCTGGACAACATCGCCTACTTGCAACAGATAACTGTTTCTTTTTACTGAAACAGGATTAGCTCTTGAAGTTCTACTCATAAAATGATAGAACTTATCGGCGTGTGTCCATGTATGGCTATACCCATATCTATACGGGTAGTCATAAAACCATACATCATCGCTTGTATGACTCCATCCTCCGATTTCCCTCCATCCTCCTGCTTTAAGAGAATGGGATACAAAGTTGGTACAATCACCACCATTGTCTCTAAAATGCCAGCTTCCTGGCACATTTTTGTACGCGTTGTTAAGCGCGTAGTCTGCCGCTGCTTGCCGATTGTATGTATAGGCTGCCGCCGGCACTGCCGCTATTGCTACCAGCATTGTTAACGCCAGTAGCCCAACTAGAATTGTTCTAGTTCTCGTTTTATCTACTTCCTGTTGTTTTGTCTATTTCTAATTTCATCAAGAGTAAAATATTATCCACTCTCTCTTAGAAACAGCGGGGAATTTTTAAACTAAAATAATTTTAAAAACTCAACGCTATCTCCAAAAATCAAGAAACAGACTTATATTTTCAATGTGCTTTTACGCAAATCTATTTTTATTTCCAGAACTCAGGTTTCAACCTGTAAATTTTACAGATTAAAATCTGAACTCCAAAATGTTTTTCACTTTCAACTTTATAAACTTTCAACTATATTTACCAAAACCCCATTATTTCCCGGCACGGCTCCCTTTATTATCAACAAATTTTTCTCTTTGTCAACCCCTACGACTTCCAATCCCAATTGAGTGCTTTGAACTCCGCCCATTCGCCCTGCCATTTTTTTGCCTTTAATGACATGCTCCGGAAAAGCGCTGCCAATTGATCCCGGTTTTCTGTTGCTGTGTTTTTGTCCATGAGACGCTTGCCCGCATTTAAATCCGTGTCTTTTCATTACTCCCTGAAATCCTTTTGCTTTTGAAACTCCCGATACTTTTATTTTATCGCCAGCCTCAAAAATGGAAACGGCTATTTTGTCGCCTAATTTATATTCCGTCTTTTCTTTTTCTTCAGCATTTTTCCCTACGCCATTTTTATCTAATCTGAATTCTTTTAAATATCTGAATTTTCCCAAATCTTTCAAATGTCCAGCCAGCGGTTTATTAATTTTCTTCTTTTCCAAATATGCGACTTGAATCGCTTGATAACCGTCTTTTTCTTCATTTCTTATTTGAGACACAACACAAGGACCCGCCTCAATCAAAGTTACCGGGACAACTTTTCTGCCATTTTCATCGTCTTTGAAAATTTGGCTCATTCCTATTTTTTTTCCGAGAATAAATTTCATGTGAATTAACAATTATTTCAGAGTTAAAACTTTTTACTTTCTGTCATTTCGACTGGAGCGAAGTGAGGCACGAACAAGCGAAATGGAGAAATCTGTAAACACAATTATGCCTGCTTTTAAAAATAGTTTTAGAAACACATTTTATTCGCTCACAGATTCCTCCATTCCATTCCGCTTCGCTTCATTCCAGTCGGAATGACAATTAATATTTTTCATTTCTATACAAATAAAAAATCAGATAATTCAACCAATTACAACCGTTTTTATCCGATTTATAAATTGGCTAATTCAGTATGCTTATTAGCACTTTTACTGAAACTTTTCTCTTGCAGGCAAACAAACGTTTGTTCGCCTTCATTCAAGAAACTCAGTAATAAACACTTAAACTAGCATTTTTAAAATTGTTAATAACCTGGTTTGTCATTCCTGCGAAGGCAAGAATCCACTATTACAATTTTATTTTTACCATTAATCACTTGATTTTTAATAAAATAAATTGTAGCAATGGATTCCCGTCTTCACGAGAATGACAATATAATATCATAACGGCAATTTTTACATCTTAATCTCTATAAATACCCCCGCCGGCAAATTCAAATTTGTTAAAGCGTCAATTATTTTGGGGTTTGGATCAATAATATCAATAAGCCTTTTATGCACTCGCATTTCATATTGATCTCGCGCGTCTTTGTGAACAAAAGTTGATCTGTTGACCGTGTATCTGCTAATTTCAGTCGGCAAAGGCACGGGACCTTTCACAGATGCTCCACTTCTCAAAGCCGTTTCCATAATCTGCTTTGCAGACTGGTCAATGATCTTATGATCATACGCTTTAATTTTTATTCGAATCTTCGGCTGAGATTCGTTTTCTTCCTCTTTCTGTTTCGTTGCTTCAGTCATTTAGATTTGTATTTGAAATTAATTTTTAATAGAACTAAACACTATTATTTAAATCGTCATTGTTTCCTAATAAATACCTGAAATCAAAATTCAACTCATTGTAATTTATTTCTTCTTTTCTGTACAAACTATTATATTCATCAATCCTATTTTTTATTGCCACAAAAACATCAATGGCTTTTCTCTTTTCTATTTCACCTTTTTTAACTTTTACATCAATCACTACCGCTATCATATTTAGAATATTGTCATCAAGCAAGTTTGCGTTTATATTCGCTTCAACAGCATCAGTAAGTTCGCCATCATCAAATATTTCTTTAACTTCTTGTTTAAAATCTTTTAACCAGTCAAAAAGGCTTTTTCTTTCTGAATTATTATTCAACAATACTTCCTCTTTCATAGTTTTTGTATTTATAGAATATTTCGCAAAACAAAAAAATAAGAAGATAAATCTCCTTATTTTACAATCTTCGTTACAACTCCCGCTCCGACTGTTCTGCCACCTTCTCTAATCGCAAATCTCATTCCATCTTCCATCGCCACAGGAACAATCAATTTAATATTTAGATTTACAGTATCGCCAGGCATAACCATTTCTTCTTTTCCCGCTAAAGTCACTTCTCCCGTTACATCTGTAGTTCTAATATAAAACTGCGGTTTATATCCGCTAACAAACGCTGAATGTCGCCCGCCTTCTTCTTTGGTCAAAATATAAACTTCACCTTCAAATTCCGAGTGAGGAGTAATTGATCCGCCAGCTGCCAAAACCTGTCCTCTTTCCACTTCTTCTTTTTTAATTCCTCTTAACAAAATTCCGGCATTATCTCCAGCTTGACCTTTATCTAACTGTTTGTTAAACATTTCAATTCCGGTAATAATTACTTTTCTGGTATCTTTAATCCCAACAAGTTCCACTTCGTCATTTAAATTAACAACTCCTCTTTCAATTCTCCCTGTTACAACTGTTCCTCTTCCCTCAATTGAAAAAATGTCTTCAATCGGCATTAAGAACGGTTTTTCAACATCTCTTTTTGGTTCAGGAATTTTTTCGTCAAGCGCTCTCACTAAATCCAAAATTGGCTTACAATTAACGCATTCCTCTTTTCCGCATCCGCACTCCAACGCCTTCAAAGCGGAACCTCTAACAATCGTAGCGTTTTCACCATCAAATTCATATTTAGTCAACAGTTCGCGAATTTCCTCTTCTACAAGATCAATAAGTTCAGGATCGTCAACTTGATCTGTTTTATTTATAAAGACAACAATTTCCGGCACACCAACTTGACGAGCCAAAAGAATATGTTCTCTTGTCTGAGGCATCGGACCATCAGTCGCGGCAACAACTAAAATCGAGCCGTCCATCTGCGCCGCTCCGGTAATCATATTTTTTATATAGTCAGCATGTCCCGGGCAATCAACATGAGCATAGTGCTTTTTGTCTGATTCGTACTCTTGATGCGAAGTAGCAATTGTAATTCCTCGCTCTTTTTCTTCGGGGGCATTATCAATTTCATCCACGCCCTTTTTCGACGCGCTTTTTCCAATTGCGGACAAGCAAGACAAAATCGCCGCGGTTAAAGTTGTTTTACCATGGTCAACATGACCAATTGTTCCAATATTGACATGTGGTTTTGACCTGTCAAATATTTCTGCCATTTTTGTTATTCTCCTTTTAAATTAAAGTGACAAAAAATTAATTTGCTACTTTAATAATTATTAATTTTTTAATAAAGTTTTTAAACTTGTTTGATTATTCTAGCACACACATAAAATATTTGCAAGCGTTTGCGTTTAAACCAAATACGCTTGAAAAACTAAGTGGCTTTATTATAATACACCACCAGCATATTTGTCAAATTTTTCGCGCCTAAAGTTTTTCAATTACAATCTCTTCGTTATTGTTGTCCTTTTTTCTCTCTTTGTAGTTTTTAAAACTTTCTTCCGTTTTTTTGTAATCGCCTTCTTCAAGCTGTTTTAATTTTCTTTCTTCTTGCCTGTTTCTCCAAATATTGATATTCTTGTTTATTTTCTCAATAAGCTTTTTGTCAGACAAGCTATCACTCTCTACGCTATTTTTCAAATTATCTTTTTTTTCAAACCCAATATATTCATCAACATTTATGATAACCATCGTCGGCTTTCCATTTTCAACAATAACAACTTTCCCTCCGATTATTTTCATTAATCTCTTAATTTCGTCAAAACTATTTTTCATCATATTTTTTATAAAACAATCAAATATTCATATTACTTATGAAGACTAGCACAGATATATATTTTGTCAAGTTAGATCGGTTATTAATATGGAGTGTAGAGTGTAGCGACAGCGGAGCTCTACTTGAAAGCAGGACTAAAGTAATATTTCAGGTTGAACTCCGTTTCGTTTCGCTATCGCTACACTTTACTGCATTCAACACTCCAAATATTTAGACTCTGCTGATTTTCATCTATTTTTTATAAAAAAAGATAAGCTTAAATATGTCTTAAAAAAATAATTTAGCTTGTTTTAATTAATCCTGCCCGGTTTTACAAAGGGGGAACAATTGGAGAAATCAGCAGAGCCTATATATTATTGAAAGGCAAATAAAGCGTCTATGTTTTTAATTTTCCCATCACCACTCCCGCCCCACGACTTTCAAAAAGAACAACGGTTTTTTTATTAAGATTATTTTTTAGCATCTCCACTACCTTATCAAAACTTTCCTCAAAAATAAACTTACAGTTATTTTTGATTTTTGATTTTTGATTTTTGATTCTCATTATATATGCAATATCGCAAATCTTGTCTATTCCGCCAAACAATTTACGATGTACTTCTTCTGATTTATTTCCTAATTCTATAATTCCCGGAAAAACAATTATTTTTCTATAGCCTTGATATGCTTCATCTAAATAATTTAATCCGGCAATTACGCCGTCAGGATTGGCGCTATAACTGTCATCAATAAAAATAGAATTATTTAAACCGTCCAGTTTTCTCATCATAAATTTGGACGGTTCTATTTTTTTTATTGCTTCCGAGATCTCTTCCAAGCTCATTCCCAAATTTTCCGCTGTGATAATAGCCGCTAATAAATTTTCTATATAATGTCTGCCAAGAAAATCAGCTTTGAACTTTTGGTCTTTGTAAATAAATTCTACATAATCTTGACGAACTTTAATATCGCTTACATTGTCTAAAGAAAAATGTTTTATATTCTCAACTCTAACAGAACTTTTGTCATCCCGAGCGACGATAGGAGCCGAGGGATCTGTGAGCAGATAAGATGTGTACTTTAAAGTATCTTTATCAAAAGCAAGTATTTTGTGTTTACAGATTCCTCCACTCCGTTCGCTCGTACCTCGTTCACTTCGGTCGGAATGACAAATGCGTAAGTTCTGCTTGATACTTGAATTTATAATCGCCAACCCATTTTCTGGTAACGCTTCAATCAACTCAAATTTCGCTTTAACCGTATTCTCAATTGATCCGAATAAATCAAGGTGTTGTTCGTTAATGCCGGTTAAGATTCCTATCTCGGGTTTTACGATATTACAAATCTCGGCAATCTCGCCGATTTTATACGCGCCCATTTCACAGATGAAATAATCATAATTATCATTCACTTTATTCAGCACTGTCCTTGCCACACCGATATTCGTGTTATTATTCCCCGCGGTTTTAACAACTTTGTATTTCTGGCTTAAAATAGTATTCAGAAATTCTTTCGTACTTGTCTTGCCGTAACTGCCCGTTATTCCGATAACTTTTATTTTTTTTAATCCCTTCATTTTTAAACTCGCCCTTTTAATAATCCTCTTTTTCTGGAAATTGAAAAACGGATTAGTGAATAAAATAATCGCGGTAATTAAAATTGGAGTGACGAGATAGAAAAATAATAAAAGTAAAATTATTTCTACCGCTTTTACTTCTATCGTCCATATATTTACTACGCCTATTTTTGTCATTCCTCCCGAAGTAAATTCGGGAGGAATCCACGAAAACGCAACAACCGAATAGAAAACAGCAATCACAAAAAGTGAAAATAATATCCTAAAGGTAAATTTCGGTCGTTTTAAAATTCTGTTTTTTATCTCTTTTAAAATTTGATAGAAAGTAAAAGTGAAAAATAGTAGCGTTAGATAGACAAGAATTCGTTGGCTAAAATAGAAAACTAAAATTAAAATCAGTGCGATAAAATAAACTGCTGCTGGCTCCATAGTGGCGATAGCCCTGTGGAGCCTTTTTGCATTTTGGTTCCACAGCCCTAACGGGACTATGGAACCAGCATTCTCGTCTCTCAAATAAGCCCTCATCCGATCTGTTCTATATTCCTTAATTTGCCACAGCCACAGATAAAACAAACTATCGCGAGCGATTTTGATAAGAGCGAGAATTGATATTATTATAATAATGTTTTGGGTATTGATAAGATTCATAAAGCGTGATAAACTTTAGTAAAAGTTCCAAAATGGAACAGGAGAGAATAATGAATAACAATAATAGGAAACATGAAATTGTAGAGCCATTGACACTACTTGATCTTTACGGATCACTATCTTCTGCGGTAGAAACAGGGAAAGAAAAATCCATAGAGGTTAGAATCTTGGTACCTAATTTTACCGGTGATCATAATCATCTTACTGGTTATAAAATTGGAAAACCAATTCTGAATGCCAGTGGCTGTGAAGTTGGTTTTGATGTTGGAGACAAATTATTGAAGGTTTCCATAAACTCAGTAAGAAAATATGGTAAGGATTTATTTTTTGAAGGAATGTCTGATGATAACTATAAAGTTAGAATCTACATATCCAGAGTCAATAATAGAATCCTAAAATTTCTAAAGTTTATATGAGGCGTTAATATTAAAAATTATTGTCTCTTTTTTTATCCATTAAATTTCTACTCGGCTTTAGCCGAGGGTTTCTGAAGCTTTGAGCTTCAAGTTTTTCTAAAAATCGTTAGGCTAAAGCCTAATAAACCCTCGGCTAAAGCCGGGTAGAATTTGTTTTTATAAACTCTGCAACAATCTCCCCAAACTCCTCCTGTTTCTGATAAGGCAAGCCATGATTAGCGTTGTCAATAACAACTAACTTAGAATTCTCAATTTTCTCATTCATAATTTTCCCATCCGTCAAAGGCGTAGTTTTATCTTCTCTTCCCCAAACCAGCAAGGTTGGGGTTTTTATTTTTTCTAAATAATTCGTCAAATCTTCCGCCAAGACATTTTTCATTATTTCCTTCATTCTTGGACTGGCTTGATAATAATCCTTTTTTCTACTTCGCGCTATTTTGGAAAATATTTTATATGCCGGTTTTTGAAAATGATTGATTATCGGCAAAGAAAAAATTGTTTTTCCTGTTTTTGCCAGAACAAAAAACGCTTTTTGCTTTATCGTCAATTTGTGTTTAATTCCCGCCGCGCCGGTTAAAATTAACTTTTCAATTTTCTCCGGATATTTCGCCGCGTATTTAATCGCAATCCGCCCACCGAACGAATGTCCAATTAAAATAAATTGCTGGTTCTTTACTCGTTGGCTCCATTGTGGCGATAGCCCTGTAGAGCCTTTTTGTATTTTCTCTAATATATTTTTGACTAATTCAAACCCGCCTTTTCTGCTTGTCTTTTTTACAAATTCATCTACAAATTCAACATAATCATCTAGGTTCCAATTTTCATTTGGCTCATCGCTCTTGCCAAAACCGGGAAGATCGGGGATTAGTATTGTGAATTGTGAATTGTGAATTGTGAATTTTTTTATTAATTCCAGATATTTGTCACCCGACACTCCCCACCCATGCAACAAAACAATCGGAATTTTCCCAGCGCCGATTGTTTTATAATTTATATTCAAGCCGTTGATTTTGATTTGCTTTTCAGAGATTTTAATTGGGAGGTTGACAGGATTCATAGAGTATGATAGAGTTAAAAATTCAGAAAAGGCTACCCGCTAGGGTCAAGCCGAACACTTGATTTTTTAAATTAAATAACAGTTATTTCTTCTTTGCAACATTTTGATGTTGTTTTTTTGTATTTAATTTTCTTTTACGATGTTCTTTTAATTTTT
>JAYEHC010000044.1:0-13789 GCA_034659355.1 Patescibacteria group bacterium | reverse complement strand
TGTTTGAGTGGCTGTAAAATCCAAACAAAAACACCTTATTATTTTTTTAATTTTATAGTTTGATATTTTGGCTTTGTTGAGCATCATACTACTATTATATCATAGTTTCTGATGGTCTAGAGCCATAATTATTATGTCTGCTGACCCGAAAAACCATGAATTAAAATAGCAATATTTTAATTCTTTTTTTATTTAATCAATTGCGTATTATTATATAAATTCAAGTTAAAAAAAATTGAACTCATTGGAAACGCCAAAAAGTTCAATTTATTTCTTGTTTTAGAAAATTTTATTCCTCTTCAATTTCTCTAATTTATTCATCTTCTTCAACTGGCTCTTCCTCAATTTTTTCTAAATTACTTTCATTTTCTTTCACCCTTTGTCCATCTTTAAGCACTACATCTATAGTTCCGTCAACATTAACAAGAAATATCGTGCCTTCCATTCCTTCATTTTGTCCGCTAACAATTTTGACCCTATTTTCTTTCTCAAATTTTGTTTCTTTTTCTTCTGTTGATTCTGCCATTGGATTTTCCATACTCATATTTTTTGTTCCTTTCTTTTTTAAAAATTAAAATTAATAACCCTCCTGTCTAGATAAATAATAGCATAAAAAGACAAAGAAAGCAAGACGCATATTATTTCTTCTCATCACAAACATCTTTCATCATTATCGCTTTAACCGGACATTCTTCCGCGCAGATTCCGCACCCTTTGCAAAAATCCATATCAAAATGATCTATGACCACTTTTTCCTTTCCGTCAATTTTGACTTTTTTTGTTTTGATCGCCATCTCCGGACAATATGCCACGCATTTCATACAGTTAATGCATTTTTCTTTATCCCAAACCGGCGCCTTTGCTTTCCAGCTCCCGGTTTTAAATTCCTTAGAATTACCCGCCTCAACTATTTTTCCCCCGATGGGAATTTGTTTTGAAGTTTTTAGTTTTGTAGTCATAATAATATTTTAATATATAAACAATTACCGCCTCGTCAAAGCTTCTCCGTAGGAGCGGGTCACGACCCGCCCCTACGGAAATCTCAACAACCGCAATGACAATAAATTTCCTAGTTTCCAATTTCCTCATATCCCCTCTTCAACGCCTCCACATTCTTCTCCGTCAATGTCTCTCCCAGTTTTCTGCTAAACTTTTTTCTAACACTTTTAATCAACTGCTCGCAGGAAATCAATTTTGTAATTTTAATTACCGCGCCGATCATCGGCATATTGGGAATATCTTTGCCGAATAATTCCATCGCGATTTTTGTTCCGTCTAAATTATAGACTTCACAATTTTTATTCTTCAATTTCTTTTTTATTTCAGTGGAACTATACCCGCAATTGACAATCACAACTCCGCCGTCAATTAACCCCTCGGTAACATCAATAGTGTCTAACAAAGAAGGATCAACGACTAAAATTAAATCTGGAGACTTAATATCACAATGCAATCGTATCGGCTGATCGCTAATTCGGAAAAATGTTTTCATCGGCGCGCCGGATCTCTCCGGACCGTATTCCGAAAACGCCTGCGCGAATTTTCCGCCGGAAATCGCCGCCTCCGCCAAAATCTGCGCCGCCGTCTTCGCGCCTTGTCCCCCGCGCGAGTGAATTCTCATTTGATAAATGTTTTTCATAAATGATCATTTAAAAATTTAGTTGTCATTCTGAACTTGTTTCAGAATCTACTTTTTGTTAAATCTAATTAAACCC
Source organism: Patescibacteria group bacterium (assembly GCA_034659355.1). GTDB lineage: Bacteria > Patescibacteriota > Minisyncoccia > JAHIHE01 > JAGLIN01 > JAYEHC01. Next base: position 12,074 of record JAYEHC010000044.1, on the reverse strand, counting down.
ATAAATCATCCAAACATCTGAATAAAGTGAAAATACAACCAGCTGTATTATTAAAAGATAGTTGTGTTTGCATCGTAAATGAAAGTATAGTGTAAATAGGATAAGTTAAAATGTAAGATAACGAAGATTCTGAAACAAGTTCAGAATGACAGAAAATGAGGAAATCCTATATATATTAAAATGCCTGTCATTCCCACATCTTAGTTATTGGAACAACCGTTATTCTTGAAACCACTTCTTTGTTCATTCCTTTTGATAAAACGCTTTCTAGATCGCTGATTTGGCTTCCTGTTAAATTCTCCGAATATTGAATAGTGATATTTGTTATTAGCACTTCGCTTTTATCGTCAATACTGACATTTGTTACAACCGCTTCCGGAATCGTCACGCTGATAATTTCTCTGACAATTTTTTGCTGTTTGTTTTCTTTAATCGTATTGCTTGTGATCAAAAATAGCGGCACTGCCAAAACAAGCAAAAAAAGCAAAGTCCAACGCATATTGCTTTTCATTCGTTCCTGCCCTTTTTCAGACGAAGGACCTTTGAATCTGGCAATAAAAAACAAAACAGAAGCAGAAAAGGTAACCGCGATTAAATTTGACAAATAAAGAATAAAAGCTCCACCCGCTAAAGCAACATCGCCATGCGCGATAGAAACACCCATCACCGCTATCGGCGGAACCAACGCCGCCGCGACAACAACTCCCGCGATTGCCGCGCCTATTTTTGGATAAGCAATCACAAATGCTCCGACAAATCCCGCCGCCAAAGCGATGAACAATTCAAAGATTGTCGGAGAGGTACGCGATAAAAATTCAGTTCCTTTCAACGCATAACTTGGAGAAATAATCCCAATAATAATCGCAATTACAAAAATCAATAAAGTGCTTTTTAAAAGCGTGAAAGCGGAATCTTGAATAAGTTTTGATCTTCCTTTTACGATTCCAAGCGACAAAGCCAGTATCGGCCAAACTAGCGGAGCAAGAAGCATTCCACCAATTACAACTGCCGAAGAATCAACAACCAAACCAAGGGTGATGATAATCCCAGAAAAAATTATCAACACAAAAAAATCAAAATCTCCTTTGGCGCTTTCCTTTATTTCGTGATAAACTTTTTTCTGCCTATTACCGTCAATATAAAAAGGTCCGATGCATTTTTTAATATGCTTTTTATTTTTGTCTATTATCTCCATATTTTTATTCTAACTTATTTTGAATAATTTCACAATCTCTCTGGCAATCATTAATTCTTCGTCCGTTTTTATGACTAGTTTTTCTATTTTTTGTAAATCCTTAAAACCGGAAATTATTAACTTTCTTATTCTGTTGCTTTTATATCCAATTGTTCCCGTAAAAACAACGGCGTCAACTCCGCCTAATACTGCTTTATACGCGCCAATGTATTTTTTTATTCGGTAAGCGTATAATCTCAAAACATTCATCATTTCCTTATCACCATGTGCCGCAGTGTGTGATATTTCATAAACACTATTAGATTCAATTCCCGCTAATCCTTTTAATCCGCTTTCATAATTTAGCAAATAATTTATATCGTCAATCCTCTCCCCGCTGGTATATCTTTTTATTTTGATATTTTTATTTTTTATCAATTCTATAATAATTCCCGGATCAATATCTCCGCAGCGTGTTGCCATTGGAATTCCTTCCATTGGCGTAAAACCCATTGAAGTGTCAATCGCTCTGCCATTTTTTATCGCAGTTGCGCTCGCCCCTCCTCCAAGATGACAGGTTATTAATTTTAATTTATTAGTTGGTTTTTTTAATATCTCAGACGCTTCAAGCATTGCGTATTTATGAGAGATGCCATGAAAACCATATCTTCTGATCCCGTATTTTTTATAGAATTCTCTGGGAATAGCATATAAAAAAGCATGCTCCGGCAAATGTTTGTAGAACGCCGTGTCAAAAACGGCGACATTAATCGCCCTTTTTATTAAACACATTGACGCTTTAATTCCTTCCAGATTCGCCGGATTATGCAACGGGGCAAGATGATTAAATTTCGCGATCTTTTTAAAAACTTTTTTATCAACCACAGTCGGATGATAGAATTCATTCCCGCCATGCACCACCCGATGTCCGACATATTTTATATTTTCTGTTTCGCCTATTTCTTCCGCCACTTTTTCCAGCGCCTTGGCGTGATTTTTAATTTTATCCTTTCCAATATCTTCTATAAAGCCGTTTTTTAATTCTTTCAACCCAAAATCAAAAAGCTTATACTTCAAAGAAGTACTGCCGGAATTGAGAGTTAGGATTTGATTTTTCATAATTTTGAAAATTAATTTTATTTTATTTATACAATCTTCCCTTCTCCAACTCTCCCAACTCCTCCCGCGTTTCCTTCGTCCGTATCAATGTGCATCGCCAAGGAAAAATTTTCGTCAACCCGCGCCACGACATTTTCAAAAGTGAGTCCTCGCTCTCCCGCAGTTTTTACTTTCAGCAAATCCCCATCCTTGGCGTTTATTTCTTTCGCGTCTTTAGATGTCATATGAATATGCCTTTTAGCGATAATCACTCCTTCGCTTATTTTTATTTCTCCTTTTGGTCCGATAATAGTCACTCCTAAAGAATTTTTAATATCTCCCGACCTTCGCAAGGGCGGATTTATTTTGAATTTCCTCGCTTCTGTTTTGGATAGTTCAATTTGCGTGTAATCTCGCAAGGGACCAACTATTCTAAGCTTGTCAATCTGAAAATTTTCATTTTTTATAGACACTGTTTCATTCGCCGCAAACATCCCCGGCTGAGAAAGTTCTGTCTTGATAGTTAATCCGGCATCTTCGCCAAATAATTTTTCAAAATCACTTTTCTCAAGATGAATATGCCTCGCCGAGACTTCAATTTTTATTTTTTTGTTCATAATGATATTTTTATTTATTTCTTTTAAAAGATACTACTTTAGATTCCATCGTTCTGGAAAAAGTCGGTATATCAGATAAATCTTCCCTTTCAAATCCATCTTTCTTATGCGGTGCTATAAATTCCTTGCCGGGATTCTCTTCATCCCAATCATACGGATAATACGGCTTAGTACCCCATGTTAAAGTTTCATGTCCACAGCAACCATCATCCGTTTCGCCAACTAAAATATATTCTTTAACATTTTTGCAGTTTCTCCAATCTTCCGTAAGATCAACTTCAAAAGGCATCCAAGACATAATAACAATGTCAGGATTATATTTACCAATTGCATTTTCGCTGTCAATTTTTTCAACAATATCCAAATGATTTTGATTTCGTGGGGATTTGTCAATAACAATAACTTTTATTTTATCTGGTAATTTTTTATCACAATATTTTTGAAGGTTATATCCTAATTTGCCATCTCCGCCACCTACTTCTAATACAATAACAGGATCTTCTTCTTTTTTATCAAAATTTTCTACAGCCTTAATAATACGATCAGACAACCCTTCAAGAAGCTCTTCGGTAACAAATTCATAAATGGGATCGTTTTCGTCTTTTTTGCAAAATCTTGACAGTTCTTCGCTAGCTCGATCTTGTCTTGAATTAGGAAAAATTTCTCTAAGCTCTTTTACACTCGGAATAAAATCAGGATCTTTAATTTTCTCATACAAATCATCTAGTAAAGATTCTTCATTGGTTGCTTCTTGTTTGATTTCCTGTCTAGAATAAGCGTATTGTTTTTCAAAAATATTACTTGCCATTATATTTAATTAATCATTTAAGAATTGGGAAATTCTTTCATAACAGTCAATTCAGCGCCTTCGCCAAACAATTTCTCAAAATCGCTTTTTTTAAATGAATATGCCTCGCTGAAATTTCAATTTTTATTTTTTTATTCATATTAACAGCTTTTACTTTTAATCACACTACCGTTTTAACCCATATTAAAATGGTAGTCAACTACCTCATTAATATGAGTTTTAATTTTACAAATAACTAACCTTCACTCTTCCTAATTTCTCCTCAATCTCTTTTTTATTTAATATCCCATTTTGCGCGCCACGCTCGCTGACGACATTGCCGGCGTTGATTATTCCGTATTTTAAAGCGGTTTCCAAATCACCAGTCAGCATATATCCCCCAACCAAAGCCGAGCCGAATGAATCCCCCGCGCCGGTTGTATCAACTCTGTCTTTGGAAGTGGCGGAAGAAAACAAAACATTTTTTCCACCGTCAAATAAATAAGCGCCATTTATTCCATCTGTAATAATAACCGTTTTTGGTCCCCAGCTTTTTATGATTCTGCATAAAATAACTGCATCGTTAATTTCGTTATAGTCCAGCTTTACATTTTTATCACTCTGAACTAATTCAATCGCTTCGTCTTTATTGATTATTAAAATTTCCGTATTTCTTAAAAGTTCTGCTATTTTATTTTTGCCGGCGCTAATTTGTGTCGCGCCGGGATTCCAAGCTAATTTTATTTTATTTTCTTCAATAATCTTATTTATTTCATTTAAACCTTCCTCCCATTTTCCCGCCAAAGCGGTTAAGTAAATCCATTCGCTTTTATTTAAATCATCTTTTCTAATTTCAAGATCGCCACTCGCGCCTTTGTGAACAAAAATAACCCGCTCGCCTTCGCCTTCATTTTTATTAATTACCACCAGAGCAAATCCTGTTTTTTTATTTTCGCTAATCTGAACTAAGTCCGTTTTAATTCCAATTTTCTCCAGATTTTTTATGACTGCCTCTCCTTCGCTATCATTTCCGACTTTGCAATTTACAGAAGTTTCTATTCCAAGCTCAACAAAAGTCGTAGCGGTATTGCATGCTCCACCGCCAAAATTAAGATAGACTTCATCGCTTTTTATTTTCGCGCCATACTCAAAAGCTAGCAACGACTGCGCTGTTAAATTTTCCGGCGTTTTAATAACTCTCCCCTTGTCAGTCAAAAAAGTTATATCCCGAACCGCGCTTCCGATTGTGACAATGGCTGGCATAGATTTTAATTTTAAAGATTAATTCTAAACTCTTTTGTTGAAATAACTCTGTTATTTCTATCATTCCTGCGAAAGCAAGAATCCATTGCTACGATTTGATCTTACAACAAGCATCGTAGTGAGTAGCAAAATTAAATTGTAATAGTGGATTCCCGCCTTCGCGGGAATGACACTACGCTACATTTGAAATTTTTCAAAAAATTCTTTCATCTCGCTCATCCCGACAATTCCAGCTCTCAGTATTTTAGGAATCCCCGTTGTCAAATCAACAATTGTCGATGGTTTTAAATCTTTTACTTTTCCGGCATCTACAAATAAATCCGGTTTCAATTCGCCAGATTTAAACTTTGAAATTATTTTACTCGGATCTAACAAATTTGGCTCTCTGGAAATATTCGCGCTAGTCGCGGTTATCGGAAAATCTATTTTATTTATCAAAGCTGAAATAAATTCATTATCTGGGATTCTCACCGCCACAGTTTCCCCGTTTCCGGTTAGAACATATGGGGTAACATCTTTTTTTCTTAACACGATTGTAATCGCTCCCGGCCATATTTTATTCAATATTCTTTCCACTTTTGAATCAACACACGCAATTTTTTTTACCATTTTTAAATCCTTCGTGATAATCGGCAACGGTTTATTTCTATCCCGTTTTTTTATTTTATAAACTTTCAAAACCGCGTCTTCATCTAAAGCATTCGCGCCAAGCCCATATAAAGTGTCTGTCGGATAAACAATAACACCTTTATTTTCTAAAACTTCAGCAGCAATTTCCGCTATTTTTTTTATCTGATTTTTATCGTTTAAATTTAACTGAACTTGCTTCATAGGCATAGTAGTATTATTCTAAATCTTTCAATCAATTTATTCTCTGTCTTATTAGACCTCTTGCGTAATTACTTCCTACGAAATTAATTACGCAAGAAGTCTATTTTATCACCGTTCCGATAAACTTCCTCCCATCCAAATAATTCTCAAAATTCTTTAACTTCTTTCCGTTTAAAATCGCCACTTCTATTTTTAATTTTTCCGCCTCGCGACTGGCAATCGGATCAAACGGCTTGCTCATTCTCGGCTCCCATTTATTACCGACAATTTTTCTAAAATCCTTCCAATTGATATTTTTAATCGGCTTGGCATTTTTATATTTTTTAGGATCTTTGTCGTAAGCGTAATTAATATTAGAAAGATTTACCAAATTATTAATGCCGTAAGTCTTCGCGATATAAACCGTATCGTAATCGGTTGACCAGCCGGGAATATATCCGGAACCGACAATAATCGGCTTACTGGTAGCAATCTTTCGATGCGGATTTGTAATGATTTCTTCGCACGCCAAATCGCCGAATAGAATTCTCATCAGCTGCGCGTTGTATCGCGTCGCGTAAATCCCAATCCAATCCAGTTCGTTGTTATTTAATTTTCTAATTTTTTTAGCAGCATCATTATATTTTCTGTTCAGCCCCCCGCCCCCGCACATAATTATAAACTTGTTTCCCTTTTTTACTTTTTTTAAAATCAGCTCTCTGAATTTTTTAACAAATTTATAATCAACCTCGTCCGGAACTATCAAAGAACCGCCAAGAGAAATAATATAAGTTTTATGATTTTGTTTTCTTTTAAGCATCTAGCTAATTTTAATTTAATAAATTCAGGTTTCTATCTATTAATCTTTCCGCCATCAGCCTCTGTCAAGTTATTCATTGGAAATATTAATATCCGAAACTATTTTCTTAATTCGTCATAATTTGGCAATTCTTCAACATTTTCAACGCCAAGCTTTTTTAGAAAATCAAAAGAAATTTTGTACAAATACGCTCTGGCATCTTTTGGATTATTCACTCTTTCAATAAGCCCTCTAATCATTAAATGTCGCAAGGTAAAACTGCAATTTACTCCTCTAATCTCTTCAATTTCCAATCTGGCAAGAGGACCCCGATAAGCGATAATGGAAACAACTTCAGAAGCCGCCCTGCTTAATCCGCCTTCTATATCGGCTTTTAAAAACTTCTCCACAAACTCGCTGTTTTCGCCGGAAGTAACCATTTGCGCTTTGTCGTTTTTTATTAAAATTCTCAATCCCCTTTTTTCATCTCTGTATTTTTTGGCAAGAACGCCAATAGACAATTTTAATTCTCCTTCGTTTACTGAAATCAACTTCGCTATTTTTTTAAAACTCATCGGTTCTCCTGAAATAAACAACAAACTTTCTGCGACTGTTTCTATATTCATTTTATTAACTTTACGGATATTTTTTTATTTTTTTTATTAGACCTCTTGCGCAATTACTTCCTACTGCGATTTCCATATCTTGGTCAAATTCCCCAAAAATTTTGTAGACACGCGATTAATCGCGTCTCTACTTGGGCTAAACTTCAAAAATTATTTGAAAAACTTGTCTCAAAATATGAAAACCTCGTAACGAAATTATTACGCAAGAGGTCTAATACAATACTTGACTTCTTGAAAGTTTTTTCTGAAATTAATTACTTTGTTTTTTACTATTTTAACATCTTTTTTGTCTAAAATAATTTCTTTAATCAAGCTGGCGATTATTTTCATCTCTTCTTCTTTCATTCCATATCTCGTCATTTCTTGAACGCCAAGACGAATGCCTCGGGGATTTTCAGGATTAGCTTTATCATCGGGAATGATATTTTTATTAAGAATAATATTTGTGTCTTCCAATTTTTGAGCTACTACACTGCCGCCATCTTGATTTTTAACACTAACAACAACTTGATGACTTTCTGTAAATCCGTTTTGTTTTCCTAAAACATTAAAGCCAAAATTATAAAGTTCTTTCGCCAAAGTTTTGGAGTTTTTTATTATCTGGGAAACATAATCATTTCCAAATTCTTTCATTTCTTCTAAGGCAAAATAAAGCGGTGGAATTCTATGAAGATGATGATTAGACAACACGCCCGGAAAAATTTTGTCTTGAATTTTCTTTTGCAATTCCTCGTCTATACTTCCAATAATTATTCCTCCTTGCGGACCGGGAAAAGTTTTATGCGTGGAAGAAGTAATAATATCCGCTCCTTCTTCCAAAGGATTTTGAAAAAATCCAGCGGTGATTAAACCGAAAATATGCGCGGCGTCGTAAATAATTTTCGCGCCGACTTGATCGCAAATTTTTCTTAATTCTTTAATCGGCTGGGGAAATAAAATTACCGATCCGCCGATAACAATAAATTTTGGTTTTATTTCTAAAATTTTCTTTTCGCTTTTTTCCAAATCAATAGTCATCTTTTCTCCGTCAAATCCAAGATGAAAACTTTTCAATCCCAATATTCCCGCCGCCCCCGCTTTCTCGTGAGAAACATGCGAACCGCCTGGCACGCCTAAAGTCAAAATTGAATCCCCTCTCTCCGCCAACGCGGAGAAGACCGCCATATTTGCCAGCGTCCCGGAAATCGGACGCAAATCAACAAAACTCGCTTTGAAATGTTTTTTAAAATTTTTCTCCGTTAAGCTTTCTATTTCATCAATATACTTTAAGCCCTGATAATATCTTTTAAAAGGCAATCCTTCCGCATAGCGATGCATTAAATCTGAAACATAAAGATTTTCACAAAAAGGAGACATTACATTTTCAGAGGCGATTAAGTTGATACAATTTCGGCGCCAATCGTTATGATCTTTAAGAAGAGTTAATATTTTTTGCATAGGTTTTTTATAAATAGATTTAATTTTTAGTCCGCGAAATTTTGCACGAAAATTATTCCGTAAACTCCCCCGTCAACAACGCCGATTCCAACCCGATGAAAACGCAGATGAAGAATGTTTTTTCTATGACCTTCGCTTTCCATCAAGCCGTTATGCGCCGATAAAAGATCCTGAGCGAAAGCAAGATTTTCTCCCGCCATGCTAAATTCAACTTCTCCATCTTTCATTCTGTCAGCCGAGCTTTTTCCTTCCTTGTTTGTATGCGAGAAATATCCTTTTTCAAACATATCCACACCGTGTTTTCTAGCAACGGCGCGCGCTTTTTCATCCGTAACAAGTTTATCAAGTCCGCGCGAAACCCTTTCTCTGTTTAGCATCTCCAGCATATCAGCTTCCATTTGTTCGTCAAATTTCACTTCCGAGGTTTCAAAGTCAAGATCTATCTGTTTTTCATTATTTCCCGTTTCAATAGTCAAGAAATCCAACTTGTCTATCGTCGTTTTCAAAACACTGCCAAAAACATTTTTAAAATCATCGTTTAATTTTAGAGGATCGCTAGCAATAAAATTCCCAACGGTTGACACGCGAAGCTCTTTGCTTATAAAATTTGGAAGCGCGAAAGAAAATGTTATTGAAAAAATTAAAAAAACAACAATTGCTCCATACGCCAGCGAAATAAAACCGCCAATCATTTTATTGAGCAAGGAGTCTTTAATTTTTAGCATTGTCCTTGGCAAAGATTTATAAATAAGAACAATAATAATTATTTTGAAAATAAAAATGTTCGCAAAAAATCCAAGCACATTTGCGTAGGCTTCATCTATCGCAAAATTATCAATAAAAAAACCGGCGCTATATGAATAAGTAAAAAAGGATAAAATTAGAGAAAAAATAAGTCCAAAGATAGCAATTAGAATTGAAAAAAAACCTTTTTTAGCTCCGCCAATAAAATGAACCAGCAGATAAGATATTATTATTAAATCTATCCAGTTTCCAATCATAAATTTATCTAAACTCTATTTTTGTTTATATCTGAATCTATCAACAAAGGCGTAAGCAATATTATCAGAATGATCGCCAACTCGTTCAAGATTATTTAAAAGTTTACTGAAATATTCTCCGCTTTCAAAACTGCAAGCTCCTTTCTTCAATCTCTCAATATGATTTCGATGGGATTTTTCCACAATTTCATCCACCTTATTTTCGTGTTTAATAATTTCGTAAGCAAGTCTTAAATTGTCTTCTTCCAAGGATTTAATAACTAAATTCTGCATTATTTTTAATTTTCCAAATACCGCCATCAGCTCCCTGTTTCCCTTTTCGGAAAATTTTACATTTCTTTCTTTTAACTCAATCAGCAATTCCGAAACAATTAGAAGATGATCGGCAAGATGTTCTAAATCTGTTACGGTATGCATTAAACTATATACTTTCATAGAGTCTTTTTTGCTTAAATTTTGCCAAGAAATTTGCACAATATATTCCGAAATTTTTTCCGTCATCTCATCCACATCGTTTTCCATCTTTTCAACTTTTTCCGCCAATTCAACTTTGTCTTCAAAGAAAATCAGTCTGGTATTTTCCAACATTTCATAAGCGGTTTTTGCCATATCCGCGACTGCTCTATTAGCCTGGCTTAAGGCAACGGAAGGAGTATATAATAATTTTCTATTCAAACAAAGAAACTTTCTCTTTTCGGCTTTTTCCGTTGAAATATATTTATTGATAAACTTTGCGACAAACGGAATAAACGGAAGGAATATCAAGGCGTTAATAATGTTATATAAGGTATGAGCGTTTGCCACCTGCCTGCCGACATCGTTTGAAGTCATAATCGTCAATTGATAAAAAGAATTAAAGAAGACGGAAAAAATTAAAAGACCGAAAAGATTAAACAAAAGATGAGTTACGGCAAAACGGCTCAAAAAATTTCTTTTTATTAAAGCAAAATATAAAATCTTTAAACTTGCTCCGAGATTTACTCCCAAAATCAAAAAAAGCGCTGGCTTAATTTCTATAATGCCAGCGACAATGAAAGCGACAATGAAAATAGATGTTGCGCTGCTGCTTCTCAAAAAAAGAGTGGCAACAGCGGCAATTAGTACGGCGGAAGTGGCAGAAGAACTCAAAGTCTTAATAAAATTGACAGCGTTCGTGTCAAAAGACAAAAGCTGCGTTCCTGAAAAAATGAAGTTCATTCCCACAAATAGCAAGCTGAATCCTATTAACGCTTCTCCGCAATTTTTATAAATTTTGCGTTTTGAAAAAATATGAATAAGAACGCCAACGGTCAAAATTGGCAAAGCGTACATTCCAATTTGAAAAGACGCAAGTTGAGTGGTAACAGTGCTTCCAATATTTGCTCCCAGCATAACCGGAATAGCGCTTCTTAGACTAAGCAATCCAGCCCCTAAAAAACCGATTAGCATCATTGCTGTTGTTCCGCTACTTTGGATTATAGCCGTAATACCCGCTCCAATGCCAAGCCCTTTAATAGGATTATTATTTGTTTTCTTGAGTACTTCTTCCAGTTTAAAGCCTAAAACTTTCTGTAAATTTACTCCCAAAAGATGAATGCCGTAAAGAAGAAGCGCCAGCCCTCCTATGATTTCAAATATTATTTCTGACTCAATCATACTAACTAATTTACCTTATTTATAAACTTTTTTTATTTTACCACTCCCCCGCTAAAAAATCAAATCAATTATTTTTATCCAGACAAAATATAAACAACGCTGGACAATCTAACAGTGATGTCGGTTTTTAAAGTTGTTTTCATAAAATTATTTTTCCTTTCCAATTAATTTTTGAATATCTTCCTGGCTAAATTCCTTTTTGTAATCAATCAATTTTGGATGCTTGATATTTCTTAATTCCTCATCATAAGTCGCCATAATATTTCTGGCTCGTTTTTGATAAACTTTCCAATTTCTCTGCGACGAAAATTCTTTAAATATTTTTTCAAATTCTTTTTGGGTTAAATGTTTTTTTATTTTTTCAAATTCTTTTTCAACCTCGCCTGCTAATCCAGTTTCAAATGCGCCGATAATCAATAAAATTTCCTCATATATATAATTGCGAGTAAAATCTTTTTTAATCAAGCTCAAAAGTTTTCTGTATTCTTTGGCTCTTTCCAAAAATAAAAACTCATAAAGCATATCTGTATAAGTTCCATAGTTTTTAACAGCCACAAAATCTTTAATGCAGTCAGTAAAATCTCTACGATATTCTTTGGTTTCATATCTGGTTTCCCAAAATTGTTCAGTCAACTGATTGATCATTTTGGGATCCATGGTAGCAATCTGCATGACTTTTTTAAATTCGCTTTCCACTCGGATAAAATATTTTCTGACTTGCTTGCCAATCTCATTATTTTCAATCATAGCCAATTCTTTAGCCATATCCACTGACAAAATGTATTCTTTGGGCAAAACTCGCCCAGTTTTGGAATCAATGATTCTGC
>JAYEHC010000043.1:0-3441 GCA_034659355.1 Patescibacteria group bacterium | reverse complement strand
AGAAAGAAGATATCAACATTCAGGCGATATTAAAAGAATATTATGAACTTAAAGCTGAAGATAAAAAAAATCGCGAACGAATCGCGGAACTGCAAAAAGATATTAATAAATATTGCGATAATGAAAAGATAGAACGGGTTTTTGGAGACGGGATATATATTACCAGAGTTGCCCAGCAAAGATTTGATTATGATTTTGATAAGGTAAAAAGTATTTTAGAGCCGCTTGGCAAATGGGATGATGTTATTTCTGTCAACGCGACCAAACTTAAAACTGTCTTGCCGGCATTGTCATTTCAAAATAAAAAAGGAATTGAAGAAGCGAAAGAATTAAAAAAGGAATTTAAAAGTTTGAGTTTAAAGGAAGAAAAAAAATAGGATGAGTTCATCCTAAATGATTCGTAATTTTTGATTTTTAGTTTTTTTGCATTCCGTTACAGACAAGACCTCTGTCCATACTCCGCTAAAATGCTTCTCTATTTCCCCTATTGTTTTATCAGTTCTTATTACTGTACCCTCTTCTGTCCTCATTTTACTTGTACAAGGACATAGTCTATATATCCAAAATTCAGGCTCCTTGTTGGTCGTCCATACTTCATAGTCTTTATAGTCTTTCACAAAATCATCTCCTGCTAAAATACTAACAACAATAAAAAACATTGTCAATAGTAAGTCACTTTATAGTAAGTCACTTTATTATTTTACACAACTATGCGGACTATATCCGGCTTCTCTCGCTTCTTTTGCCGACTTAAACCAAATTTTATTTGTGTCTTTAATTCGTTGCGCATATTGGCAATCGGGTAAATGATAAATCTTGCTATTCTTGCTGGCGACAAACATTCCCGCTTTATTTTGTAAAGTAACACTGTCCGATTTACTTTGCTCGCCTTTCACTTGACTGCTTGAGTTAAAATCAGATACTATATATTCCTTGATCGGCTCCGCGTTAAATAAGTTTTTGCAATCTTGACTTGGTTCTTCTATTGTTATATTGTATTCATTGCTGTCCTGTTCTTGAAAGAAAAAATATCCCGAAGAAAATCCAGCGGAAAACACAAGGACAAATCCCAGTAGTAATAAAAATTTTTCTTGATTGTTTTTTAGAAAATTCGTCATATATTATAAAAATAACTTTCTACCCAGCTTTAGCTGAGGGTTCGCAAGGTTTTAACCTTGCGTCAAAAAAATATTTAGGCTGGGTAGAATACAGTTATGTAATAACTTACTTTATGAAATACATCTTCCATCTCGGTCGTATTCCGGCATTGTCAATCGCTGAAATACAGGCAGTGTTTAAAAAAATAGAGGCTAATTATACAATAGATCTTGTAAATTCCAAAGTCCTGATTTTGGATATTGAAAACAAAATTGATTTTGGCGATTTGCTTCCGCAAATGGGCGGAACAATAAAAATATCTGAAGTTTTTGACAGGTATAAAAGTTTAGACGAGGCGCTGGAAAAAACAGTTTCCGCCGTTCAAGAACTTAGCGAAAAGAGGTCTGGCAAAAAAATTATCGGTTATAGTATTTATTTTACACAAAATGAGGAAAAAGATAAAGCGCTGGAAATTTTAGAAAAAGTAAAACGGAAATTTACGGGAATTAAAAAAGATGGTTCTGAAAATTCAAGCATTAGAATTGTGCCTTCTGACAAAAACGGACAACTCAACAGCGCCTCGGTTTTTAAAAACAAAATGATTAAAAAAGGCGCGGAATTTAATTTTTTATTTAAAACCCCTCCTAGCCTCCCCTTATCAGGAGAGAAACTTGTTAACCTTTCTTTGTCAGAGAAAGAACTTGTTAGTCTCCCTTTATCAAAGAAGAAATCTATTAGCTCCCCTGATAAGAGAAGTTGGGGAGTTATCCTCTCAAAAACAGTGGCGATTCAAGATATTAAAAGTTATTCGGAGCGAGATTATAATCGTCCTAAAAAAGACACAAAGATTGGCATTATGCCTCCAAAACTCGCGCAGATTATGATTAACCTCGCGCAAATTAAAAAGGGTGAAGTTATTTTTGATCCCTTTTGCGGAATAGGAACGGTCCTGCAAGAAGCGCTTTTGAACGATTATAAAGTTATTGGAAGCGACGCCAATGGAGAACAAATTGAAAATTCCAAAAAAAATCTGGCATGGCTTTCTGAAAAATATATTCTAGAATATCCTAATTATAAATTATTCCAGTCAGATATAAAAAACATTATAAAAAAAATAAAGCGAAATTCAATTGACGCGATAGTCACGGAATCAACGCTGGGACCGGTTTATAGAAAAGTTCCCAGCCAAGCAGAAATAAAGCATAATTACAATCGCTTTGTAAAAATGTATACTGGTTTTTTCCAAATTGCCAAATTGATCTTGCGAAAAAAGAGAAGAATTGTTATTACTATCCCCGCCTATAAGATGAAAGATGGTAAATATATAACCGCTCCTTTTATTGACAGATTAGAAAAAATAGGTTATTCTGTTACAAGTCCGCTAGAGCAGAAATTTATAATAGAAAATGTAAAAATTACTAACAGAAATTCCATTATTTACGATCGACCAAATCAAATTGTGGCAAGAGAAGTGTTTGTGTTTGAGAATAAATAGTTTAACTTTATCAACTTTTAACTGACTATTATGGCACATAAGAAAGCGGGTGGCACAACATCCAACTTAAAAGACAGTAAACCAAAATATCTAGGCGTTAAAATCTTTGGCAACCAGTCGGCAAAATCCGGCAGTATTATTGTCAGGCAAAGAGGCAATAAATTTAGAGCCGGAGAAAATGTGGAACAAGGAAAAGATCACACGCTTTTTTCTGTAATTAACGGCTTTGTAAAATTTACCGAAAAAAAAATCAGAAAATATGACGGAAACCACAAAAAAGTTAAATTCGTGAGCGTGGAAAAAGAAAAAATAATACCTGTAGCTAAAAATTAATCGGCTTAGCACTTGTAAAAAAATAACATTTTCTAAGTTCGCTCAGCTTTATGCCGGATTGGTTTGAAAAAAGTTGAGGGATATTGCTATATGCTGAAAGTTTTTTTCAAGCCAAGATGGTGTGAAGATGAGATGAAACTAGAAAGGTTATTTATTTACAAGCGCTTAGTTTACTTTCAAAACAAAAACGGCTTCAAGCCGTTTTTTTGTATATTTAGACCTCTTGCGTAATTACTTCCTAACGAAATTAATTACGCAAGAGGTCTATTTGAATTTACAAAACAAAAATTTCCTATTCTACAAACCCAAGAACCTAAAAAGCTATCGTGGCGCTTTTTCATCTTCCAGCGAAACCAATACTTCCCTTAATTTCTGAATATCTTCCAAAACAATTCCCGCCCCGCGAGCAACAGCCGTCAGAGGATCATCAGCAACTTTTACCGGCATTTTCGCTTGTTCGCTAACTAATTTATCCAGTCCGCGCAACAATGCTCCGCCACCTACTAAAATTATTC
>JAYEHC010000042.1:12722-14258 GCA_034659355.1 Patescibacteria group bacterium | reverse complement strand
TTCACTGGACGAAGCGCCATGAAGATAAACGCAAAAATCGCCAAAAGACAGAACAATATTCGCGGCAATGGTTTTATTTTTATATTCGGCAAGATATAGCTTTGCTGTCAAATTATTTTCGCAAACACCGTTCAGATTCTCCAACATCTTCCAATAATAATTTTTATGATGCGAACTAAATTTATCTCGCCGAGATGTTTCTTCCGCCAGCTCCCAAAATTTTTCAAAGCATTCCTGATTCATAATTCCTGATTCATAATTCCTGATTCTCACTCCTTTTCTTTCCGCCAATCGTATATTATATCTTGTCTTTGGTTTCATTTCTTTTAGTAATTCTTCTTCTGATTTTGTCAAATCTAAAATCAAGGTATTTTTCGGTTGAACTTCGTTTAATGATTTTCTAAAAATCCCCCCAGCCCCCTTTTTCAAAGGGGGAGCTTCTAATTCCCGATTCAACTCCACTGGCGGATCAACTTTCAAAAACATCGCCTTCTCTCTTTTAGTAATTTTCTTAATTTCATCAAACAAAAAATCTACAACTTTATAAACTTTTGACTTTATAAACTTTTGACTTATTATCGGTCCCCTCGGACAATATAAATAACTCTGCCCAAACGGCAAGTCGTATTTTATTACTAAAGCCACCGCTAATAAATTGTATTTGGTATTTGGTATTTGGTATTTGGTATTTTCTGATTTATTCTCATCAAGCAAATTATTATCAACAATTCCGATATTCCAAACCTTTCTTCCTAAAGCGCGATTGAATTCTCCCCATTCCCACGCTTGCAAAAAACTCTCCGAACTGTTTTCGGCTGCAAACTTATTCCAGACTTCTTTTTGATTTTCTTTGAGTTGAATTATTCGCATAGTTAAGTAAAAAGTGGAAAGTAAATAGCTCTTACTATTTAGGCTCTGCTGATTTTCTCCAATTGTTCCCCCTTTGTAAAAGGGGGCTAGGGGGATTTCCGAGCAGGATTATTTAAAACAAGCTAAATTATTTTTTTAAGGCATATTTAAGTTTATCTCTTTTTATAAAAAATAGACGAAAATCAGCAGAGCCTATTTACTATTTACTACTATTTTATAATCTCAAATTCGCGTCCGCTTTTATATTCTTCCAGCTCTTGATATTTTTCCCGCCAACAATATTATAATACGCCGCGACTGCGATCATCAACGCGTTGTCAGTTGTTAAATTAGTATTCGGTATTCGGTATTCGCTATTTGACAATTCTTTCTTTATAGATTCTTGTAACTGCTTTTGCAATTCTTTGTTGGCGGAGACACCACCGCCAAGCAAAATATTTTTGACTTTATATTTCTGAGCCGCTTTTATAGTTTTATATTTTAAAACATCTATTACCGCTTGTTGAAAAGACGCCGCTATATCAGACTGATATTGCTTGTCGTAGAGACGGCGATTTATCGCGTCTTGATCGTAGAGACGGCGATTTATCGCGTCTTGATCGTAGAGACGGCGATTTATCGCGTCTTGATCGTAGAGACGGCGATTTATCGCGTCTTGATCGTAGA
>JAYEHC010000042.1:0-12622 GCA_034659355.1 Patescibacteria group bacterium | reverse complement strand
TCGTAGAGACGGCGATTTATCGCGTCTTGATCGTAGAGACGGCGATTTATCGCGTCTTGATCGTAGAGACGGCGATTTATCGCGTCTTGATCGTAGAGACGGCGATTTATCGCGTCTTGATCGTAGAGACGGCGATTTATCGCGTCTTGATCGTAGAGACGCGATAAGTTGAGACGCGATAAATCGGCGTCTCTACCGCGAACTTCGTATAACACCGCTGTTTTTAATCCTGAAAAACTAAAATTATAATTTTTGCTATGCATCATCGGTCTGGTAAAATTGAATTTGTTTTTGTTTCCTTTCTTTGCTATCTTTTCTATCAAAGGTCCACCCGGATATTGAAGACCTAAAAGTTTTGCCACTTTGTCAAACGCTTCGCCTGCCGCATCGTCAACCGTCTCGCCGATTATTTTATAATTCAAATCTTTTTTCATCAAAATAAGCTGTGTATGCCCGCCCGAAACAATTAAACACAAAACAGGAAACTTTGGCTTCCATAATTTATAGTTATTCTGACTTTCAACTTTATAAACTTTCAACTCTTCCAGCCAATTAGCGTAAATATGCCCCTCAAGATGGTTAACTGCAATTAGCGGTTTATCCAAAGAATAGGCTAACGCTTTTGCCGCGCCAACTCCGACTATCAAAGCGGGAATAAGTCCCGGTCCTTTGGTAACGGCAACATAATCAATTTTGTTTTTTTCAATCTTCGCTTTTTGAAAAGCTTTTCTCAAAACCGGTACCATATTTTTTAAATGCATTCTGGACGCCAAAGCAGGCACAACTCCGCCATATTTGCTGTGTGTTTTTATTTGCGAGGAGATAATATCAGACAGAATTTTAACTCTGTTTCTTTTAAACTCAACTATCGCCACCGCCGTCTCATCGCACGATGTTTCAATCGCTAAAATAATCATAAGTGTTTAAACATTTCAATATGCTAACATTTTAACAATACAACATATTGCCTCTCTTTACAAATAAATAATATACTGCTAACATACCACAGTAAAGGCAAGCTGTTATAAGTTATTTGTTATAAATTAGTCTCGGTCCCTTCGTCTAGTGGTTAGGACGCCAGGTTTTCATCCTGGCAACAGGGGTTCGATTCCCCTAGGGACTACAAAGAAACACAGCGGACAAATATGTTTGTCCGCTGTGTTTTAATAGACCTCTTCTAAATTAGCTAAATCTGTTATTTCTCATAGAGAGTAGAACGAGCAAAGCGGAGTTCTACTGAAAGCGGATGAAACTAAGTTTCCAAAAAAAGAGGGGGAAAGTTTTCCCTCCTCAAAATTAAGATAATTCTATCTGCCGCGACGGACGTCCGCCCAGCTTTTCCTGTGATGTTATTTGCTTTACCGTTGCTATCCTTCCTTCACGATTCTCGGTTATCGTGGAAAATTCTCTGTTTCCGAAAGTTTCAACCACTCTAGAAATTTCCGTATTATCAGGCTGTGTTGTTGGTGGCTGTGTTGATATTGTTGTTGCCATTCTCTCCTCTCTCAGCTCTTTTGGAACCAAGCTGATTAGAATAAATAAATTTTACTTATTCTAATCAACTTATTTACTATTTCTTTCCCAACCCCTTTAGCGCCACTCTTATTCTTTCTCCAACATCTTTAATCTCGGAAGGAACTTCGGACAACGCTTTCTTTGCCTCGTTTATATTATACCCCAAACTGACTAAAGCGTCTATAGCGTCTGTTTGGTTGTTTATTTCTTTGCTTTTTTCTTCTAGTCCGTTAACATCAGAAATTGAAAATTTATTTCCAAGTTCAAGAATAACGCGTTCGGCGGTTTTCTTGCCAATGCCTGAAACTCGCGTTAAAATGCTGGCATCGCCTTTAGCAATCGCCACTTTAACCGTTTTAGGATCAGCCAAAGACAAAATTCCCAATCCCGCTTTTGGGCCAATTCCGGAAATAGAAATCAACAGTTCAAACAATTCCAGCTCTTCATAATTTGAAAAACCATACAGTGTAAGCGCGTCTTCCCTAACGACCAAATGTGTGAATAACTCCAGCTCGTCATTTTCCGTATTAAGATTTGCCAAAATAAAAACCTTGAAGCCAATTTTGTTTGACTCTATAATCACAAAATCTTTTCCCCTAAAAATTATTTTTCCTTTTAGATAGGAAAGCATAAGCGTATCTAAACATTTAACAATTTGTTTATATGATACCGCCATTTGACATTTTTTGCAAACTATAATAGTATAATAGTGTTAGATTAAATTTTATTTTACAAACTTTCAACTTTATAAACTTTTAATTCTGTTGTATGCCAAATATTAGATCAGCTAAAAAATCTTTGAGACAAGATATAAAAAAACACAGCTCAAATCTGAGAACAAAAAATAAGATGAAAAAAATAGTTAAGAGCCTTAATGGATTTGCGGAAAAATTAGAAAAATCAGCTGGGGAGATAGCTGAAAATGACGCAAAGAAAATCCAAGAGTACTTAACGATGGCTTATAAGAATATTGATAAAGCAGTCAAAAAAGGTGTCGTTAAAAAGAATACGGCTTCCAGAAAAAAATCTAAACTTGCTAAAAAAGTCAACGCGTTGCAAGATACAAAAAAACAAAAGTAAAACGCATAATTGCTCGAAAATAAAAATCGGGGAATAGACCAAAATAAACCACCTTCTAAAAGGTGGTTTATTTTTTGTTTTATTAATTTTATTTATAGTATTTCCATTTCAATCACTCTCGCTCCGAAATTTATCGCTTCCTGCCTGGTTGAAAACCAGAGATCAACTTTTGTGTTGCTTCTCATCCTGTCTTCAACGATGAAAATCTTGTCTCCATAGAGAGCTGGGAATTTCACCTTTGTCCCAAACTTCAAAAAGTTTGCGGCTAGCGTTCCGTCGTGAACATGCGTTCCATTTGCCGTTATAAAGGGACTGGAATCGCATTGATCTACCGTGGAAGAATATGCTGTTGCCAAGACACGCATTTTTTTCTTGGGAACAATTTTTATGTTTTCTCTTGGTCCGATAAATTTAAACTCTTCCGGTCCTTCTTGTTTTTCGGCGCGCGCTTTTTTATAGTTGCTTTGCGCAAGAAGGGCGCTTTTCTGAACAAGCGCTATTGATCTCTGCGGACGATTAAGACTGCAGGAATCAAAGAGTTTATTTTGGCTAGTTTTAGTTTTTGTATTATTGTTTATTTTGGCTATTACCGTGTACTGCGGAAATATAGAATAAACCATAATGCTTATAATTGCCAAAATCGGCAAAATAAACGATGCTTCCTCATCTCCGGCAGAAGTAAGACTTCTACTCATAAATTATGTTAGCCAATTAAAAACTCCTTATATAAGGAATTTCAATGCAATCTAGCACACATTTGAGAATCTGTCAAGACCTGATATCGGAACCGAGCTCCGTTTTTATATTTAGCATCTTGACATTTTTGTTAAGGTGTGCTATTTTTTTATTGCCTGGCAAGATGCGGATTAATAAATCTGTATTAGCGCTTGGCAAAGAATAAAAGAGGAAACAATATGAGTGAAACGAAAGAGAAGGGACCAGTAAAATTCCCCTCTCTAAAAGAATTTTTAAGGTGGACTGGACACAATTTTTTGAAGGGTCTCTGATTTCGTTCGGGGGATGCTCTTTAAGGGCTCCCGCAATCTGTTCCGGACTCCATCCATCCTCCAATTTTTCTTCCACATATTCCTTTAGTTTTTCATTATCATATTTTTCTAATTTCTTTTTATTTGTATTCCTTTTTCTTCTCTCGGCGTAATGCTCGGCGTTGCTTGCTGAGTATGACAAGACTTTACCGGAGTTTCTTTTAATTTCTCTTTTGATAATAGAATAATCCCTATTTAATCTTTTGGCAATCCAAATCTTTTTCTTTTTCATTCTGAGGTAAGTTTCTATTTGTTCTCTCTCGTAAAAAGTAATTTCTTTTCCTTTTGGCATAGTTTTAGCGTTAAATTAGTTAACGCTACATCATACCATAAAAAGGGGCTTCGGGGTTTGAATTCAGGGTCGCCGACGACCAACTTGGTGATAACCAGAGAATTCTGGAAGTTATCCAAGCGCAACCAGACAGAGTGGTTGAACCAGTTGCGGTGATCATCTCTGGAACGGTGAACGATTATTCCATGAATCAGAAGGCATGGAATAAAGCTATTCTCAACGCTAGAGATGGCGTAGAGTTAATGGCAATCCAAGCCGTAATGGCTTGGGTGTTCGCCGAGTAAGAACAAACACCACACCTGCCATGCAATAACGCGAATTTGGCAGGTGTATTTTTTTTGCCAAAAATATATTTCTCTGCTAAAATGAGGACAGTTAAATTAGGATTTACACATTCCTTGTCATTCCAGAAAATTTCGGAGCGGAGCGGAGAAATTTGTCTGGAATCCACTGTTTCGTTATGCCTTTTAGAAACGATAGATGTAATGGCAAAATAGCAATGTTAATCGTAGTAGTGGATCCCAGACATTTTTTCTCGCGCTATCGCGCAAGAAAAAATTCTGGGATGACAATACAGCAATTTAAAAACACAACAATTTAATTTTATGAAATTACTAATCACCGGCGGGGCGGGGTTCATCGGCTCAAATTTTATTCATTATATTCTGGGAAAATATCCCGACTATAAAATTGTCAATCTGGATAAGTTGACTTATTGCGGAAATTTAGATAACCTAAAAGAAGCCGAAGACAATCCGAACTATAAATTTATTGAAGGCGATATTTGCGACAAAGAAAAAGTAGCAGAGATTTTTGAAGAAGAAAAGCCGGATTTCGCGGTTAATTTCGCCGCCGAGACTCATGTGGATCGTTCTATTTTAGATCCGGACGCGTTTGTGAAAACAAATTTTTTGGGAATGCATATTTTGCTTGAAACGGCGAAAAAATTTGGAATAGAAAGATTTTTACATATTAGCACGGACGAGACTTACGGAAGCATTGAAAACGGAAAGTTTAAAGAAGACGATCTTTTGATGCCAAACAGCCCTTACTCCGCTTCAAAAGCGAGCGCTGATTTATTGGCAAGATCGTATTACAAAACTTTTTCCCTCCCTGTCGTCATCACCCGCTCTTCAAATAATTACGGTCCTTACCAATTTCCGGAAAAAGTAATCCCTCTTTTTATCAGCAACATCACAGAAGGAAAAAAGGTTCCGGTCTACGGAACAGGAAAAAATATCCGCGACTGGATTTTCGTTCTTGATAACTGCGAAGGGCTTGACGCCGTTTTGCATAATGGGAAAGTCGGCGAAATTTATAACATTGGAGGAGGGAATGAAAAGACCAACCTGGAATTAACCAAACTTATTTTAAACGAACTTGGAAAAGACGAATCGCAAATTGAATATGTGGACGACAGGTTAGGACATGATTTTCGCTACGCTTTGGATATTGAAAAAGTGAAAAAGATTGGCTGGGAGCCAAAGCATTCGTTTGAAGAAGCGATGAAGAAAACAATCAGATGGTATTTGGAAAACGAAGATTGGCGGAAGAAATTAAAAACGAGGGAACTTGATGAATATTACGAGAAGCAGTACGGAGAATAAATAAAACTTTTTCGCTTTTCCTCGTTTTTGTCATCCCAGAATTTTTTCTGGAGTGATAGTCCCATATCAAGTACAGGATAAACTCCAGAAAAAATATCTGGGATCCAGTTTATCTCACCTCGCTGTAAATTATCACTTTAATTTTCTTTATTGCTTATAAAACTATACGAAAATTATTATTTGTTGATACTCACTGGATTCCAGATAAATTTCTCCGCTCCGCTCCGAAATCTTCTGGAATGACAATTTCTCAGATACCAGACAGAAATTCGTCGTTGGTTCAATGTCTCTAACTTGAACCATTTGTTTCTTCTCATCTGGCTTATAAACAACAGCAACGCTTTTAAACTGCACTTTAAGAAATACAAGGTTCAGGTCAGGAGACACTGAACCAACGGTGTTGCATTTTCAACTTATTCAAAGGTTTAGTGACTTATGGATTCGGTTAAATGTAAAAGAGAGTAGATTCTGAAACAAGTTCAGAATGACAGGTTTTTAAAAATGTAGATTAAAGCGCAGAAATTTTAATATAATAACTAACATTATTTATGAAAGCGTTAATTACCGCTGGCGGACATGGAACAAGACTGCGTCCGATTACTTATACAATTAATAAACATTTAGTGCCAATCGCCAACAAGCCGATGATTTTTTACGCGCTGGAAAAAATCGCTTCTTGCGGAATAAAAAAAGTCGGAATTGTTATCAATCCCGGCGATAAAATTTTCCCGAAAAAAGTTGGTGACGGCTCAAGATGGAAAGTGCAAATAACTTACATTGAACAAAAGGGCGGTCCTTTGGGATTAGCGCATGTGGTGAAAATGGCGGAAAAGTTTATCGGCAAAGAATCGTTCATATTTTATCTGGGAGACAACATTATTTTAAACAATATCAAACCTTTTGTTGAAAAATTTAAAAAAGAAAAGTTAAATTGCCTGCTCGCGCTTTCCAGAGTAAAAGATCCGCAACGATTTGGAGTTCCGGAAATTGTCAATGGAAGAATAGCGCGCGTGGAAGAAAAACCGCAGAAACCAAAAAGCGATTTTGCGGTAACAGGAATTTATATTTATGATCACAACATTTTTAAAGCGGTCAACGCTATTAAACCCAGCGCTCGCGGAGAACTGGAAATTTCTGACGCTCATCAATACCTCATTGATCATAATCGCGCGGTTGGTTATAGCGAAATAACCGGCTGGTGGAAAGACACGGGAAAACCAGTTGATTTGCTTGAAGGAAGCCAGCTTGTTTTAAGCCGTATTAATACTAAAATCAACGGCGAAATTGGCAAAAGAGTGGTTATTCAAGGAAAAGTGAAAATAGGCAAAGGAACTAAAATCAACGGCAATTCTATTATTAGAGGTCCAGCGATAATCGGCGAACACTGCATAATTAAAGATTCTTATATCGGACCATTTACTTCTATTGGCAACCATACAGAAATCTACGGCACGGAAATTGAAAATTCTATTATTTTTGAAAACTCTGACATTCATTGTGACAAAAGAATTACGGACAGCTTAATCGGCGTTAACGCCTTAATCACCCCTGTTCACAAAACTTTGCCTTCTGGACACAAACTTCTAATCGGCGATAATTCGCAAGTTGAATTGTAGAAATAGCAGCTAAGCGCTCATAGAAATTCGCTTCGCGTAATTTTTGGAGTTTTGGAGTTTTGGAGTTCAGACTTTAGTCTGTAAAACCATAGAAAATATAAAGACCTAATATGGGTGTTTTTTTTTGATGCAAAAAAGCACCTCCTGATAAAAATGCCAAGAGGCGTGTTTTGTTTTTGTTTTTGTTGCTGTATTTCCGTTTTTAAATTCCCAAATCAGCTTGTTCTGATTTTTCCTTTTTTATTTCCCTCTCGCTATTTTCAGTGCTATCTTTTTTCATTAATTCTAAAACTTTTGGAATTTTCTGAAAATCTTTTTTTAAATCTTCAAGCAAACCGTTTCTATACAATGCTGCAGCGGGATGATAAATTGGAAAATAGACTTGTCCATTTCGCCTTTTTGGTTTGCCGTGGTCAAGGGAAATTTTTTGATTCGGCAAAAATCGGTCCATAGAATGTCTGCCGAGAAGAACTATCAGTTTCGGTTTGATGATTTTAATTTGCTGGTTCAGCCAGTCGCGACAAGCGTCAACTTCTTCAGGCAAAGGATCACGATTGCCCGGCGGACGGCATTTGACAACATTGGCAATATAAATATCTTCTCTTGTCAATCCGATTGATTCAATAAGTTTATCCAGCATCTTTCCCGCCGCGCCGACAAAAGGAACTCCTTGCTCGTCTTCATTTTTTCCTGGTCCTTCGCCAATAAACATAATATCAGCATTGGCGCTTCCTCCCCCCGGAACAACATTAATCCGCGTTTTTGACAACGCGCACTTCTCACATTTCAGAATTTGACTGTTGAGTTCTTGTAAAGTCATAATAATTTATTCTACGGCGCTTTAGCGCACGGTTTGCAAGGTTTTAACCTTGCGAGAAAAATAGATATTAATACAATTTAGATTTAAAAATGATTTTATTGAGTTAGATTTTGCGAGGTTAAAACCTCACTAACCCTCAGCTAAAGCTGGGTAGAAATGTTAAAATACTATTTTACCACCTCACTCCCGCATCACTTTCATCTTCACATACGCCAACCAAACCCGATTCTTCCCGCAGTTTGAAATTCCAATTCGCGGGATTAATAAACATCGGCTCTTCGGAAATATTATTATCTTCTAAAACACATTCGCCGAAACAAACAAAATTACTTTTATTATTCCAGATATTGTTATAGTTTAAAACAACGGCTTTGCTTTTCTCATCCGCATTTACACCGGCGCACAGATCGCAAATCCCGCTGTCAGTGATAATATTATTTGAAATTTTCGCAGAGGAGCTGTGCAGATAAATTCCAAAAGTCGCGCCGAGATAGGTTTTATAGTGATTATTATAACTGATCGTGTTATGATCTATTATCGCGGACGAATAATGCAAATCAATCCCGGTTTTATTGTCCGTAATTAAATTATCAATTATATTTGGCGCGCCTAAAACAGAAACGGAGCTCAGCTCCGAAATGTCGGAGCCGAGCTCCTTTTCTGTTTTTTTATTTTTTTCTTCCTCTGCAAAATTATAAACTTGAATTCCTTTCTCTCCAAAACGCAGGCTGTTTTTTTGAATTATCGGAGACGACTCTCCTTTAATATAAATATTATATTCATTATTCGTAATAATATTATTCTGTACCAAAGGCGAGGAATCTTCAATCAATATCCCGCTTAAATTTTCCCCAGCGTTCTTGATCGTAAAATTAGCCAGCTTTGTTTTATTTGTTATTCCATTTTTAAACGAAATAACATTGCCCGAATTATTACCATTTATTATTGTTTCATTTGCAATTACCAATCTTAAAGAAAAAGCGGGATCTGGTTCTGAAACTTCAGAGTCTTCTCCTGTTTCCCTTTCATCTTCATTTTCTTCCATATCTTTTTTCATTTCTTCTTCTTTTAAAACATTTGACCCAATCAAACTGACTCCCTCTTTCATAACTATATTTTCTTTATATTCCCCCGCGGAAACTTTTACCGTATCTCCAAAATCAGCGTTGTCAATCGCCAGCTGTATCGTTTTGTAATCTTCCGGAACTTTTATTATTTTGGATTCTGTTGTATTTTCTCTGGCATTTTTTCTAAATTCCGCTATTTTATTAATCGGCTGAAAAATTCTTTCTCTTTTCATTCCAAATAATCCTTTTCCCGCTTTCGCAAAAAATTCCAAAGTTCGCGTGAGATTTGATTCTTGTTTTTTATCGCTTTCAATAAGAACCGCCTGCGGACTATAATCTATCAATTCTTCCTGCTTCTTGTTTTTACTATTATAATTTTGCGCGTTCCTAAATCCATTATTGCCAAGCTCACCCAGCGAGACACTCTTTTTTTCATCCAATTGTCTATTCTTCTGAAATGTAAAAACAACGCCGCAAATAATAATCACGGAAAAAATTGAGATTAACGCTATTGCTATTATTTTATTATTCACTTTTAGTTTGTTTTATTTTTTGTTAATCGCCAAACTGAGATTTTTCTCCTTACAGTTTGCTTATTTTCTCTTTTATTTCTTTCAAACTCAATTTCACTTTTTCCGTTTTTTTTCAATTTTTTCTTTAAACTCAACCTTTTCTTTTTTTTCGGTTTTGGTAGGTTTAATATCAATATCTAATCTTTCTTTTTCATTACTGATACTATCAGAAACTACTTCAGGCTCATCACTTATATCTTCATTTTGAACAAAATTATTATTTGGCATATCAAATCTATTCAGTATTTTTAAAATTAAAAATTTTAAACTACAAAGCAAAATTTCCTGCTTCCAATTCATCTATTAAACTTTTATAATCAACCGTTTCCAGTTTAATCTCCGGATATTTTTTTTAAATTTTTTATATTTTGATTCTTTAAAATTTGCTTTGTTAAATTTAACTTCATAAGCTTTGTTTTTAACAATAAAATCTATTTCATTTTTGTCTTGCGTGCGCCAAAATTTGATTTTATCTAAATTTCTTGTTTGATGTAAGAACTTTTTAAAAATAATGTTTTCCAAATATGCTCCTTTATCAATGCGTTTTTCGATTGAACTGTAATCGTTCAGAAAAAAATTTCTTAAACCTAAATCATAAAAATACACCTTTGGCATTTTAGTTAATTCTTTTCTGATATTACCATAAAATGGCTTGATAAAGGCAACTTGATAAGATTTTTTAATAGTGTATAAATATTCTTCGGCTGTTTTATGAGACATCCGCAAAGTACTGGCAATTTCTTGCAAATTAACCAACTGTCCGGTTTGCTGAGCTAAAATTTTTAACAAAGAAAAATATTTATCAGTATTTTTTATGCCAGCGTCCGTAATGTCTTTTTTAACATAAGATGAGCCGATTTCTTCCAGAACTATTCTTTTTATGTCGTCATTTTCCGCCAAAGCGACTTTTGGATACCCGCCATATCTTAAATATGTTTCTAACAATCCTAATAATATCTTTTTATAATAGATAGATAGGTTTTTGTCTTTGTTTATTTGCCCCAATAATTCATTCTCCTGATTAAAAAGCAAAAACTCGTCAAAACTCAAAGGATAGATCTCAAATAAAAATTTTCTGCCGGCTAAACTGTCCTTAAACTTTTTATCTATATAAAACGAAGACGATCCGGAAGCAATAATTTTTATATCATCCCTCTTTTCATCATAAAGCAACTTTAAAAAATTAGACGGGTTGTCAAGGTATTGAATTTCATCAACAAAAACGGTTTGTTTAGACTTGCTTTTAGGAATAAATTCAAAAATATTATAATAATGCTCTTCGTCAACTGCGTTTAGCTCCCCTCCTGAGTCATGATAAATAAGATCAATAAAAGAGATAACTAAATTTCTATCTGAATCAACCGTGACAAGAATATTCCATTCATGATCCATTTCAATAGAATGAGTAGTTAATACAACAAATTTATCAAAATTTGGCACACTTTCTTTTTCTAAAACATATTTAGCGAGAGCAAAAATTTTAGCATAGTCTCCGCAAATACCTTTTTCTTTTTTCAAAGTAGTATTAGGAGTTTGAAAACTTATATTTCCTTTTTCTCTTTTCTCATTTCTTTCTTTATCATATTCTATATTTTTTCTAATTACTTCAGAAATTATTTTGATAACTTCTTCTGGATTATCTTCGGCGATTTCTTTCAATTTTTCTAATGAATAACCATTTTTTTCCAAAAGTTCTAAAAATAATTCTTTAAATTCATCATTGTCTTCATATTCATTAAAATTATTTTTTTCTAATTCCTGCAGATTTTTAAATTCCTTTAAGGATGCCCCTCCCTTTCTTTCTTCAGATATTATTTCATAAGCATTGCTAATATTATCTACATCCACGCCATTTATATTTTCATAACCGTTTTGTTTAAACCATTCTATAAATTCTATTAAACTTTTAGCATTTATTTCAGCAGATGTTTTACTTTGTTCAAAGTTATCATTTCTAATTTCAATCCACTTTTGATTTAATGTTTGGTTTATTTTAGAAGTGTCTATGCTCTCTATATCTTTATTAATATTAAAATCATTTAGCTCTACCACTAAAATTTTAGAAGTGTTAGGCGTGATTTGGTTATCAATATATTTTTCAACTTCGTTTTCTGAAGCATTGAAATAATCAGCAATAATTTTCGCAATTTGTTTTTTATCTTCTATAAAATATTCTAATGAATTGCTTATGGTTTCTATTCTTTTTTCTTTTGTTATATCTCTTGGCGCGTTAAATATTATTCTCACATCTGCTAAATCATTTTTAAGTTCGTCTGTTTTTTCTTCAGAAAGAAGATTGTTAAATAAAAAAGAAATAGTTTTTTGTATGTTATTATTCTCGTTAATTTCAGTTTCAACAATAATTGAAAATGAATTTGCGCTATCTTGATTGTTATTAAAGTGATTAAAATTTTGCGAAGGATATTTTTCCAATATATCAATAGGAGAATTTTGACTATTTAATCGATCTATTTCTGTTATCAACTCTGGATTATCCGCCAAATCCTTTAAAAAAATTTCTCGCCATTGATTTCTACTTTTACATCATCTTCTGCCAGAGCAGCCAAGGCTGGTGTCCCGAAAGAAGAAAGATAAAGAACTAATTCTCCAATTTTGACAGCTTTATCGTGTTTTTCAATAAATTTCAAAAGTTTATCAATGCTTGAAGGAGTATCTATAATTAATTCCTTGGTTTCTTCATTTATTTGGAATCTATTTATCGCTTCATTAATACTGTCTCTAATAAACTCAAGATCGCCATTACTTGAATCTTCTAGATTTTCCGCGCCAAGACTTTCTAGATCAAGTTCTGCAAGATCAATTAGTTTTTCTTCTGATATTTCCAAATCAGCTGCCTTATCTCTAACTGTATTTTCAATTTCTGCTTTAAACTCAGATATTTCCTCTGAAGATGCTAATTGATCATATTCATTTACTTTTTCACTACTAGGAATACCATAATTTTTATCAACTGCTTCTGAAAAAATTTTCATAATTGTGAGCTTTA